>JAWXUA010000053.1:0-16159 GCA_044433065.1 Pseudomonadota bacterium
TTACGAGACAATGCCTTTTTTACGCTCTTAACTGGCTTGCGGTTGTTTTGAGCATGATTAGCCTACATAGGCAAAGGCCTGCCTATAACTCTTAAAAGCTTGTTCTTAAGGGACGACTAGATAGCAGCGAAGTAGTATGTAAAGACAAGAACTGAACAATGCTCAACACAACTTTGCTATCGGCATTCTTGGCATTCTAAGGGCCTACATTAAAAATAAATAATCGTCCCATAATTGCCATGCGAAACAATGCATAGCCTGCTCGAAGAAAACACATCGCACCCAACAAAATTTTAACGGCCACTTACCCCAGACCGTGTGGCCGCGAACGTCATACAACGAACCGCATAACATCCACAATTAAAAGTCTTTGAAGGGGATGGGGGCTGGCCTGCCCGAAGGGTGGCCGAAGGCCATAGCCGTTAGGTGAACGCAGTGAACCTTACGGATACAGAAAGTTTCCCTTTCCCCCAGCAATGTTAAAATAAAAAAAGCCCAACTCCGAAGAGCTGGGCTTTTTTAGTACTGAGTGCGAAGCGATTAGAAGCCGAAGCCGTCGTCGCTTGCGCCGGATGCGCCGAAACCAAAGGTATCAGGTACATCGTTGGAGGAACCACCGAAGTCATCGAAACCAGAAGCGGCTTCTTCAGCAACGGCTTCACCAGCTACAGCAGCACCAGCTGCGGCAACAGGCAAGTTCTTGAGAGCATCTTTAACTGCGCGGGACACGAGGTCTTTCACGCTGCTTTCAAGGTTCTTCTCATCGATAGCAACTTTGCCCTTGAATGGAGCAAGTTCAGCGCGAAGAGCAACAGCATCTTTGTTAGCTGCTTCTGCTTTCTTTTCGCTAGCGGCAAGCTTCTTTTCGAGATCAGCAGCTTGAGCCTTGAAAGGCTTGAGTGCTGCAGCGTCAGCGGTAAGAGCGTCGATTGCTTCTTCTTTAGCAGCGATGGTAGCTTTGTATTCAGCAATCTTATCAAGAATGCCGTTGATACCAGCCATGTCAGCTGCAGGGATTGGCTGAAGGGATACGTTGTCGCCAAGGCGAGCGCATTCTTTCTTAGCCCAATCAGCGTAGTTTGCATTTTCATCGAAACCGCATTGCATGAAAGGTGCATGCTGGCTGTAGAGCCAACCCTTAGCAAGAGGTGCGGCGGCGAGTTCTTCTTCCGCGCTCAAGTCACGCTGAGCAAGGAAAGCGATAAGGTCAGACACCTCAGCATTTTGCTGTGCGGCGATAAGACCGAGTACGGCGTCCATTTTAAAGACTCTGCGACCTTCGTCAGACATTGTGGCCTCCTGATTCTCTTCGGAGAGATAGTTTTCTCTAAGAATTCATCCTGAGTGTTAAGCAGACCTTTGTGCGCTTAACGCTCTGATTGCTAGAGCAATATATGTGCTCTAAATGCTAGGGCGCATTTCACGCCCTAGCCATGCCATGCTATTGACGCCCCATGGCCCGCACATAAGTAAGTGCGGCGGTGCGGTAAACAACGTGTCCAAGCTTGCTCCATGGGAGGTAAGCGAAGAGCATCCAAACCACAACCAAGTGAACGTAGTAGACACTGTAGGCAATCACGGCGAGGTCCGCGAGGCGGAACAATTCGCACAGGACGCCAGTAATGGCCACAGCCCAGATGACACCCAAGAGATACCAGTCATAGTAGTTAGACTTGGACTTTTTAGGGTCGAGCTGACGACGGCGCAAGGTCAAGACTGCGAGGCCACCAAGGAGAATTACTGCACCAAGGTTAGCAAGAATCTTGACAGGGAACAACAATGGCATTGGAGTATGGATAGCGATGACAGGGAATACCTTACCGCCCCAGTGACCAACTGCAACAACTGCTGTAACAATCATCAAGAAGATGAAGCCATAGAAAACGCCAAGGTGACCAACCTTACGGTCGGACTTGTCGTCGCCGCAGTCCTTAAACTTACGGTGCGTAGCGATTTCATCAAAGATAACGTCGATGAGATGGAAGATCCAATGTTTGGTCTTACCAAGCATCAAAGTGTTACCTTCTGGCTTGAAGGAAGCGAGCAAGCGACGAGTGCCGCACCACATAATCGCCATCATGCCGAAGAAGGTCGCCATGAAGAGTGGGTCGATGGTGTAGTCACCAGGGAAAAGCTTGCCGTATACGATTTCGCCTTGTGGGAACATCGAGCCATTTACGTTTGCCATAATCATCCAGATAACAGCCCACAAGATTGCAGGAATTGCTACGAGGATCGGCAAGTATTTAGCAGAGCTCATCCACTTACCCACGATAGATGGCTGGGTAAGGCGTTGGTATGCCATATTACGCAATGCGCCGAGCAAGTCACCAGGCTTTGCACCACGTGGGCAAAGGTCTGAACACGTACCACAGTTGTGGCAGAGCCAGATGTCTGGATCGTTGAGCAAACGGTCTTTCAGGCCCCAAGAAGCCCAGACCATTTCCTTACGAGGATAAGGATTGCTTGCAGGTGAGATAGGACACGCGACGCTACAGGTAGCACACTGGTAGCACTTCTTGAGCGATTCGCCGCCGATTTCCTGCAGTTCTTTTACGAACTCAAGATCGGGTTGAACCTTAAAAGATTGAGCCATGTTCCATCTCCTCCTAGTAGCCCTTGAATGGGTTCGGACCCTTTTCAAAGATCATTGCCATGAAGTCGTCGATAAGTGCTGGAACCTTGTCGTATTCGTCGATGGCAACTTCAAACTGCTCAACACGGTCAGGCTCAACGCCCAAACGGTTCAAGGAGTCTGCAATGTTTTCCTTACGACGGTTACAAATTTCCGAGCCCTTCACGAAGTGGCACTGATAGTCATCACCGTATTTGCAACCCAACATCATCACGCCGTCGATGCCCTTAGACATGGCGTCTGCAACCCAAATAGCGTTGACAGAACCAAGGCAGCGAACAGGAATGATACGTACGTATGGGCTCCAAGGCTTGCTACGCAAAGCAGCCATGTCGAGAGCTGGGTATGCGTCATTTTCGCAAGCGAGAATGATAACGCGAGGACCGCCCTTCTTCATGTCAGCAGGAACCTGAACTTCACGAATCATTGAGCCGATTTGGTCAATGTTGTAGTTCGCAAAGGAGATAACGCGTTCTGGGCATGCACCCATGCAGGTACCACAGCGGCGGCAACGGCTGAAGTTAATCTTCGGCGTGCCCTTTTCGTCGTCATCGAGTGCGCCAAATGGGCATTCTTCAGTACAACGCTTACACTGAGTACAACGTACATAGTTGAAGAGTGGGTACGAAAGGTCGCCAGAACGTGGGTGCACAGCAACACCGCGGTTAGCGGATTCAATGCACTGGATAGCTTTCATGGTGGCGCCGATGGCGTCTTCTGCGGTAGCATCCATGGTCATTGGCTGACGTACGCAACCAGCGGCGTACACACCGGTACGGCGAGTTTCGTATGGGAAGCAGATGTAGTTGGAGTCTGCAAAGCCGTCGAAGAGGTCAAGGTCAGGGAAAGCTGGACCTTGGCGGTATTCGAAGTTCAAAATAGCGTCCTTAGCCGTGGTAGGCACGATAGCCGTAGGCAGAACAACCATATCAACTTCAATTTCGACGCCGTTGCCAAGCAAGGTATTGTCACATTCAACAATGACAGCACCGTTGTCAGCAGAGCGAACTTCAACAATATCAGCCTTACTCATCATGATGCCGAGGCGATCTTGAGCGGTCTTGTAGTAACGCTCATGGATGCCTTGAACAGTCATGTTATCGTACAGAATGAAAGCTTGAGCGCCTTCATACTGATCGCAAACGTAATTAGCTTGCTTGAGTGCTACAACGCTGCTGATAGCATTGGAGTATGGTAAGTGGCGAACGCTCTCGTGATCAACAGGAGCTTCTTCACCTTCAACTGGCTCAGCCTTAGCGTAGATGTCACCACCATCGCAAAGAGCAGTATTAAGGATGAAGGCCACGCGGCGAGCCTGCATGGTGCCTTCTTTTACCATCTTTTCAAATTCAGCTGCAGTTACAACACGTGGTACGGAACCGTAACCAAGTGGTGCGAGCACTTCAGGATTTTGTGGAATCCAGCCAGTGGCCAGAACAACAGAACCCACAGCGATTTCTTCTTCACCAGCAGCGCCAGCGATGGTAGCGGTGAATTCACCAGGCATACCAGCAAGCTTTGCAATGGTGGAACCGAGCATGACGGAAATCTTTGCATCAGATTGAACTTCAGCAATTTTCGCGTTAAGGCCGGTTTCATGAGCTTCGGTGTATGGAGCTGCAAGCGGAATGGTCTTGAAAAGGTTATTAGCCTTACCACCAAGGGCGGCTTCCTTTTCAACGAGCACAACATCGTAGCCAGCAATGGAAGCATTGCGAGCAGCGGTAAGGCCAGCCCAACCACCACCAACAACCAAGATGCGGCGAACGCTGTCAACTACTGCGCCTTCAGGAGCATTGGTCTTTTGCAATTTAACAACACCCATATTGATGTAGTCAGTTGCAAGGGAAACCAAAAGCTCAGGAGCATCAGCACCTTCAGCAAGAGGAGCACCGTTTTCATCTTTGAAGGACATAACAGCAAGTTCACGCAAGCCTACGCGCTCAACGAGAACACCTTCAAAGTTGTACAGGTCCCAGTCAACACGAGGAGAAGTACCACAAAGCAAAACGCCGTCGAGTTCTTCTTCTGCAATGTCAGCGCGGATTTCGTCACATGCCTTTTCAAGAGCGAGAATAGGCATGACCTTAACGATGGGAGTCAAAGAACCCCATTTCTTTGTGACGCCAGCAGCAAGAGCGTCGAGGTCAAGCCCGCCGCCAATGCTGGATTGGTCAAAATAGACGCCAATTTTAGTGGCCATTAGGTCTACCTCCCTCTCACCGTTTGAATAGCTTTCAGTGCAGCACTGGTGCCAGACTGAGCGGAGCGCATGACATCAAGGGGCTTTTGGGCACAGCCAGCGGCAAAAATACCCTTTTCTTCCCCACCAGTGATGAAGCCGTCTTCGTCAACAGGCACATCGAAAGGAAGCTTTTGGCCAGCAAGGCTAGGTTGCATACCGGTTGCAAGAACAACCATGTCGTAACGAACCTTACGCTTTTCGCCGCGTACAGCGTCTTCCACTTCAACGATAACGTCGCCAGTTGCGCCGTCTTCTTCAACACCAGCAACCTTACCCTTAACGAGCTTGATTTTTTCATCAGCACGAACCTTGCGCATGAACTTGTCATAGCGACCAGGAGTACGAAGGTCGATGTAGTACACCGTCACTTCAGCGTCAGGGTATTGTTCACGAACGTACAATGCTTGCTTCAAAGATGCCATGCAGCAGATGTACGAGCAGTAGTTCAAGTGATTTTGGTCACGGGAACCTGCGCATTGTACAAAGGCAATCTTTTTAGGAGCCTTGCTGTCGCCTGGGCGAGTAATCGCACCAGAGGTAGGACCACAGGCTGCAGAAAGACGCTCAAGCTGCATATTGGTTACGCAGTTAGCAACCTTGCCAGCACCGAGGTTGGACAAGTTTGTAACGTCGTATGGCTGCCAACCGGTAGCGAGAACGATAGCACCAACATTGAGTTCGATGTCGCGAGCTTCTTCGTTCATATCACAGAAGGAGCTTGCACCGACTTTAATAGCGTCGCTTGGTGTAAGAGCTTCTTTGTCGAGCACATAACGATTTGGGAAAGCAAAAGGTGTGCTCATGAACAAAGGCTTACGCTTAGCAAGGCCGAGTTCGAAATCACAATCAGCTTCGCCGTCTAAAGAAGCGGCGAGCATGGAAAGATTTACGCTGTTTGGTGCGGTGTGACGTGGGTCAATGTGCACGGAAACCGTGTAATCGCCCTTTTCACCCTTCACTGCCGTCACCGATGCTTGCGTAAAGAACTTAATATTTGGGTTCTTTTTAATGCGTTGGAATTGAATTTCCAAGCCGCAAGATGGTGGGCAAAGCTTAGGGAAGTATTTGTTCAACTGGGCGACCCGCCCCCCAAGAAACGGACTTTTCTCGACGATGAACACTTCATAGCCGACTTCAGCGGCTTCGATGGCGGCTGTGAGTCCGCTAAAACCGCCTCCGACGACGAGTATGGAGTTTGACATCCTTGCATTCCTCCCTACATGGTTTGACCTAATCAACACGGCCTAAGCCCAGACAATAAGACAGGCTTACTGCCCCGGCTTAGGCCGTCCGGGTTGAAACAATAAAAGGGCGGTTGCGGCATCCCGCAACCGCCCTGAAGCTCACTCCCTACTATGCAGTAGGAATGATTTGGTAGTAGGTCTTCTTGAAGATCTTGGTTTCGCCGGTAGCTGGGTTGTGCTTGGAGTTAACGAAGCACTTCCACTTGCCGTCGTCAAGACCCATGAAGTCTGCGCGGTAGTAGAAACCAGGGTAACGGGATTCCTGACGGAAGTTGATGTGTTGCATGTGCAGGCGAACGGTCCACAAGCGGTGGTAGTTTTCCCAGCAACGGAGCAATTCGTGAAGGTCACGAGCAGCCAACTTCAAGGAGTCTTCTTCAAGCATCTTCAAGAGGCTGAAGCCAGTCTCAAGAGCTGCGTGAGAAGTGGTGTAGTAAGTACCGATACCACCACCGTATTCGTCGGTGCACTTAACGAGACGCATCATGAAGTTCTTAGGAGTGATGTAGTTAGGGTTAACTACTGGGTCCGTAGAAGCGGATACGCCTTCGATGTAGTTGTAGTATGGACGGTAGATTTCCTTCGCGATGTCTTCGATGGACTCAGCGATGGATGGCTTGTAGTCTGCATGGTCGATGCACCAACGAACCATTTGCTTACCGCAGATACGGCCTTCAGCGTGGGAACCGGAGGAGAACTTGTGACCGGAAGCGCCAACGCCGTCTGCACAGGTCCAGAGACCCATAACGGTGGTCATACGGTTGTAAACCTTACCGTTGTCTGCACGTACTTTGTAGTCTTCAGGAACCCAAGCTTCGTCAGGACCGGAAACCCAGATACCGCAGCAACCGGAGTGGGAGCCGAGGAGGTAAGGTTCGGTAGGCATGATTTCAGAACCGCGTTCTTCAGGAGCGATGTTCATGCAAGCCCAAAGGTTTGCTTGGCCAACGCACATGTCGAGGAAGTCTTCCCATGCTTCAGACTCAAGGTGCTTTTGCTGCTCAGGAGTCATGGTAGCGAAGGTGTTGAGCAATGCGGTCTTGGTGTCCATGTAGATAGGACCACGGCCTTCACGCATTTCACGAAGCATCATGTGGTTACGCAAGCAAGTTGGGATTACGTGACCCTTTGCGTAGCCGCGATCTTCGTAAGGCTTCAACATAGCGCGGTTGGTTTCGCAGTAGTCTTCGCCCTTGAAGTTGGTAGCCTTAGCTTTGAACAGAAGGAACCAAGCGCCTACAGGACCGTAACCGTCTTTGAAACGAGCTGGTACGAAGCGGTTTTCCATCATGGTCATTTCAGCGCCGACTTGAGCACACATGGTGTAGGTGGAACCTGCGTTCCATACTGGGTACCATGCACGACCCATGCCTTCACCGGTAGAACGTGGCTTGTAAACGTTTACAGCGCCACCACAAGCAACGACCATTGCGTTTGTGCGGAAAAGGTGAATTTCGTTAGCACGGAGGTTGAAGCCTACTGCGCCAGCGATACGGTTTTCGATCTTAGAGTCGAGCAAGAGCTTAACAATAAAGATACGTTCCATGATGCGGTCTTCACCAAGAGCATTCTTAGCAGCTTCAGCTACGATGCACTTGTAAGACTCACCATTGATCATCATCTGCCAACGGCCGGAACGAACTGGTTCGTCGCCGTTGCGGAGGGACTTGCCAGCAGCCTTAGCTTGGGCGCCGTCAAGGTTGTGACCGTTTTCGTCTTTGATCCAGCAAGGAAGACCCCAGTCTTCAAACAGGTGGACAGAGTCGTCAACGTGACGGCCAAGGTCAAAAATAAGGTCTTCACGAACCAGACCCATAAGGTCGGTACGGACCATGCGTACGTAGTCGTCAGCGTCGTTCTTACCGAGGTAAGTGTTGATTGCGGACAGACCTTGAGCTACTGCGCCGGAACGCTCGAGGGTAGCTTTGTCAAGAAGCATGATCTTGAGTTCTGGTGCGTACTTGTCAGCCCAACGTACAGCTTCAAAAGCAGTACCGCAAGTACCCATACCACCGCCAACCATCAACAGGTCGACGTCATGTTCCTTAATGATAGGCTCAGCAATAGCTACGCCCTTAACTTGTTCCTTAACGGGAATCATCGGCATGATAAAATCTCCTTATCGCACCAAGAGTTGCGTTACGACTGGTTAGGCAAAAGCCCTACCAGGTTTCAACCACGTCAGCTTCAGCTACTTCAATCTTCTGGCCCATTGCTACGATAGGAGCAGCAAGTGCAGCTTCAGTGAAGAGAAGTTCGGACTCGAGGTCGCCAGCTTCTGGATGACCTTCGAAAGGCTTAATGGAGCCTTCAGCAGTGGTGCGGATAGGGAACTTGAAGCGCTTTACGTTGCCATTACGGAACTTAACAGTCCACATGATGGAGTCAGCAGAACGCATAGGAATACAAGTACCACCCATTGGTGCGAAGTCAGCGTAAGGACGTGCAGTGATTGCGCCTTGTGGGCAAATCTTTACACAGGAATAACATTCCCAGCATGCTTCAGGTTCTTGGTTGTAAGCTCTCATTTCTTCTGGATCAAGAATCATGAGGTCATTAGGGCAGATGTACATGCAGGCGGTCTTTTCCCCGCCCTTGCAACCGTCGCACTTAGACGGATCAACATAAGTCGGCATACCGTATCCTCCAACTCAAACAGAATTAAGGGTTTCTGTGGCAGCCTCAGCCGGATACCACCGCTCGGTGGAGGCTGAAAAAGCAGGAACATGCCTACCTTTTCGGACTACACCGTAACACTCATTACGGCAGCCCGCTGCGCTTGTGATAGAATTAACAAGGACCCTACCGAGTTGTCAAGTGTCTTGTGACTTTTTTTCACAAGCCAGTTAAAAAACTTTATAGAACCTTGTTAAACAGCCGTTTTTCATTGAAAATGAGTTTCATTTATAGTGATATCACTGTAACGCAATGCCAAAAAGCCTCACTTTATAGTAATTACTACCGATGAAAACCATTTTCAACAGTCGCCAAAGAAATACATAGTGATAAAAACCACTCCAGCGCACTCACGCATACTGTACTTCTTTGAACGAACGCCTCTTTATCTCATGATTATTTGCCATTGTAAATAGGGCATTCGCGACTTTTATGTGTGGTAAGTACTTTTTATCCACAAAGGCCCTCTTTTTATTAGCAAGTTTATCTGAATTTTTTTTTCACAAACTCGTTGTTGTCACAAAGTTGCCACTCACAATAATTCGACAGGTGATAATAAGACTTGCACCTTAGACAAATTCGGGCTAGTCAAAACGCCAATCATCTTTTTTTTGTAAGGCATAGTATGTACGAGAATCGCTCCAAGGGCCAAGACGCCCCATCCGCAAGAAGATCCCAAGGACAGTCCTTTTCCAAGCCACTTCCACAGGCTATTATGGAAATTGACAAAGACATCGCACGTCTTTTGGCACGACGCGCAAAACTCTTGAACAAAGCCAATCATGGCCGTCGTGGCACTGATCCAGCTCTTGAAAAGCAACTCCGCCAATCTTGGGAAGCCAATGCGGTGGAGCTTAGCCGCGATCCGCGCTTCATCCGCCAATTCTTCACTCTACTCCAAGAGGTTGAAGCCAATACCCAAGAAGCTGACGCACCACGCACAGGTTTCCACCTTGCTCCAGCTCGTCGCCCTCTTGAAGTCAATATGAAAGGCCCAAGCGCATCCCGCTTGACCCGCCTTTGGTTGACCTTGGCCGCTGGCACTGGCCGCAATGTAACAATAAATAGTGCATTGGTTAACGATCCTTTCAATGACCTTTTGAAGGCTCTCAATCAGTGCGGTGGTGTTTTGGCGTGGAACGAGACCACTGGTTGCTACTGCAAGTCTGAGAGCAAGCTCGATTTCACAGACAAAGTTGTCTACATTGGCGAAGATACGCTCAATCTCTATATGCTCATCTTCCTTGCCATGAGCAGCAATTCGCGCCTCAAGCTTATGGGCGGCACAGACCTTAAGTTCTTAGACCTTGTGCCGCTTGCGCATTTCTTGCCACAGCTTGGCGCACGTCTCACCAATGTGGTCCCTGGCACTAAAGGCTTACCTGTGCGCATTGAATGCTCTGGTGTCTATTCCGACGCCTTGACCATTCCTGCTGACTTGCCAGCCGATGCAGTAACAGCCCTCATCTTGGCTGCGACCACATGGGACAAGCCAGTATCCCTTGCTCTGCAAGACTCCCCTGCTGGCATTGCCTGCCTTGATGAGATTTTGCCTATCCTCCAACGTGCAGGTGCCAATGTTGACCTTGATGGCACAACGCTTCGCATCGTCCCTAATAAGGACGCCATGCCTGAAACCTTCACTCCAGACATGGTTGCCATGCATGTGGACACCTTGCTTGCTACCTCCTTGCTCGCCTTCCCAGCGTTTGCAGGTGGCAAAGTCAGCATGACAGGCACGTGGCCTAAGACCGCTGAAGGTGATGCAGCTCTTGCGCTCCTCAAAGCTGGCGGTCTGCGCGTCAATATCAGCGCAGGTGTCATTGAGTCCGAATATGCCACTGCTGCAAGCGCGGACTACAACGCCATCCTCAGCACATTGCCAGCTACCTACGCGCCCATTGCACTCACTTTTGCCGCAGCATCCGTTGCTGCCAATGCTGATGCACGCGTAGCTATGCCGCAAATGCCAGCAAGTATTGCTACCACCGTAGCAGAAGATTTTCTTGCGCAAATTGGCCTTGAGCCGCTCGGCCTTGAGGGTGAAGTCCCAGCCCTGCGTCCTACCAAGACCCCTATTGCCGCCGGTGGCTGGGCTAGCCCTGCGCCTGAATGGTCCATGGCCCTTGCCATGGCATCCTTCTTGCGCTCCGGTCTTCGTATCGCCAACCCTGGCAATATGACCGCGCTCATGCCAAACTTCTGGCACTTCTTCAACGGTTTGCCATCTCCAAACCTTGCCCCAAAACCAAAGGAAGAGACCAGCAATGACAAGCCCAACAGACGACGCATTATTGCCGGATAATCCTCCATCCGACGGAACCCTACTCGGTGACGAAGCCCTCACCGATGACATTCCAACGCTTCAGCGCCAGATTGTCATCCTTGAGCAAGCCATTGCCGACTGCGATACCCGCGTGCGTACGCTAACCCTCGCGGAAAACCCAGCCGCAGGTATCTTCTTTGCCCACGAAATCCACGAAGCGCGCCAGAACAAGCTCGCTTATGGGGTCAGCAAAGAGCTCCGCCGCGTGCGCATCAACCGCCTTAAACAAGGTGGTGCTAATGGTGGGGATTCGTTTTTGTTTGGATAGTTGAGAGTTTTCTGGGGGAAGGGGAATACTTTTGAAAAAGTTTTCCCCATCCCCTTTCAAAACTTTTTCATTGCGATGAACGTTTTGGTCGCTTGATGGTATTCGCGGCGCATGGGGGGAAGAGTACTATGCATCTTCCCTAACTAAGAGCCTGTTGAATTTACGTATGCATTTGTCCAACATGCTACTATTACACCAACGTTATCCCTGAACGCCGTACAGAGCTTTGACCATGGAATAGATCCGCATTTGCTACACGCAGTGTAGAAAATGCGCGAAAGGTTTCCAAAGGCCTAAGCCTTTGGCGGGGTTCTAAGGGGCAGAGCCCCTTAGCGGGGTCAAGGGGCAGCGCCCCTTGCTTAGGAGCTAAGAATGTCACTACTTTCGCAACAAGTTTATGGGTATATGGATCGCTCCTCGTGGATTCGCAAGATGTTCGAGGCTGGGATTACGTTGAAAAAGCAGTATGGCGAAGATGCCGTTTGCGACTTTAGCTTGGGTAATCCTGACCTGCCAGCACCTCCTGCTGTTGGTGATGGTTTACGGAAGTTGGCGGAGAAGGCTGGCGAACCATTTGCTTTTGGCTATATGCCTAACGGCGGCTTTGCTTGGGCACGTACTCAGCTGGCAGAGCACCTTTCTAAAGAGCATGGCGTGACCCTGACAGGCAACGATGTCTTGTTATCTTGCGGTGCTGCTGGCGCTTTGAATGCTTTTTTCCGCGCGACCTTGGAACCACAAGACGAAGTCATCGCGTTGGCACCATTTTTCGTTGAGTATGGCTTCTATGTAGAAAACCATGGCGGTGTTCTGCGTACTGTGAAGACCATGCCTGACACCTTTGCCTTGGACTTGGAAGCTATAGCAGCAGCCATTACGCCAAAAACACGCGCTATCATTGTTAATTCGCCAAACAACCCTACTGGCGCTATTTATAGCAAAGAAGAGTTGCAGGCTTTGGCCGCAATTTTAGATGATGCGTCGACCAAGCATGGCCGTCCTATTTATATGATAGCTGACGAACCATACCGCTTCCTTGCCTTTGATGGTGCTGAAGTGCCTTCCATGCTTCCTCTGTACCAATATGCGTTGGTGGTAAGCTCGTTCTCCAAGAACTTGTCGCTGGCTGGCGAACGCCTTGGCTATGTGGCTTTGTCTCCACTTATGGAAGAGCGCGCCCAGCTCATGTCTGGCTTGATGCTCACCAATCGTATTTTGGGCTTCGTTAATCCACCAGTTGTGGGCCAGCATATTATGGCTGCGGCCCTTGGCTCTCAGGTTGACGCAAGCATTTATGCAGCAAGACGTACTGCCATGGCTGAAGTCTTGACCGAAGCTGGCTATGATTTCCAAATGCCTAAGGGCGCGTTTTACTTCTTCCCTAAGGCTCCTGGTGGCGACGATGTGGCTTTTGCTGCACGGCTTATGGAAGAACGCGTGCTTGCTGTGCCGGGTACTGGCTTCGGCGGCCCCGGTCACTTCCGCTTGACCTTCTGCGTTGATGAGACCATCATCCGTCGTTCGCTTGAGGGATTCAAGAAGGCCAAGGGCTAATTGTACGCATTTTTTTGATTTTTGATAAAATAGGCTTATTTTGTATTGATGGGAGGAAGGTCTCCACCTAAATGCCTCCTCCTTTCAATAAAGTAAACTGCTGATTTTATTGATGTATTATAACGTACTTTGCCTTAAAACGCATTGTCTATTTAAGTGCTATTTGCTGCAAGATACGGTCATTTTTCGCTATTCCGATCAAGGAAGGAGCTTCTTCAGACTTGACTTCTGACGAAAACTTCCGTAACGGACCTTCTCTTACGACGTATTAACGGGGTATCCATGTTCGACAGCCTTTCTGACAGACTCTCACAAGCGTTCCGCAAATTCAGCGGAAAGGGCCAACTTGACGAAACCAATATTCAAGAGGGCCTTCGTGAAGTGCGCCTTGCGCTCCTTGAGGCAGACGTCCACTTTAAGGTTGTTAAAGAGTTCATCGAACGCGTACGCGAACGTTGTCTCGGACAGGATGTTCTCAAAAGCCTGACGCCAGCACAGCAAGTTGTTAAGATCGTTCATGATGAACTGGTCACCTTGCTTGGTGGCGACTCCACAGAGCTTGCGCTTCAAGGCGCACAACCTGCCATGATTATGATGGTTGGTTTGCAAGGTTCTGGTAAAACCACGTCGTCGGCCAAGATTGCCTATCTTCTGCGTAAAAAGAAGATGCGGCCTTACCTTGTGCCAGTAGATATTTATCGCCCTGCGGCAATTCAGCAATTACAAACACTTGCGCGCCAACTCGACATTCCATGCTTCAATTCGACACCAGATATGAAGCCTGTGGACATCGTGAAGGCTGCCCTTGCTGATGCCAAAGAAAAACAGTGCACCGTGCTCATGCTCGACACAGCTGGCCGCCTGCACATTGACGAAGCCCTCATGCAAGAGCTTGTGGATATTAAACAAGCTGTAGGACCACAAGAAATTCTCTTTGTGGCCGACGCCATGACGGGTCAAGACGCCGTGACCGTAGCAGAGTCCTTTGACAAGCAGCTTGGCATCACTGGCGTTGTTTTGACGAAGATGGACGGCGACGCACGTGGTGGTGCGGCTTTATCCATTAAGTCGGTGACGGGCGCACCAGTAAAATTTGTTGGTATGGGTGAGAAGATTTCTGAGATTGAGGTCTTCCATCCCGATCGTGTAGCTGGTCGCATTCTTGGCATGGGTGACATGCTGACACTTATCGAGAAAGCCCAGTCCACCATCGAAGCTGACGAAGCTGAGGAACTTACCAAGAAGTTCCAAAAAGCCTCTTTCGATCTCGAAGATTTCCGTACGCAAATGCGTCGGATGAAGAAACTCGGTTCCCTTGAGGGTATCCTCAAGATGATCCCTGGCCTTGGCGGTTTGACGAGCAAGCTTGGCGAGATGAATGTTCCTGAAAAGGATACGGCACGTCTTGAAGCGATCATCAACTCCATGACCATGAAAGAACGTCGCAACCCAGACATTATTAATGGTAGCCGCCGCGCCCGTATTGCAAAGGGTTCTGGCACTACTGTTCAAGAAGTCAACCAACTCCTACGCAACTTTGACCAAATGCGCACCATGATGAAACGCATGATGGGCGGCAAAGGCGGAGGACGTATGCCTAATCTGCCCCGTGGTATGGGCGGCAAAGGCGGCCTCGGTGGATTAGGTGGTCTCGGAGGTATGGGTGGCATGGGTGGCCTTGGCGGTTTAGGCGGCCTCGGTGGCTTAGGCGGACTCGGTGGTGCTGGCGGCCTTGGGGGACTAGAAGGACTGGGTGGACTCGGTGGTATGGGTGGCATGGGCGCAGGCTCAGGTTCATCCGCTACCAAAAAGAAAAAGGTTCGCGACAAAAAGAAGCGGCCTAAAAAACGCTGATCAAAGGCAGGGCAAACCCGCCCTATTTTTGCATACTGTAGTATCATACAAATATAATGGGAGAGTACGAACATGGCCGTTAAGCTTAGACTGACTCGCATGGGCAACAAGAAGCGTGCATTTTACCGTATCGTCGCTATCAACAGCGCAACCCGTCGCGACGGTCGTCCTTTGGAATTCCTTGGCTACTACAACCCCATGGTGAGCCCAGCTGAAGTGAAGATTGACATGGAAAAAGTTCAGAAGTGGCTCGACCTCGGTGCTCAGCCTTCTGACACCGTGCGCACTTTGCTCAAGAAGCAAGCCTAAGAATTCTCGATTCGTCTCATACACACTTGCCACGTAACAACGCAAGGATGTTCTGCTGAGGCGTAACGACGACAAAATAAAACCAGTCTGATGATGCCAGAAGGCAAAAGAAGTAGTTTGTATTTTGTCCAAGGATTACTATGCCCGCGCTACCACACCCTTAACTTATTTTCGTGCGGAGGTGAGTCTGATGAAAGAGCTTATTGAATACATAGCGAAGTCGCTGGTGGATAAGCCTGAACAGGTTCTCGTTGCTGAAGTTGAAGGCGAACAAACGTCCGTCCTTGAACTCAAAGTAGCAAAAGAAGATCTTGGCAAGGTTATTGGTAAGCAAGGCCGTACAGCACGCGCCATGCGTACCCTTCTCAGCGCAGCCTCTACCAAGGCTAAAAAGCGCTCAGTTCTCGAAATTATTGAGTAAAGGAAAGTTTCATGTACGTTTTTGATGTCGCAAGACATAAAAGCGATATGTGACTATTCCTAAAAAAGCAGGAGCCGATGGCTAGCTCTAAATTGATAGAAATCGGTCTTCTGACCCGCGCTCATGGTTTACGTGGGGAAGTCTGTGTAGATTACTATGCAGACTCCCCTTCACTCCTCCTTGGTCCACAGCTCTATATGAAAACGGGAAAACAGCCACCACGACTCATCAAAGTCGAAGCTGTCCGTGCTCATAAAGGGCGCCCTCTCTTGCTCATCGAAGGTATCAAAGACCGCACCGCTGCCGAAGGTTTGCGTGGGCGAACTCTCTTGATACCTGAAGATCATCTCCCTCGCGAAAGTGAGGAAGATGTCTACTTCTTTGAGCTCGAAGGCCTGTCGGTTATTCTGGATGACACAGACGAAGTCCTCGGCATCCTCGAATCCATCGACACCCCAGCTGACCAAGAAGTGTGGGTTATCCGTACCCCAGATGGCAAGGAAGTTCTCTTCCCTGCAGCGGATCCCTTCATCGGTGACGTTGATCTCGATGCCGGTACCGTTCGCATCATGCCACCTGAGGGTTTGCTTGATATTTATCTGAGTGAATAAGTTTTGAGTGGGATAT
>JAWXUA010000054.1:0-16079 GCA_044433065.1 Pseudomonadota bacterium
CAAAATACTTACTATTGGTATTTATGTAGTTTATCAAATGCAGAGACCCAGACCCCCATCCCTTCCTAAACTTTTTATTTGTGGATGGAGTACGCTCTTCGTGTGGTCATTTGTGGCCACATGGAGAGCTTTTTTTGTTATGAAAGGCTGGTTTTGGGAAAGGCAGTTCGGCAAGACAGGAAAGATAACGCGTGGTTCGGTGGCTTCGATTGCCCAAATGATTGCATTGATAGGGAGTTCCTGCTGTGTTCTTATAACGACAGCGAAGCCGAGCGTATCTTTCTTCTGCCTTTTGTCTTTCTCCCCCTCATCCATCTAGCAGGGACGCCCAAGCACTGTATCTGGCTGGGCAATCGAAGCCACCTAACTACGTATTATCTTTCCCATATGGGTACATTCTCTATCTTGGGACATCCCCCTCAAACAAAAAAACTCCCCCCATGCGCCGAAAATCGACACACGAAGAGAGGACTACCATCGCAAATAAAAGTCTTTGAAGGGGATGGGGGAAGGGGAAACTTTCTTCAGAAAGTTTCCCCTTCCCCCAGTTATTACAAACTACAAGCCTCTCACCAAACCATACAAAGTACGCACGGCAAAACCGGTTGCACCTTGGCGGCAGAGAGCGGAGTGGTCGCCGCGGTAGGCAGGACCTGCGATATCGAGGTGAGCCCAGCGGACACCTTTGTTGATGAAGAATTTAAGGAACATAGCAGCTTGAATGGAGCCACCTTCGCGCGTACCGATATTGGCGATGTCGGCCACGGAATTCTTGAGCTTAGCACCTGCGGATTCCCAGAGAGGCATGGGCCAATAAACGTCACCACAAGCGTGGCCTGCGTCAATGATGGCATCGGTGAGGGCTTTGTCGTCACAGAAGACCGCGGCAGCATCGAGACCAAGAGCGACAATGCAAGCACCGGTGAGGGTTGCGAGGTCGATGATAGTGGCGTTGGGCCAATTGTTCTGGGCATAGGTGAGCGCGTCGCAGAGGATGAGACGGCCTTCAGCGTCAGTGTTGAGGATTTCAACGGTCTTGCCTGAAAGGGAGGTCACCACGTCACCTGGGCGCGTTGCGTTGGCGTCGGGCATATTCTCGGTGCAAGGCATGATGCCGATGACACGACGGTTGATGTCAGACTCGCCAAGGGCCTTGAAAAGACCGAAGACCGCACCAGCACCAGCCATGTCAGACTTCATTTCGTGCATCTTAGCACCAGGTTTCAGGCTGATGCCACCAGTGTCGAAGGTCACGCCTTTACCAACGAAGATGAGGGGCGCGTCGTTCTCAGTGCCTTCTGGAGCGTGTTCAAGGACGATAAAACGTGCTTCGTGCTCAGTTCCTGCGGCAGAACCATTGAAGACGGAAGCGAAGCAACCCATGCCCATTTCAGTGACTTGGGCGGCCGTGAGGATATTCACGGACATGGCATAACGCTTAGCTAATTTGACAGCTTCATCAGCGAGATAGACAGGCGTTACCGTATTGGCAGGACCGTTGACGAGGTCGCGCGTATAGCACACACCAGCAGCTTGGGCTTCACCACGACGGGCCGCAGCATGGATTTGTTCGTCGACGGAAGCACCATCAAAGAGCAAGGCGAACCAGCGTGGGGCTTTGCCTTCGGCGTCTGCTTCAACATCAGCTTCAGATTGAGCTGGCTTGCTCTTCATGTCGTTGTAGCGATAGAGGCCGAGAAGCGCTGCGCATACAGCTTCTTCGGTCAAGCGAACAACGTCTGCCGCCGCAAAGTCGGCACCCTGCAAGGCCACATTGGCATGCAGAACTTCAGTAGCCAAGCGGTCAAGCTGTGGTACGCAAAGAGCCACAGTATCGAGCTTCAGCTCATAAGCGCGCTGCATGGCTGTTGCTGCTGCAAGGCGCAATGCTTGCAGGGAAAATGCTTCACGCTTGCCAAGACCAACAGCGATGACGCGAGGAATAGCAAGACCTGGGTGGCCGTAGAAGACCGTGAGCTCATTCTTTTTGCCCATGAAGTCGCGCACAGCTGGCGCAATGGTCAGCCATGGAGCGGCTGATACCAGTTCTGTGATGCCATCAATAAAAGGCTCACCTTCAAAACCAAAAGCCATAACAGCTTGTGCGCGCCATTGCTCTGAGCCACCAGCTTGAAAACGAATATCCATCATGTTCTCCGCGTATGTCTATTCAATACTATCAAAAGAATGCACCAAAAGGAGGCACCACGTAAACGCAGTGTCGCCCCTTATAGTCGCCTATATTCTACAAAGTAAAAACGGTTTACATATCAAGCGAGAGCGCAAGACATGTCAAAAGAAGCCAAAAAATGATGCCCAACACCAAAAGTTGTGGCGCGCCAAAACGCATATTTTTTATCTTAGCTCCAATGCCCTCTGGCTTGGAATTATTTTGCAAATCAGGTGCACTCATGGCACATACCTCCAAAATGGTATCCATATTTAGAACCGCTCAAGATTAGTGCAATGCTCGCTAAGCCGCAAGTAAATTATGATAAAGGCATGTATTGAAAATCTCAGCTAGGAAGAAAGCCAGTGCCTCAAGGCAAGTACATGTAAACTAGCTTGCGTCTGAAAATTGTATCCCCTGACCGTGAATCGAAGATGGATTGATAGTCGAAGGAATGAACCATCTACTCTTCAAAAGATGATACTCGTATGCTATTTCAACTCTTTTAGGCTAACAAATCAAAGAAGTCTGCATGCGTTTGTCTTGGCCTCAACCGTCATCACTCTTGCCCGTGCGACTCAAGAAGCGTACACTCAGGCCATGACATCATATAAACATTTTGGGCCACTGGCTCTTCCCGTTATATCCTTTGCCCTTGTGATTGTGCTTGGGGCTATTCTTCTTTCGTTGCCCATGAGCAGCGTGGGGGCGCCTGTGAGCTTTGTGAATGCCCTCTTCACAGCAACATCTGCGGTGTGCGTCACAGGATTAAGCGTTGTGGACACGGGCACAACATTCTCCATTGTGGGCCAAAGCATTATCCTTGTGCTCATCCAGCTTGGTGGCCTTGGCATCACGACGTATACGAGTTTGATTTTTATCCTTTGGCGTAGACGGGTATCCATTACGGACCGGCTTGCTGTGGGCCAAGCTCTACTGCACGATACGTCATTTGACCTGAAGCGTTTTTTAGTGCGCATGGTGAAGATTGTCTTTATTATTGAGGCTAGTGGCGCCTTGTTGCTGATGCTTTTGGGGCAAGGAGATGGCCAGATGGGGATGGGCATGGACTGGTACGCGGCCATATTCCATTCTGTGTCAGCCTTTTGCAATGCAGGCTTTAGCCTTTTTTCCAGTAATCTCATGGACTTTCAAGAAAATCTTGGCGTCAATGCGGTCATCATGTTCTTGATTGTTGTGGGTGGCCTTGGCTTTTCGGTCATTGACGAAGGCATCAACCTTGGCAAAGCCATGGTGCGCCGCCGCAAGCATAAAGGGCTCTCGCGCTATGCAAGCCTTGTCATAAGCACGTCGATTTTTCTTGTGGTGGGCGGCACAGCGGTTTTTTGGACCATCGAAGTCAGCCGCGGCCACAGCCACATGAGCGGCCTTGATTTTGCGCTACCAGCCTTATTTCAGGCCATTTCAGCCCGTACCGCTGGCTTTAATACCATTGATTTTGGCCTCATTTCCGACGCAGGTCTGCTCATCCTGATTTTTCTCATGTTCATCGGTGGCTCCTCTGGCTCCTGTGCTGGCGGCATCAAAACCAGCACCTTTCGCGTGCTCTGCGGCTTTGTCTCAGCGCAATTCAAAGGGCATGACCAAATCATTTTGCATGGCCGTGCTGTGGACATCCATGCACGTAACAAAGCCCTAACCCTCTTCATCTTTTCGGTGCTCGCCATCGTCATAGGCGTCACCATCCTCACCATCACTACCGACGTAGAACAGCTTGGCGCGGCCAAAGGGCTGGACAGGCACTTCACCTTCATGGACATGTTCTTTGAAACCGTGTCCGCCTTCGCCACAGTCGGGCTCTCCACAGGACTCACGCCGCACCTCGATCTCTCTGGTAAGCTCTGCATCACCTGCCTCATGTTCATCGGACGCCTTGGCCCCATGTGGCTGCTGACAACCCTGCAAAGTCTGCAATCCGAGCCCAAGTACCGCTGGCCCGAGACTGATATGCCTATTGGCTAAGTGCTGGGGACGGGAAAGCAGAGTATACCGTAAGCGCAAATCAAAATTGGATTGCATGGGGGATACTGTCCTTCGAGCATAAATCCAAGATGGATTGCCACGTCACTCGGCAGATGGGTGTCCGCTGTATGAAATCTGCGAGCCTCGCTCCTCGCAATGACTGTTACAGAGGGCGAAGTACATTTCTTGAATGACGTTCTACTTAGCCAAAAAATCTGGTAGCCGAAGAACGGAACAGTGTGCCACATCGCTGTCATTGCGAGGAGCGAGGCCCGCGATTTTCGTTCAACGACCACAGTTTTTGCCGAGTGACGTGGCAATCCATCTTCGATTTGTGCTCTCGGTACTCACCTATCCCCTACGTAGCAATCCAACCTCAATCGTAATCAAGAGCCTCCCTAACATCCTTGATTGTGCGAAGTTTTTATACAAAAAAGTTATTTTTATGAGAGTAGATACTTTACCTTGTACACAACTAGGGATATTGTCCGTCCCGCAGCAGTAGTAGTTTTCATAAATACTACTATAATGAGGATACTATGGCACAAGAAAGCCTTGAAATTGGCGTCATTGGCCTTGGCAAATTTGGCTTACAGCTATCGCGCACGCTAGTTGAGCTTGGGCATTCTGTTGTTGGCGTTGACAGGTCTGCGTCACGCATCCGGCAAGCACAAGACATTTTAGCGCAAGTGTATATTGGCGATGCGGCTGACATTGACGTTTTGCAGCAACTGCGTTTTCAAGACCTTGATTGCGTCATTGTGAGCGTGGGCGAATCCATGGAAGCATCCCTACTTGTGACGTTGAACTTGCAAGAGATGAAGGCCCGTAAGATTTACGTGAAAGCTGTAAGTTCTGAGCATCACAAGGTTTTGTCGCGTCTTGGCGTTGACCACGTCATCCAACCAGAGCACGATGTAGCTACACACCTTGCACACAGGCTCGCCAACCCAGGCATGCTGGACCTTTTGTCCTTGGGTGGCAGCGAGCAGATTTTATTGCAAGAGCTGGTTGTGGATCAGTGGGCTGGAAAGACGCTCATGGATTTGCGCCTTGCCAATGAATTCGGTGTCATCGCTGTGGCCATTAAGCCTGTGAATTTCCGTGAATATCGCTTTGTTCCCAATGCCCACGAGAAGCTGCAAACGGGCGACGTGCTCGTAGTCATTGGCCCTGACAAGGCTGTCATGCGCTTGGAACCATAAGTATTTTGGTTCGGCAAAAACCTGTAACGCTACAAACGCAAACTAGGCACACCATGCTCCTCTACGTAAAACTCATTCTCGCCGCATGCTTTTGGGGTGGCACCTTTGTTGCTGGCCGCATGGCCTCCATGCAGTCTGGCCCTTTTTCCATCGCCTTTTTGCGCTTCGCCATTGCCTCCATCCTGCTCTTGCTCTACGTTCGCAAGCGCAATGGATCCATTCCCATTCTGCATAACGGGCGCGATATTGTTAATGCCATTATTTTAGCGTTGACGGGTATTTTTGCCTATAATGCCTTATTTTTCACAGCCTTACAGACTGTACATGCAAGCCGTGCCGCAGTTATTGTAGCCAATAATCCCATTGTCATCGCCATTTGCGCGGCCATTTTCCTCAAAGAGCCATTTTCTTGGCTCAAGGGTGTGGGCATTGTGGTCTCTGTGTGCGGTACGCTCATCGCCATCACCCACGGCGAGCTGAACTTCTTTGCGTCGCATCCGTTCACCATGGGCGATCTCATCTTGCTTGGCTGCCTTGCTAGCTGGGCCACGTATTCCGTCTACGGCAAAACAGCCATGAAGGGCATGTCGCCGCTATCTGCGGTCACATGGTCGTGCACCTTTGGCGCCATCATGCTTTTCCCCTTTGCGCTCTACGAAGGCATGGCAAGTCATCTCATGGAATATTCCCTGACTTTCTGGGCCTCTGTGGTCTATCTCGCTGTCTTTGGCACCGTCCTTGGCTTCACATGGTTCTATGAAGCTGTAAAGGAAATTGGCGCAGCACGGGCTGGTGCATTCATCAATTTCGTGCCGCTCACAGCCATTCTCTTTGGTTGGCTCTTCCTTGGCGAGCCCATATCCATTTCCTTACTCGTCGGTACATCGCTCGTTATTTGCGGTGTTTATGTCGCGAATAGGCATTAGGAATTACTGGGGGAAGGGAACATTTTCTGAAGAAAGTTTTCCCTTCCCTCATCCCTTTCAAAGACTTTTATTTGCCATGGAAGTAACGTTGTTTAAGAACATTTACGGCGCATGGAAAATCGTAAAAGCCTTCATAGAGATGACACAAAGCTAGATTACATTTACCTTGTTTTGGGGATGGAATAAGCAAAGGGAAGTACGCTCACGGTGAGCATACTTCCCTTTGTCTTTGATAAAAAATGACGTTTATTGCTTAGCGTACTTTTGAGCTGCCTTCACAAAAGCAGGCGCCCATTGGGGTACAGCTGGCGCAAAAAGGTGGGTGTACGCGGCAAAAGTATTCTTGAAGACAAGACCGTCTTGACCGATGGAACCGGTTGATGCAGAGACCTTGCCCATGCCAGTGCCTTTAGGCAAACGCAAAGCATGCTCAAGCGATTGATTTTCTTGGGCTTGCACTTGCGAATAATGGAATTCATGGCCACGCAAAATTGTGCCCACAGGGAAAAAGGCGTTGGGTGCTGTGACTTCAGCGTCAACATAGCCAAGACCTTGGGGCTTAGGATGAAAGACTGTGCGCGTGGGAAAAACACCAGCCATATGGTGGACTTGTCCTTTCATTTCAATGGCATCGCCAAGCACCATAAAACCGCCACATTCTGCATAGATGGGCATACCATCATGGGCCAACTGACGGATGGCGTCGAGGCGTTCACGTTTGGTCTCAAGCTCAGCGGCCAAAACTTCGGGAAAACCACCGCCAAGATACAAGCCATCGAGTTTTGGCCATGGGGCGTCATCAAGAAGGGAGAGTTCCACAAGCGTAGCCCCTGCATGGCGCAAAGCCTCGAAATTCTCTTCATAATAAAACCACAATGCTGCATCGCGCACATAGCCGATGATGGGCGCATGGTCGCCACTGATTTTGCTCAGTTCAGAGGGCACAGCTCCAAAAATCTCGTTGGACCAAAGGCTTTCAACGGCAGCGTCTTGTACTTCTGCAATGTCCCCTTGTACCGTCGTCTGCGCAATGTCCCCTTGTACCGTACTCTCCGCAATTTTTATGACACGTTGCACGTCCACATTATCGCTAATAAAACGAGCCACAGCATCCAGTTCGTCGCGGCACTCAGCAAATTCGCGGTCCGACACAAGGCCCATATGCCGCTCTGGAATAGGATTGACCTTGAGGCGTGGCAAGGCCCCAAGCACAGGCACATCGGTATAGTGCTCGATACATTGGCGCAGCATGGATCGGTGGCGGTCATTGGCTGTGCGGTTAAGAACCACGCCTGCAATGTGCACATCTTTTTCAAAATTCGCCATGCCTGCCACAATGGCCGCAGCTGTACGCGTCATTTTGGTGCAGTCCATAGCCAGAATGACAGGAGCCTTAAGGATACGCGCAAGCTCAGCTGTGGAACATGTGCCCGTCACATCGCGCCCATCGAAGAGACCACGGTTGCCTTCGATGATGCCCATGTCTGCACCCATATTAAGGCCCTTAGGGGAACAGGACTTTGGGTCATGCTCGCTGCAGCTCAAGTCACGCGGCATACTTGTCAGCATAGCGTGGCAAAAAAGGGTCCGAATGCGATCTGGCGTCAAAAAATAAGGGTCAAGATTGGTTGCGCTTCGTCCAGCGGCAAGGCCAAGCCATTCAGCATCAATGTAATCTGGGCCTTTTTTAAAGGGCTTGATGGCCATGGTGTGACCATGGGCAGCATCAGGACTTTGGGTATACATGCCCATGCTCAAAGCGCGCACAAGACCGAGGGACAAAATAGTTTTCCCTGTACCGCCATTAAGACCTGCTACGATGATGCGAGCGAAACGCTCAAGACAAGGGATAGCCGTTGAATTTTGCAAAATCTCACCTATAAAAAGAGCGCAAAGGCGTAGAATATTGAACGAAAAAAAGGCGTACCATGACGCCTAGTGCTTATATAAAAAAAGCGTATGAGTCAAAACCCATACGCTTGTGAGAACAAAGACTATGCTTCGTGCTCGGTAGCAGCTTGCTTACCAGCGCCCTTAAGGCCGTACATGGTGGTGCTGCCAGAAGACCAGTACTCAACAACTTCGTCTTTAACGAGTTCGGTCAAGATCTTCTTTACTTCACGTTGCTTCATATCAGGAAACAAATCGGTGAAGTCTTTGAAGTAGAACTTGCTCTTGGCGCCAGTTTTGGCCTTCAAGTACTCAACAACAATAGCTTTTTGCTCGTCCATGATTCTACTCCTGTAGTAAAAAGGGAGCAGGGTAATCCTGCTCCCCATATGGCTAACCTTTTGTGCTTAGAACTTGAACTGGGTGCTTTGACGCCAGGTGTAGTAAGCAGGGTCGCGGAAGTCGTCAATGAGGTGGTGGGTGAACTCAAGACCGGTCATAGAGAAGAAACGTTCCCAACCGATGCGCTCTGCCCATTCGCCGAGACGCTCGTACTTGTTAGCGTTAGCAGCGTACACTTCAATGATGTGCTTGATGGTGTCGGTGAGGCTCTTCCAACGAGGTGGCTCGTTAGGAATGTACGCAACGACAACCTTAGAGAACTTAGGCATGGTGATACGGTTAGAAACCTTACCGCCAACCATGATTACGCAACCGTCGCCTTGGCCGTCAGAAATAGGCAAGGCTGGGCACATGGTGTAGCAGTTACCACAGTACATGCAGCGTTCGTTCTTAATAGCAATGGTGTTGAGCTTCTTACCGTCGATTTCGATCTTTGTAGGACGAACAGCAGCGGTAGGACAAGAAGCAACAGCCAAAGGAATTTCGCAAAGCTGGTCGGTCCATTCGTGGTCGATCATTGGTGGCTTACGGTGAATACCAACAATACCGATGTCGGAACAGTGAACAGCGCCGCACATGTTGATGCAGCAAGCGAGTGCAATACGCAAAGGAGCAGGAAGGCGCATGGAGGTGAAGTCTTCGTAGACTGCGTCCATTACAGCCTTAACTGGGCCAGATGCGTCAGTTGCAGGGGTGTGACAGTGGACCCAACCCTGAGTGTGAACGATGTTGGAGATACCTGCGCCGGTGCCGCCGATAGGGAACTTGTTAGAACCACCATCGAACTTACGGGAAGCAAGATCTGCCTTCAAAGCTGCCAAGGTTTCTTCGTCGGTTACCATGAATTCCACGTTGTTACGCGTGGTAAAACGGAGGTGACCGCCGCAGTACTTGTCAGCGATTTCACACATTTCACGGATGTGGGTGATTGAAACCAAACGAGCTGCGCCGCAACGCACGGTGAACACTTTGTCGCCGGATTCGGCAACGTGCATGAGTACACCTGGCTCAAGGATTTCGTGGTACAGCCACTTGCCGAAGTTTTCAGCAATGACTGGTGGGAAGAACTCATTAAAAGGACGTGGACCGATGTCGGTGTTACGACCTTGCATTGGCTTTTCGGGATTGTACCCGGAAGAAATGAATGCCATCTCTTTGCACTCCTCTTCTTATCGCTGGTGACGGTTGCGGTATTCGGTGATGTCGCGATCCCAGCCGCCAGGTACTTCTTCTTCTTTGAAGAAGATGTATGGATTGGAGCGAGGTTCTTGGACATGCTGCGGAATAGGATCAAGACCCGTGACTTCAAGCAGCTTTTGGAAGCTGAGACGACGCATGGTTTCACCCAAACGTTCACGGTTCTTACCTTCTTCCATCCACCAGTCCCAAATGCTTTCGATGACTTCTTTGATTTCGTCGAAAGGCTCTTCAGCACTGATGAAAGGTACGAGCAAGGAGCCCATTTGTGCGCCGTCAACAACAGGTGCTTTAGCGCCGCAAAGGATGGATGCGCCACGTTCGTCACCGATGTGAAGAGCGCGAGGCATGGTGTTGATGCAGTGCATGCAACGTACGCATTCCTTAGTGTCGATGGAAAGCTCAGAGCCGTTCCACTTCATGCACTTGGATGGGCAGAGGTTGATAACTTCTGCTTCAATGTCGAACTTGCCCCAATCGCGGCCAGCGTGTGCGCCAGCGTTAGGTGCGAACTCGCCACCGACGTAAGCTTTAACAGCTTCTTGGTCGATTTTGATGTCGTCTTTCCAAGTACCAACAACGGCGAAGTCGGAGCGAGCCATAGCAGCTACGCAGCCGTTAGGACAGCCGTCGAACTTGAACTTGAACTTGTAAGGGAAAGCTGGACGGTGAAGTTCGTCTTGGTAGTCCATGGTAAGAGCGTAGCAGCAAGCCTGCGTATTGTAGCAAGCATATTCGCAACGGGACTGACCGAGGCAAGACTCAGGGGTACGAAGGTTAGAACCGGAACCACCAAGGTCGGTTTCTTTGCCTTCTGTGTGGGTCAACTCATAGAAAATTTCTTCGAGCTGAGGGGTCTGGGTACCGAGGAGAACGATGTCACCAGTGGCGCCGTGCATGTTGGTGAGACCAGAACCACGAAGGTCCCAGATGTCACAGATGTGGCGCAGGTACTCAGCAGTGTAGTACTTACCAGAAGGCTGAGCTACACGCACGGTATGGAAGTGCGCTACGCCAGGGAACATTTCTGGTTGGTCACAGTAACGACCGATAACGCCGCCGCCGTAACCGAAAACGCCGACGATACCGCCGTGCTTCCAGTGAGTTTCACCCTCATTATAAGAGAGTTCAAGAACGCCGAGCAGGTCTTCTGGACAGTCCACAGGAATCTGGTAATCCAGACCCTTAGGGTTAGCAGCCCGCTGTGCAGCCTCCTGCTTGATGTCGGACACGAAGCTTGGCCAAGGGCCGGTTTCGAGCTGGTCCAACAGGGGAGTTGCATGTTTCGCCATTGCCTTACCTCCACATAGGTTTGGTTTAGTCACACTACCGACGGTGGCGCGCCATCATACAACTCTGTACGATGGGGCTTGGCTTTCTCGCGGACTTGGCTCCTGTCGGTGTGGCCAAAATACGCGAAAAACTCATGATATTGTAGACAAAGTCCCCCTTGCTAGTGAGAAATCAGGCTATTGTCAAGCCCTACTACCACGTAAATGATAGCATTTTCCACTTATGCCCACCTGCCACCAAGGCAAATGACACTTTTCACAAAGGTATGTCATATTCAACAACAAGTGAATAACCTAAGCTTTCAACAAACACAATAGCTACGGCAAAGTCTTTTTTTTGCTAAATTTGTAAAACAGCATAACTTTACATGACAAGATAGTAAAAAAAAGGTAGTTTTAGCTCCAGCAAAGGCCACTGAGGTCACTTTGCAACCTTTTAAAGGCTCCTTTTTACTGCCTGACCCGAAAAAAAAATACTTCTTAAGGCAAACAGTACTTGCCTTGACACAATAAACATGCTTCTTTCGCTCATAAGCATAAATTTTTTCGTCAATTCTTTTCTTTTTTTTATGATTTGGCGAAAACTCAATTTTTCACAAATCGCCTCTTTTATTATGGAGCAACTATGCAAGACGAACGCGGCCTCTACTACTACCCTGACCCAAATTCAAAAAAAGCCCGTGTCTACGTGCGCGAAGAAAACAGTACTATTCAATTTCGCATGTGGCAACAAGACCACCCAGAAGTCTGGGAAAAGCATGACTGGATTCCCATGGAGATCATTGAAAACGCAGCACGCATGTACCGCGAAATGGGCCGCGAAAGCAATCCCATGCTTTTGTATGATGAAGCTATCGCGCGCACTCTTATTAAAAGCGCTCGCTAACAACCAATGCTTTATGGGAAACCTTTTCAATCTCTGAAAAGGTTTCTCAGTGCATCACATATATAGGATACATCATGTCCAGACGTTGGGTTGAAGCACACGAGGCAGAATTTATTCGCGATGTGTTGCGCGATTATTGCCTCGTTTGCGCTGAGCTGAACGCGCAATTTGCACGTTTTGCCAAGTCGCAAACCATTTCCTTCCCTGTCATGCGTGACCTTTTGGGCACAGCCATGAACAAGGGACTGCTTTGGCGTCTTAAAGACACGGCCCACCATCTTTTTCGCCATGTGCCAACACAGCACATACACGACCAAAAAATCCTACAATGTGAAGAAGATGACCCGCTTGCCTACATGCTTGACTGGTCCATTGGCTATGTCTTCCATGAATGCATCAAACTTAAAGAAGACGCCTACCAACACCAGCACTATGCGCCACAATATAAAGCCTTGCACAAAATGCTCTTACACGAAAGTCTGCAAGCTGTAGTAGAACCACTGAGCATGACCCTTGACGAAACCTGTGAGAGTATGGATCGCGAAATAAAACGAATTCGCTATATCCTTGCAAGTAGCCGAAAACTTTTATGTTTTTACCTTATAAGGCATAAAGAGAATACTTTACTGGCACGACTTATTCACGATAACAATAGCTTAGTGCAAGATGTTTTTGCTGAAGAGTTCGAAACCTTAGTAAACGCCCTTTACGGCACGAAACCTCAACGATTACAAACGTATGCAGCTCTAGCACTTATGGATGGAGGACGACATCAAGAAGCCCTAGACGCTGTAACGAAAGCCCTATCCATCTCAAACAATTGTGCTGAAGCCCTCGCTCTGCGCACAAAAATCCACACTGTGCTCGCACAAAAACATAGTTAAAATGAAATTATGCACCTTAACGTTTGCAAAAAGGATTCGACATGAGCGTATTACGTCTTAACAGACCATCCACAAATCTTAAGCTCGATAATAAAGAAAAACCAGAGCTTTACCGTGATATCTTCCCCTACTCCTCTGTAAGCCGCGTAGAATTTGACGATATCCTCATCATGCCTCGCCCAGCTGAGCCTATGTTCATCACGGACACCACATTCCGTGATGGTCAACAGGCACGCCCACCATATACCGTCAAGCAAATCGCTGAAATGTTTGACATGCTGCACCGTCTTGGTGGCCGCAGTGGCCTTATCCGCGCCTCTGAATTTTTCATGTATTCCCAAAAAGACCGCAGAGCTATCGAAGCATGCCGTGCCAAAGGCTTTAAATTCCCCCAAGTCACAGGCTGGATTCGTGCCAATATCAACGACTTAAAAATAGCCAAGGATATGGAATTTCAAGAAGTTGGCATGCTTACTAGTGTGTCCGACTACCACCTCTACCTAAAGCTTGGCCTTGACCGTGAACAGGCCATGACTAACTACCTCAAAGTTATCACCCAAGCTCTTGAATGGGGCATCACGCCACGCTGTCACTTTGAAGACATCACCCGTGCCGACTTTGCTGGCTTTGTTCTGCCCTTTGCCCAGAAGCTCATGCAGCTCTCCAAAGAAAGCGGCCTGCCTGTCAAAATCCGCCTTTGCGACACCATGGGCTATGGCGTCCCCTACCCTGGCGCAACCCTACCACGCTCCGTACAGCGCATTGTCCGCGCCTTCACCGACGAAGCATGCGTACCAAGCCAATGGCTTGAATGGCACGGGCACAACGACTTCCACAAAGTCCTCGTCAATGGCGTCACCGCATGGCTCTATGGTTGTGGTGGTGTCAACGGCACGCTCCTTGGCTTTGGTGAGCGTACAGGCAACACACC
Organism: Pseudomonadota bacterium; assembly: GCA_044433065.1. Lineage (GTDB taxonomy): Bacteria > Desulfobacterota > Desulfovibrionia > Desulfovibrionales > Desulfovibrionaceae > Nitratidesulfovibrio. The sequence goes on from JAWXUA010000054.1 coordinate 13,767, forward strand.
TCTTGAAGCCCTCATCATCGAATACATGTCCCTCACTGGCGACGATGATGCCGCAGATCCAAAAGTCATCACCGAAATCGGTCAATATTTCGAACGTGAGCTCGACTACCGCATTCCTGACAACTATCCCTTCGTCGGTAAAGACTTCAACGCCACAAGCGCTGGTGTCCACGTGGACGGTCTCGCCAAGAACGAAGAAATCTACAATATCTTCGACACGCGCAAAATCCTTGGCCGACCAGTGCCTATCATCATCACGGACAAGTCTGGCCGCGCTGGTGTTGCGTACTGGATCAACCAAAAGCTCGAACTTCCACCAGAGCGCCAAGTTTCCAAGCGTCACCCTGCTGTGGGCGATATCTACAACAAAATCATGCAAGCCTACGAAGGTGGCCGTAATACTTCCTTCTCCAACAAAGAAATGGAAGCCATTGTACGCCGCTTCATGCCAGACCTGTTCCGCTCGCAATTTGACCAAATCAAAAAGCTTGCTGCGGATCTCTCCGCAGGTCTCATCATCAAGCTTGCCAAAGAATGCCAAATCATGGGCGTTGGCAAGGAAAAATACCCTTGCATGCGCGAGTTCGTACAGGCATACCCATTCATCCAATTCCTGTACCTCACGGATACCCAAGGTAAGCTGCTCTCCGCCGCCATCACAGACTCTACGCACACAGATAAGTACAAAGAGCTCCCAGTGGGCTACGACTTCTCCAACCGTCAATGGTTCAAAGAGCCTATGAAAAACGGTGAGTTACACATCACCAACGTCTATCAGTCACACTTCACAGACCAACTCATCCTCACCGTTTCCACCGCCGTCACCGACGACGACGATAACATTACCGGTATCATCGGTGCCGACATCCAGATGGAACTCCTGCTCAAGCAAGCAGACAACATCGTTGAAGAAGTCGCCGTCGATGAGGATGATTTTTAGGATTTTGGATTGACTGGGGGAGGAGGAAACTTTTGAAAAAGTTTCCTCCTCCCAGCGTTGCTCTCTGTATCCGTAAGGCTCGAAGACTCGCCTAACGGCTGTCCTTCGGACCCTTCGGGCAGGCCAGACCCCCTCCTCCTTCAAAACTTTTTATTTGCGGAGATAGTTACGGTTTTTTAAGAAAATTCGCGGCGCATGGGGAAGTGTAAAAAATGAAGTTCCTCGTGGCCGTTACAATCATTCGCTGAACAGCATGCCTATGGCTCCGTATGACAATTACGGGGCTATTTTTGTTTGGAATAAAAAATTGGCAATCTCTTCGGATGAAAATCGAGGATGGATTGCCACGTCGCTCGGCAGGCAGCTCTGCCTTTGAAGGCCATTTTCGACACAACATCATAGCCTTACACGCAAAAGCCACCTTGTAAGCCGCCCACAGTCATGATAGGCCTACAGAAGTACAATAAAATATGCAATTTTTTCATAAAGAGGAATATATGCAAACCATTTCTACTCTCCAAAAAAAGCTAGGCCGCGCTTCCAAATTTCTGCTCATGCTCACGCTGTGCCTATCCATAGCCATGGTGGCCGCTTGCGGTGGCAAAAAAACCATCCACGTTGACCATGACCCAGATTACAGTCAAAGCACCCCACCCACCGACAGCAGCGTGCAATATCCCAAAGGTCCACCAAAAAGTGACCGCGCCAAGCCCTACACAGTGCTTGGTCAAACCTACTATCCACTTAAGTCCGCCCACGGCTTCGTTGAAGAAGGCGTTGCCTCATGGTATGGCAGAGATTTTCATGGCAAAAAAACCGCCAATGGTGAACGCTATGACATGTACGGCATGACCGCAGCCCACCGCATCCTGCCCTTCAATACCAAGCTCAAAGTCACCAATCTCAATAACGGTAAATCCATCATCGTGCGCGTCAATGACCGCGGCCCCTTCGTCAATAATCGTATCATCGACCTCACCAAAACCGCCGCAGAGCAACTTGGCATGATCGGACCCGGTACCGCTCGCGTGCGCGTCGAAGCTATCGGAACCAGCCCTCACATGGCCGAACAAGGCAACCTCACAGGTAACTTCTATCTTCAAATCGGGGCTTTCAGTAGCCAAGAAAATGCCCGTAGCCTCGCACACCGTATGCGCAGCTCAGGCCACAAAAGCCGCTACTTCTTTGCCAGCAACGTAGGCTTCTGGCGTGTCCAACTCGGACCATGGACCAAGCTCCGTGACGCCGAACGCGCTCAGCACCAACTCCAAAACGATTTCCCTCACGCCACAGTCGTCGCTGAATAGGATAGGTTTTTTATCTTATGCTGGGGGAAGGGGAACCCCCTTTTTGAAAAAAGGGGGTTCCCCTTC
>JAWXUA010000055.1:0-15993 GCA_044433065.1 Pseudomonadota bacterium
GAGCAAATTGCCTTGCTTGTGCTTTTGCGTTGCTTTTATACTCATTACTACAACATCCTTTTCTGCCAGTTTTTTTACATAGAAATTATATTGCTGGTTAAGAATGTTATAGTAACTCTCATTATTTTTCAATATATTTTAATAGCTTGATTGTTTTTTAAGGGGTGACTATTTATTTTTAATGTATGCCCTTAGAATGCCAAGAATGCAGATAGCAAAGTTGTGTTGAGCATTGTTCAGTTCTTGTCTTTACATACTACTTCGCTGCTATCTATAGATTTCCCACATCTTCTCAAAAAACAGAAACCGCCTTTTTGTTAAGCGTACTTTATATACGTCCTAACAAAAAGGCGGTATTTTGAGCTTTATGCCTTACGGCGCACTCAAACAATGTGTCACTACAAGACCTTTTTCAGGATGCCGAGCATGCAAAAAAGGATTTACAGGCAGTCGCACATTGTGGTTATTTTACTCGCTAAGCGCACTTAATCCGCATGGGCATTTCCCGTTCAGGAAAAGCCTTGAAAGGCGTTCTATGGCCTTAATTTGCGCGTAGAAGCATTGCTTCTGGAGTAAAATAGAAAAAGAAGGCAAGAAAAAATCTTACTTCTTCATGGAACGCTTGGAAGCCTTCAAAGGGTTGACCTTTACGCTGGTTTCCTTTGGCAAAGCTTGGATCATGCCCTTGTTGGCATCAAACATTGCCTTAGTGTCAACGCCGAGTTCCTTAATGCGAGCTTCCATTGCAGCGCGGTGGCTGGAACGGTTAGGGTCAGCAATAGGGCGATCAAGGTACTTAGCTTCGGTGAGGTACAAGCCTCTGTTATCAATAGCGATCATGCGAGCGCCGTCAGCTGTTTCGATAGACTCGATAACCATTTCTTTAGTAGTGCCAAAACGTGAAACCATGAGTATGTCCTCAGTCCTTGTTTGTGTTAATAAAGTAGCGAAAGTCATTATATATAATATGGGAATTGTCAAGTCTTACTTGAGGCTCAACGCTACAATATAACTTGTTAACTTTATTGTTGAAACTTTTGCCTAATCAGCGATAATTTACGAATTTTCTTTCATAAGAGGAATAGCTTTGTGCCTATTAAACGTCACTGAAGTAGATGAATTATTATTGCTTCAATGTTAGTTTTAACCTTTTACGAAAGATTTCATTTTCTATAAGCGATTTTTTTCAGCTAAAGCAGTTTTAATTTTGTCTACATATTGGAGCATGGTGTCGTCATAGACTTCATTTTTATTATGAGCATCAAACATTGTGCGATTATGTCTATCTGGTTGGTAAATTGTTGCATTACCACGTGCAACTTTAGACGTAAAATACTCTTCTTCACTTTTAGTAAAGTAATGGTTGCATTGGACTTCATCAATTGTAATTTTTTTACTATCGCCAACTATATATGAATTATGGACACTAGCTATATACGTCTTGATTGATTGAAAAATTGACTTACCCAGTCGTGCGGCATCCAATCCGCGCAACGTAAAGTTTTCGATTACTAGACCTTGTGGCTTGTTGATATGTCCTGCGTTTCCAAAAAGGTGCCACTGGATTTCAAGCTGAGAAAACTCTTCATAACGCTGTAATAAATCAAGAATAGTTGGATATTTTTTAGGTACAATAAACTCATCGAGGTCAACAATAGCAAACCATTTTGATTTGAGCCTATAGGTATTGAGCGCATGATTGTACATTTCCGCTTGAACACCTAAACCTGGATAATCAATGAGGGTAACTGTTCCATCGTATATATATGGTTCAAGAAGCTCATCAATATTGTCTGTACTATTGTTATTATATAGATAGAAATGCTCAACGCCCATAAGTTTATAATACTCTATCCACTCACAAACGTACGGTGCTTCATTCTTTAAGCAAGCAATGATTGATAAAAGATATGTAAAATTATTAAAATTACGATATCTAATAATGTCAAATGCTCGAAGTAGACTTATTCCATAGCGGGCATTATGCCTCATAGTTTGGCGAATTATTTTCGATGGGATTAGGCCACAGCAAATATTACCAAGAATTTTGTTAAGTATACGTCTCTTGGCTAGCTGATTATTAGCTTGATATTCTTTAATTTGGGACATTGTAATCTCCTAAACAGTGTTACGACAAGAAACTACTGACCTGGTGTCACGCTGATAATGAAGTGAAGTTTCTACGAGTAGGGCAAGTCCTCTTGACTATAGGGCGTTGCTGTCTTGTGTCTACTCGCGCGCCATATGTTTTCAAAGCGTTGAAAGGGGATATCCTCCCCCCGCACGCACACCAAAAAACTAACTCATCTTAAAATCAACGCGGATTTTATAGAGCTTAGCGGCTGGCAGGTTGAGAATGGGGATACCAGTTTTTGCTGTAATACCGTCAAGAAGCTCGCAAACGCGTTCCCAAGAAGGTCCGATGCAGGTAAACCAAACGTTATATTCGTGCTTACGCAAGTAGTTATGCGTCACGTTGACGTAGCTGTTAACCTCAGCAACAAAGACGTCCATCTTGTCAGCAGGGACTTTGGCTGCGCATAGAGTTGAGCGGAAACCAAGCTTCCATGAGTCAAAATTAGCACCAAGACGTCGGATGATTTTGTGTTGCCGCATAGCTTCTACGTGTGCAGCGACTTCAGCTTCTGTGACTGGAGCTTCAGGTGTGCTCAATTGCTCAGCTAAAACAGCATATGGCCGTGGCTCAATGGGAAAGCCAGTTTGGATGATGTCGAGAATGCGCTTATCGAGATCGTTCAGGGCAGAGGCTTGGGCGCTGTGATGTTCTTTGTGGGACATAGAAAGCTCTCTTTATAGTCGGTTTTTTGCAGCCAAAGCAGCTTTAATTTTGTCTACATATTGCAGCATGGAGTCGTCGTAGACTTCATTTTTATTGAAGCGTTCATAGCGGTCCATGGTGTGGCGATTTGCCGCAGCTAACACAGAGCCTCGCGCAGATTTTTTAGTAAGATATTCTTCTTCACTTTTGGTGAAGTAGTGGTTGCATTGGATTTCGTCGAGTGAACAAATTTTGGACTTCGACGTCGTAGAAATATGTACGCCAATGGTTACGGTCTTACTGGGTCGTGTGATAACTTTCGTATTATATGCGCAGGTAGAAAAGGCTTCTTTATGTACAAAGTTTTCGATAACAAGGCCATCTGGCTTTTTTTTATGCCCTGAGTCACCAAAGAGCGACCACTGGGTTATGAGCTGATTATATTGCGAGTGGGCATTGACGAAGTCAATAAGTGTTGCATGCGATTTAGGGAGCATAAACTCATCAATATCAGCAATGATAAGCCATTTCGTCTCAAGCCGAAAGTGCTTTAGGGCATGGGCATACATGGTTGTTTGCATGGCAAGGCCAGGGTGTTCAACCAGTGTGACAAGACCTTCTTCCATATAAGGAGTGAGAACTTCTTCTATATTGTCGGTGCTGTTGTTATTATAGATATAAAAATGCTCAACGCCCATGAGCTTATAATATTCAATCCATTCACCAATGTAGTCTGCTTCGTTTTTAAGGCATGCGAGTATGGAAAGTTGATAGGTAAAGTCTTTATGAGCGCGAGACTTAAGCATTTCACGAAATCCATGAAATGGCTTGGGATCGTACATCAGAATAAATTGCAACTGTTTGCGCCATATACGTACAGGAATGAGGGCACATAAGAGTTTGCTCAAGAATTTCTTAATGTTCCCGTATTTGCCTATCCAACGGTTAAAGTAGCCATTGCTATCTTTAGGAATATCAACAACTATCTTTTGTATTGCGTGTTGGTTTCGAGACATTGTACATCCTTAATCACGTATATTTTGAAAACAAGTCAGTAAAAAAAACGGCAGTGCATGTCGCCACGCACTGCCGCATAATGAGCTTAACAGCCGCCGTGACGGCAAGCAGTGCGCTTCGGCTGATAGGAGCATAGCGGCTCTTCAGCCATATGGTCTTCAGACATATTGTAGGCGCGAGCGCGGCAACCGCCACAGACCTTATGGTACTCACAAGGACCGCATTTGCCAGTGTATTCTTCTTGGGTACGGAATTGACGGAAGTATTCAGACTTGCGCCAAATCTCAGGGAAGGCTGTTTGCTTCACTTGGCCACAATCGAGCTCAAGGTAGCCGCAAGGCTGAACTTGGCCTGTATGGCTGATGAAGCAGAAGCCTGTGCCACCAAGGCAACCACGGGTCATGGCGTCCATACCAAAGGTTTCAGGCGTCACAGCGATGCCTTCTTCTTTAGCACGTTGGCGCATGATGCGGTAATAGTGCGGAGCGCAGGTAGCCTTGAGGTGCATGGACGTGGTCTTACGGAAATCGTAGAACCAGTTAAGTACCTCTTCATATTCCGTAGCTGAAATAACTTGGTCAGACAAGCTTGATGCGCGGCCAGTGGGCACGAGCAAGAAGATATGCCAAGCAACAGCACCAATACGTTCACAAAGCTTAAAGATGTCTTTGAAGCTATGCAGATTGTCGCGCGTAACAGTGGTATTGATTTGGAAGTCAATGCCAGCGGCTTTGAGGTATTCAATACCGCGCATGGAGTCGGCAAAGGCACCTTCAACGCCACGGAATTCATCATGGCTAGCAGCGTCAGCACCATCAATAGAGATAGAGCAACGTTGCACGCCAGACTCTTTCATGAGCTTGGCATTTTCAGCTGTGATGAGCGTACCATTAGGCGACATGACGCAACGTAGGCCCTTAGCAGTAGCATAGGCGACGAGCTCGTATACGTCCTTGCGCATCATGGGATCACCACCAGTGAAGATGATGATAGGATCGCCTACGCTTTTAAAGGTGTCGATGAGTGCCTTGGCTTCGGCGTTATCGAGTTCACCTGGGTAGGGCTCCATATGGGCTTCAGCACGGCAATGCTTGCAGGCAAGATTACACGAACGAGTGACTTCCCATGCAATGAGCTTGCATGTTGGGCTACCGTCTTCAAGAGTGCGTGGTCCCATGGGCATGCCGGCTGGATGACCGGCTGGATGAGCGGCCATAGCAGTCGGATGACCCTTTGGCATGCCAGCAGGATGACCGCCCATGCTAGTCGGATGACCTTCAGGCTTTTGAGTCTGATTTCCTGTGGCCGTTTGGCCATGAGGATGTCCACCCATCATAGTATGTGGATGCTCAGCCATTATCGCACCAAGCCCTTTGCCAAAAGTTCTTCAGCAAAGTAGGTGATGATAAGGTCAGAGCCAGCACGCTTCATGGACAAGAGTGATTCCAAGATAACAGCTTCTTCGTCAATCCAACCGTTGATACCAGCAGCGCGGATCATGGAATATTCACCGCTCACTTGGTATGCCACCATAGGCACATCGAAGTTATCACGCACTTGGCGGATAATATCGAGGTACGGTCCAGCTGGCTTCACGATGAGAAAATCAGCTTCTTCAGCAACGTCAGCAGCAGCTTCGCGCATGGCTTCGCGGCTGTTAGCAGGATCCATCTGGTAGGTCTTGCGGTTGCCGAACTGTGGAGTAGATTCTGCAGCTTCACGGAAAGGACCGTAGAAGGCAGAAGCGTACTTCACAGCATAGGACATGATGGGGATTTGCGTGAAGCCAGCATTGTCGAGAGCTTCACGAATGGCGGCAACGCGGCCATCCATCATGTCAGAAGGAGCTACAATATCAGCGCCAGCGCGTACATGAGACAAAGCTGTCTTAGCGAGCAAATCCAGCGTTGGGTCATTGTGCACGACACCAGTCTTGTCACCAGCAGTCAAAAGACCGCAGTGACCATGACTTGTGTATTCACAAAGACAAACGTCTGTAATGACAAGCAGTTCTGGAAAGCTTTGCTTCAAAAGGCGCACAGCTTGCTGGGTGATGCCATTGTCATCATACGCACCAGAACCGCAAGCGTCTTTTTCCTTGGGGATACCAAAGAGAATGACAGCGCGCAAACCAGTTGCTATAGCGGCACCAACCTGTTTTTCAAGTTCAGCCAATGAAAGCTGATATTGACCAGGCATAGCACCGATTTCTTTACGGAAATTGACATCATCATTCTCAACAACAAAGTACGGCATGATGAAGTCAGCGGCAGAAAGCTGATTTTCGCGAACGAGCTCGCGCATAACAGCAGAGCTACGTAGGCGACGACCTCGAAAGAAAGCACCCATGTTATACTCCTTACGCGATTTCTTCGTCAGTGAGGTAGCAAGCAGGATCTTGTGCCCAAATGTCGTCGTAGTAAGCTTCAGCACGTGCACGGAAGTTACCACCACAGATGTTCAGGAACTTACACTTTGCACAGCGGCCGCCAACGAATGGCTTCTTATTCTTAAGCTTGTGGAGAAGTTCGATATTTGGGTCATCCCAAATTTCGGAGAATGGACGCTCAAGAACGTTGCCGAAGACGTGTTGACGCCAGAACTGGTCAGCGTGGACTTTGCCGTCCCAAGAGATACAGCCGATACCGCGGCCAGTGTTGTTACCTTCGTTGTACTGAAGCAGTTCAAATACTTCAGCGGCACGCTTTGGATCTTCGCGAAGCATGCGCATCCAAACGTATGGGCCGTCAGCGTGGTTGTCTACGGTAAGAACTTCTTTAGGGCGTCCAGCGTCGAAGCTTTCGCGAGTCTTGTCCATGATGAGGTCAAGCATGGCGCGGGTTTCAGCGTGGGTCAAGTCTTCCTTGATGAGCTCAGAACCGCGGCCAGAGTATACCAAGTGGTAGAAACAGATGCGAGGCACTTCAAGGTCACGCAAAAGGTCAAACAACTTAGGCACTTCTTGCTGATTACGCTTGTTCAAAGTGAAGCGCAGACCAACTTTAAGGCCTTCAGCTTTACAGTTTTCGATGCCTTCAAGAGCGCGACGGAAAGAACCTTTGACGCCACGGAAGTGGTCGTGCACTTCTTCGCCACCGTCAAGGGAAATACCAACGTAGGAAAGGCCAACTTCTTTGAGTTCGCGAGCCTTTTCTTTGGTGATGAGGGTACCGTTGGTGGAAATAACTGCGCGCATACCTTTGCTGGTTGCATGGCTAGCAAGTTCCACAAGGTCCTTACGCACCAGAGGTTCGCCACCAGAAAAGAGCATAACTGGTGCGCCGTATTGTGCCAAGTCGTCAATAAGAGCTTTACCTTGTTCGGTGCTGATTTCGTCTGGACCATCAGGGTCAACAGCTTGAGCATAGCAGTGGACGCACTTCAAGTTGCAACGACGTGTCATGTTCCAAACAACAACAGGCTTCTTATCTTTGGAGAACTGCAAAAGATGCGAAGGCAATTGGCCAGAATCGCGACCGTAGCGAAGAGCGTCGGAAGGTTCAACCTGACCACAGTAGAGCTTAGAAATACCGATCATGGTAACTCCTATTGGTTACGAAGGACGCGAAAAGCTTTTGTAGACCGTGCGCGCCAGTGGATTAGCGACTTCCCCAATGTGCCATCCAAATGTGACTCATAGGGCATAGCCTCTTTTGTATAAGGGCATGTTTTTACAAAGAAAAATATGCTGTACTAGTGTTGTCATATAGTGAGAATGTTTGTCATCACACAATGCATAAAGCCTTGCATATGGACAGTGACATTCGCAACGCCGCTTTATAGCACGTGCAAAGCCAACGCGCTAGTAGCTAAAGGGCTTGGTCAACAATTTATATTCAGATAAATATCTGATATTGATTGTCATCATCTATGTCTAGTGCAGTTTTTTATCCTACCATGGACATGATGAGTGTATGTACAACTTGCAAAATAAAGGCAACGCCAAGCAGATAGAGTGGGGCCAAAGCCATGAATATGCGGCTCCAAGGTAAGTCGAGGGCATACTTACAGCCAATAAAGGTCCACACAAGGTAGATGAAGCTTGCCACAATGGGGCCAAAAAGTGGGATGATGCATACAACAGTGGGAGCTGCTGCATAGCACATGATGCGGAAAAGCAATTTGAAATCTGCTTTATCTGGCCGCACAAAGCGGAACATCAGGTAATAGAGACCTGTGAGCACAAAGACCTGCAGGGTCAGCATGAATGGCGAAATTAAGAGCGTAATAAAAACATTGGTATCGTGGGATATGCCCTCAAGCAGCGTTTGTAGCTGTGGGTCAGCTATGGTGGTGGACAGTGTATTGGAGAGAGTGACGTACCACATGCGTTCCATGATTGCTTGGAAGAGACCAAGCAAAACAAAGAAGGTCAGCGGTCGAGACAGTGGGGATCGTGCAAGCGAAGGCTGATGAGCCATGGAGCCAAAAAATGCGGCTGGGGACATGGCGGCATACCTGATGGTCAGAATAAGGCCTTGGAAAAAGGTGTAGACGCCAAGGTTTTCCCAAGGGATTGTATTGTCTGCAGGATACGCTTGCTTGCTTTCTGCATTGGCTTGCTGATGAGTCTTTTGCGTATGTTGTTGGGCATTAGGGCTAGCATCAGGCTTGTTTTGGGCTTGAGCAGGCGCACTTTGCTTGGAGTTCCAACGGTTTACAGTGGAGGATAAATCATCCCACATAGTCTTCGGTGCAACAGGTTTTTCATCCTGAGCTTGTGGCATGCCTTGCTCTTGAGCAGGGGCAACGCTTGCAGAAGACTTTGCAATGGTTTGGCTTTCAGGCTTTTCCTGATGCTCCACGCAAGCCGACCCAGTACAAGCTGACCCAGCACAAGCCGATTCAGTGCAATTCGCCACAGCTGGTGTTGTACTGCATTCAGGCGTAACATTTTCACGAAATTGAAAGCGGTACGCGCATTTAGGACACGTCGCCATACAGGCAGAAGCAGGCAATTTGTCATCATCAACGTGGCGTTCATAGTCGCATTGAGGGCAATGTATGTTCATGGCGTATCCTTTCGCACAAGTCCTTGCGGTTTAGGCAAGGCCCTTATGCGTCAATATATGCAGTTGCTCGCGGGCTTCTTGAATATCGCGCCCTTGTTTAGCAGCAATGTGCGGTAAATTTTCCTCAGCATCGCAAGGACGGACATAAAATGCTGCAATATCACCATCGTGCCACGAAGCTGCTTCAGCCAAACGCATGAGCGCATTTAAGCTTGGCGTATCATGTTCAGATGATAAGAGCATGACATCGCTTTGTGCTTCGGCAAAATAGTTAGCAAAAAAATCCATATTGCGCGTAAGGCCAGAGCCAAGCACAACAGGCACAGTGGGCGCAACGGAGTTTCCTTCTCCCGCATGCAAAAGAATGCGCTCGGCCGTTTGCTCAAGGCTGATGGCATCCACTGGGCAAAAGGCTCGCGGCAAGGCACCATTTTCATCAATGACAAAGGCTTGGGCATGCACAAGGTTCCGCCGAGCATGGGTTAAAACCCAAACAACGTCGCCAGCACCAAGGAATGGCCTGTCAGCCAAAGCATGCATATAATCAAGGCCAGCTTGCTGTGCACCACAGTGCCGCGCCATGCCAGCAGCCGTGGCTAAGGCAAGGCGCAAGCCTGTGAAATTTCCTGGTCCATTGACGCTGGCAATGCGCACAATGTCACTCATGGAAAGGCGCAAATGCCCAAAAGCCTCAGCGAGCGCTGGTGCCAGAATTTCTGTACCACGGGTAGGCGCTTGCCACTCTTGCGCAAAAAGACGAACTCCCTGACGCATGGCAATGATTTGCAAAAGCCCTTCTGCGGCATTGAGAATAAGCGTAATCCCTTGCGGATTTTCTGTACTATTCATATTCATGGCAATACCAGTGCGTTATTTCCTTATTTGATGGCGCGTACAATGTCATTATACGTAGCAAGCAACATAAGGCCAAGCAAGAGCACAATGCCCACACGGGTGGTCATCTCTTGGATTTTGGCTGGCACTGGGCGGCGGATAATCATTTCAATGGTCAAGAACACAATATGGCCACCGTCCAAAACAGGCACTGGCAAAAGGTTCAATAAACCAAGGTTGATACTAATAAGTGCAGCCAAGGCTAAAACGCCCACAAGACCCGTATTATTGGCTTCTTGTCCCACAAGCTGGGCAATCATGATGGGGCCGCCCACGCTTTCCATGGGCACTACGCGTTCAATGAGCTTACCAACGCCTTCTGCTGTAATCACAATCATTTGCTTCGTCTGCTTAAGACCAGCAATGGCTGCTTCGCCGAATGGTAAGGTAATGTTATTGATGTTCCCAGATGCTTGAATACCAATCAAGAAAGCACGCTCTTCATCGCCAAAAATGGTCTTGCGGAGGCGTTCCTCAGGCACAATGCGTAAAGAAATAATATCGTTATCGCGGCCAAGTTCAATGGTAATAGGTGCACCTTGACTTGCGGCGATGCGCTCAGACACATTGTCCCACGTTTCAATGGTGTGCCCGTCAATGGTCAAAACACGGTCGCCAGCCTGAACACCAGCCATGGCCGCAGGTGTGCCTTCATTGACCGCGCCCACCTCTGGCAAAAGAATGAATTGGCCATGGGTCCAGATGAGTCCCCAATAAATGAGCCATGCAAGCAAAAGATTGAAAAGTGGACCAGCAGCCACAACAATCAAGCGATGCCATGCAGGGCGATGGCAAAAAAGCTCACCCTTTTCAAAGGTCTCAGACACCTCATCGCCACTTTCACCAGCAAGCGATACATAACCACCTAAAGGAACTAAGGAAAGTTTATAGTCGGTCTTGCCACGACGCCAACCAAAAATCCGCGGACCAAAGCCCAAGGAAAAGGCATGGACGCCAATGCCAAGCATACGCGCCGCAAGATAGTGGCCAAGTTCGTGAAAGAAAATCAGGCCACCAAGAACAAGAATGACAGAAATAATGCTAGTCATTGAGGTATCCATTTTTTTATGACGTTATATATTTGAGGCGAAAATAGCCTTCTTTATGGTGTTCAATAGTTATGAGTTTAGGGATTGTGTCACGCGTTGGCGAGTTATAGCGTCTAGAGCTTCAATGTCCTCAATGCTATGCGGCTTCGTGCCATCATGGGCATTGAGGGCTTTTTCAATGGTTCGTGGAATGTCGAGGAAATGGATTTTGTCTTGGAGGAAGTGTGCTACAGCGACTTCATTGGCTGCATTGAGGACAACAGAGAGCCCTTTACCTTGACGGTAGGACTCGCGCGCCAACTCAAGACATGGAAAAGAACATAAGTCTGGTGCCTCAAAGGTCAAGCTAGCGGCTTTGACAAGGTCCAGCCTTGGTACACCGCTGTCTATGCGGTGCGGCCATGCCATGCAGTAGGCAATGGCTGTGCGCATGTCTGGGGTGCCAAGCTGTGCGATTTGAGAACCGTCCACATAATCGACAAGAGAATGCACGATGGATTGAGGGTGGACAAGAACTTCCACAGCATCCATGGGCACACCATATAAATGGCAGGCTTCGATGATTTCAAGGCCCTTGTTCATGAGTGTTGCTGAGTCGATGGTGATTTTTGCACCCATGGACCAGTTTGGATGCTTGAGGGCTTGAGCTAGGGTCACGCTTTCAAGACGCTCACGCGAATAGCCGCGGAATGGGCCGCCCGACGCAGTCAGAAGGATGCGGTGGATTTCTTGGGGTGAACCAAAATCACGACCTTGGAGAGCCTGAAAAATGGCGTTGTGCTCGGAGTCCACAGGCAAAATGACAGCACCAGATTTGGCACACTCTTGGCGGATGAGGTCACCAGCAAGGACGAGGGATTCTTTATTTGCTAAGCAAATGACCTTGCCATGGCGAGCTGCTGCATGGGTGGCACGTAGGCCAGCGGAGCCAACTTGCGCGGATAAGACGGTGCTGGCTTCGGGCAAGGCTGCCATAGTAGCGTAGCCTTCACTGCCGATATGGATAGTGGGTTGGTAATCCGAGGGCAATAGGGCTTGCAGTTTGTGGGCACTGTCGTCATCTAAAACACCTAAATGCGCAGGACGCCACGCCAAGGCTTGGGGCACAAGCTTTTCAATATTGCGTGCGCATGCAAGGCCAACGACATGAAAAAAGTGTGGCTTTGTGGCCATGACGGCGAGGGCACTTGTGCCAATGGAGCCAGTGGAGCCAAGCACCACGATGCTCCGCGGCGTGCTTTCAGCCCATTGTCTCGATGGCATGCTACTAATATAATCAACCGTATAGCTCATGATAGCAACCTTTTTACACTATGCCATAGGCGTTTTTAGAATATCTTAAATGTTGACCTTGTGCGCGGCTTCGTATTCCTCAGCTAGTTCAAGGCCAAAGCGTGTAATCATGTCAAAAATCAAACGAATATCAGTATCTGTTGTACGGTGATTAGCGACACAAAGACGCACACCAGCTTGTCCTGCCATCATGGCTGGCGTTACAAAGGCCAGACCTGATTGCTCAAGGCGCTTTAAGATAGCAAGTTGCAGCTTATTAAGAGCATCGAGCGTCCATATGCTATGGTCTTGAGCAGAGCTTTCTTGTGTACTATTGAAGCTTGTTTTGTGTATACAAGTATTTGTCCCATCTGTACACTGTATAGATGGGGGCAAAAATTGTGCTGAGGACATGGAAAGGGTTACGGCGTGCAGATTTTTCCAATGCGGCGATTGTTCGCAAAGGTCATGGAAAAGCCGCGCGCTGGCCATATTGCGTTCAACAATGGCTTTGATTTTGTTCATGCCGTAGGTGCGGAAGGCACACCAGACTTTGAGGGCACGGTTAGCGCGGCTGAGCATAAACGTGGTATTCTTAAGGTCGTAAGGATTTTCGACACCAAGATAGGCTGCAGAGGCGCGGAATGTAGAAAGCTGCTGTTCTTTATTTCTGAAAAGCGTGCACCCACATTCAAGGGGAATGAAAAACCATTTGTGTGGGTCGATGCATACAGAGTCAGCACGCTCAATGCCTTTCATGACTTTTTTGCCATGGTCCGTCAGCAAAGCCGCACCACCATAAGCCGCATCGACGTGGAGCCAGAGACCATATTCAGCACAAATATCAGCTAAGGCATCAAGGTCATCCACAGCACCGGCAACTGTTGTGCCAGCTTGCCCAACGACACAGAAGGGCGCATGCCCTGCTTGCATATCTTCCTCAATGGCCTTGCGCAAAGCTTCTATATTGATGCGGCAGGTGGCCTTGTTGCCACACGCGTTATCTGACTGAATGGCGCGAACAGAACTTGTGCCGAGGCCCAATTGCATGGCAGATCGCTCAATGGACATGTGGCCTTGATCGGAGCAATACATGACAGGCTTCTTTTTGAGTGCCCATAAACCTTGCTCTTTGACTTCAGGAAAATGCACATGCCGCGCTACGGTGAGGCCCATGAGATTGCCCATGGTGCCGCCTGAAACGATGGTACCGCCAGCATCTTGTGGAAAATGTAGCATGTCGTTGAACCAACGAAGTACGATATTTTCCAAAACCGTGGCAACAGGTCCGCCCTTAAAGGATAAAGGCGCCTGATTTAAGCCTGTGCACAAAATTTCGCCGAGAGTTCCAGCTGGAGCTGGGCTTGTGGTAATCCATGCGAGAAAACGGGGGTGGCCTATGCGTGTGGCAAGGGGCATGATTTGTTTTTCAACATCATCAATAACGCAATCAATGCCACAGCCATCCCATGGCATTTCATGTGCAATGTGGCTTAAAATATCTTCATAACTTTTTTGCCCTACAACAGGAGCATCGCTAATGTGTTCGATATGTTGGCTCACCAGATTGGCGGCGCGTTGTATTTTTTCCTGAAAGTTCTCAATATCAAGACTGTATGTATCGTGTACCATGACTAAACCAAAAGAACCTTTAACATTCAATGAATACTACGTCAGTTATGTTTGTATTATGTTGTGAGCACATGAACTTTTGCTAATACTTCTGCCAAAATATCGTTCGGTATATGTCCACAGTATGCGCATTTACGAGCAATAGGATCGATATTCTTAATTTGATCTGTCAGAATACTTCCACTCACAGCCAAGTTGTCAGGTAAGACAACCTCAAAAGGATAATTTTTCCTTTTGCTTGTGATAGGTAGTACTAAAATCAGGTTACTTCTTTTATTATATTCATCTGGACTGAGCACAAGTGCAGGGCGACGTTTGGTCTGTTCGTGCTCTGCTTGCGGATCAAAATCTACCCAAACGAAATCCCCTCTACGCAAGGCTACCATATCTCATGGCCGTGTTTATTCCCTAAATCCACAGCATCATGCTGGTTTTCAGGGGTAATTCCTTGGACTAATTCTGCAAGTGTATATTTTTTTAGGATATTTAAAAAAGTATGACATGGAAACAACGTATATACGTCGTATATCCATGTCAATACTTGCGGAAGTCTTACCTAAAAAAACGTGCAAATGCCATTCAAAGCGGCGTAGACGGGGACCACGAAGAGCAGGCTATCGATGCGGTCGAGGATACCACCGTGACCAGGCAGGATTTTCCCAGAGTCCTTAACATTGAGGGTACGCTTAAGTGCAGATTCAAAGAAGTCCCCAAGCTGCGATGCTGCGTTGAGGAAAATCCCAAGGATGGCGAATTGCCACCATGGGCGGATACCCCAAGTTGCACCGATAATCATGCAGATAACCATACATGCGGTGAGGCCACCAAGACTGCCAATCCAGCTTTTTTTAGGGCTAACACGTGGCCAGATACGACGTTTGCCCCAGAGGGATCCGGCATAATAACCGCCAGTGTCGGAGGCGATGCAGGCTGCGATAACAAGCACTTGTTCTGCTAGGGAAAAATTGAGCACGGGCGCCAACATGACAGGGATATAGAGCATGCCTGACATGAGAATTTGCGTATTGGCGAATTGAGCCTTAGGCGTTGCAGCATCTGATGCAAAACCCCAGTGAAAGAGGAATTGCAGATTAAAGAGCAAGGTAGAACCCATGATACAAGCAAGAGTCAAATAGGGCGCATGAAAATAGGAAGAGCCAAGGACTGCGAGACCGCAGGCTACACCAAGGATTTTGAGGCCCCAACGTTCGGTTTGAGGCCAAAACATGGCATAAAATTCTATGAGGGCGATGGTGCTTACTATGGCAAGCAAACCCAAGAGCACCCAGCCGCCCATATAAAGACCAGTGACGAGGATGGCCGCAAGAATGAGGCCAGTGATGAGACGCTGAAGATGGGCGGGTGCGATTTGCATGGCATATCCTAAAGGGCTGAGGTCGTGAGCATCACTGCTGAAGTCTTAGCCATAAGACATGGAGTATACACCCTCATTTTATGGCTGTGTAGACGGTATCGTTTGTACGTATTTATAGTATGGAGCGTTACGAGAGGGATAAAGCGAGCTATGGTGCTCTTTTACACACGCCCAAAACGCCTACTGCGGTTTGCAAACGTGGCGAGAGCCTCACGCAAATGGTCGGGGCCAAAGTCTGGCCACAAGGTATCTGTAAAGTAAAACTCGCTATAAGCGCACTGAAAAAGTAAAAAATTGCTGATGCGGATTTCACCGCTTGTGCGAATAACAAGGTCAGGGTCTGGTTGCCCTGCGGTATAAAGATGCCGTGATATGCAATCTTCGTCAAGCTCGTTTACAGGAATACCGCTTTGGAGCAGGGCTTGGCACGCGCGCACAATTTCATTGCGACCAGAATAGTTCAGGGCAAGGTTGAGGGTCATGGCAGGCTTTTGGCCTTCTGGGGCGGCGGTACGTTTGATGGCGTGGTTGAGAGCAAGGCGTGCTGGTGCTGGAAGGGCTGCCATATCACCAAGAACATTGAGGGCGATATGTTGGCGTTCGAGGTCTGGTATTTCACGGGTTAGAAATTCTACAAGCAATTCAAATAGGAACGTCACTTCATTTTTGGGCCGGTTCCAGTTTTCCTGCGAAAACGTATAGAGCGTAAGGTATTCAATGCCCAAGGTGCGGGCTTCGGCCACAATGGTGCGCACAGCTTCGCTTCCTGCGCGGTGGCCATGACTGCGGCCAAGTCCACGCTTGGTTGCCCAGCGGCCGTTGCCGTCCATAATAATGGCTACGTGTCGAGGAACAGTCGCAATTTCTAATGTTTGAGTCACATAAACCTCACGATGAACGGCTTGTTTTTGTATTAAATTGAGCTGGGGGAGGGAGAAAACTTTTGAAAAAGTTTTCTCCCTC
>JAWXUA010000056.1:0-15821 GCA_044433065.1 Pseudomonadota bacterium
GGGAGTCGTATCGCCTCAAAACCTCAAAAAAACAAAATTAAGGTGGCTCACTTTTTCGTGAGCGTTAGTGGCTCAAAAATTCATGAGCGTGTGGCTCACTTTTTCGTGGACAATCAGAAGCGTGACATCCACGCTCCCTTTTTTGTATCTAACTATACCCAGCCACCTACTTCTTCAAACCGCTAGGCTTGCCAATCAAAATGGAGGCAATGCTAGTAATAGCGAATAAAACTTACGCACCGCAAGGAATGCCTCCTTGGAAAACACAAAAGAAAATTTCTAAAGCTGAAAAATTGGCTCCTTCAAAAAAACAACTATCTTTTCGATGTCCCCTTTTTTTGCCTTATAGTGCTTACGGCGTCTACCGCGTGTCAAGATAGTCATAGCATCACAGCGAAAACATTCAAACTTAGCCCATCGAATATTTACTTTGAGTACATCTTCTACAAATTTTTTAAAACTCAAAGCAAAGCTACTTTGTACCTGTCCATTCGTAGCATTTAATTCATACCAAACCTTAAACTTTTCCAACGTTTCGAAGTTAATACCAAAGGAGTGTGCCCAGAAAATAAATTGATATAGTTCACTAATTTGCCTATTTTTATTTCTTTTAGGAGCAGGCACATAAGTACTCTCAAGCTTCATTTCATAGCCAAAGAACTCAAAGTCTTCACCATAAATCTCATTTATGAGCTCTTCTTCCTCTTTTGTAATGATATTTCGATAATCTTCTGAAGAACCCGTTTTATGTGGAGCACGAGTGACAACTGTAATACCATATTCTGATAAATACTGTACGACATCGTCCATTTTTTCAATTCTTCCTAAGTAATCATATTCTATATGATTAACGTGAAGAGTATAAACTTGTGGACGAAAATGCCTGTCATAGTCTTTACGGTTTGTATCTTTCTGTAATATTGTTAAAAACTCATAAAAAGAAGGTGTAAACTCTATATCTAAGGAGTATTTTTTGGCAAAAGCATTCCAAACATTTTCATCTTTTCCTTTGCCTATTTTATCCCTATAGCCACTCAGAGCTCTAGCATAGGGATTTCTTGTAATAGCAAAAAATCGAGCATCACTTGAAGAAGGAAATCCAAAAAGAGAACGCTGATGCACAGTACCTGCTTCACCTATGGGCTTGTCTAGTAATGAGCCTTTTAGTGTTGAACAAGCAACTTTAGGAGTAAAAACATAACTAATATTATATTTCTTACTATATAAAATAGTTTTCATACTTATTCCTTATATAAAAAATCAATAAAATCAGCTAAAAACAATTCCATATCTGTAGATGTAAGAATACAGCAGTTTTCCTAGGAAGTCAAAATACCCATGGGACAACAACTAAAGATAATAATGACTCCTAATCTTTCAATGTAAGCACAAAAAAAGGGAGCGTGACATCCACGCTCCCTTTTTTGTATCTAACTATACCTAGCCACCTACTTCTTCAAACCGCTAGGCTTGCCAATCAAAATAGAGGCAATACCTGCGATAGCGAGCAGATAGCAATATACATTATTCATAGAGATATCGATAGGCGAAATCCCAGCGATAGAACCAGCAAGCAAGACTTGTGCGCCATAAGGGATGATGCCTTGGAAGACGCAAGAGAAGATGTCGAGGATACTTGCGCTACGGCGTGGGTCAACGCCATTGGTTTCGGCAAGGTCTTTGGCCATGCGACCAGTCAAGATAATGGCAACGGTGTTGTTAGCAGTACAAATGTCAGCAAGGGATGCGAGCATTGCAATACCAGCTTCACCAACACGGCGAGAACCGCCAGTTTTAGCAGAGTTCGTCAGCTTAGCGATGCCAGCCAAAATCCAAGCGAGGCCACCTTGGGTACGGATGAGTTCACCAAGACCACCCATAAGCATGGACAAGACAAGAATTTCATGCATGCCCGTGAAGCCGCCATAGATATCTTGGGTCCACTTCAGTAAGGTATATTCTGGCATGGTGAACAGACCAACACAGCCAGCAAGAATGATACCCGCAAAAAGGACAACAAAAACATTCACGCGCAACAAGGCCATGATAATGATAGCAAGATATGGCACAACACGGATAAATTCCCAGTCGCCAGCGGTGGTCTGACCTGCTGTGCCCATGCTCCAATAAAGCACCGCGGCAACAATAGCGGCAGGCAAGGCAATGACGAAGTTCATGCGGAACTTGTCATCCATACGGCAGCCCTGCGTACGCGTAGCCGCAATGGTTGTATCCGAAATCATAGAAAGGTTGTCACCGAACATAGCGCCGCCAACAACAGCGCCCATGAGCAGTGCAACACCAATGCCCGTTTCACCTGCAACGCCAACAGCCATTGGGCCCACAGCAGCAACAGTGCCCATGGCAGTACCCATGGACGTGGCAATAAAGGCAGAAATCAAGAACAATCCTGGCAAGACAAATTCAGCAGGAATGATGGACAAGCCAAAATTAACTGTCGCGTCAACGCCACCAACAGCCTTGGCTACGCTAGCAAAGCCGCCTGCGAGCAAATAAATCACGCACATGGTGATGATATTGATTTCGCCTGCGCCCTTCAAAAAGGTATTGATGTTATCCGAAATAGCCTTGCCGCCCAAAATGACCGCAAGAGCAATGGCTGGCATAATGGCAACTGTTGGCGACATTTGATAGAATGCAAAGTCCACACCAGCAGCAGTCAGTGCAGAGCCAACGCCAATAAAGAGAGCCAAAAAGAGTACGAGAGGCAGTAAGGCAATACCGTTTGGTTTAGGTTCCATGAGAACTCCCTTAAAGATTGATGGATATATAAAGGTGGGGGTGTTGGCGAGCTGAGGGAGGGAGAAAACTTTTGAAAAAGTTTTCTCCCTCCCAGCGGTGCTCTCTGCATCCGTAAGACTCGAAGGCTCGCCTAACGGCTGTCCTTCGCACCCTTCGGGCAGGCCAGACCCCCTCCCTCTTTCAAAACTTTTTTATTTGCGTAGAAAGTTTGGTCATTGAATGGATATTCGCGGCGCATGGGGAGAGGTAAGAGGGAGTTTATGGGATTAGCAATATCCCTAAGCAAAAACTCTCATCTCCCGTGTGGCCGCAAACTGCGTTAAAAATCCCCTACTCCATCTACAAATAAAAGTTTTTGGGAAAGGGATGGGGGTCTGGGGGAAGGGGAAACTTTCTTCAGAAAGTTTCCCCTTCCCCCAGTAAAAAATTAACTCCGATAGCCTTTCAATTCCTCAAGCCGTGCTTCTGCTTCTTCCCAGCGTTCGAGGAGCGTTAGGAGTTCAAGCTCGATATCGCCCATGCGCGTGGTTGCTATGGTGAGCTTAGCGGCATCGGAGGCAACGGCAGGATCTGCGAGTTGTACTTCGAGGGTGGCTTGCTCTGACTCGAGGGCAGCCATGGTGTCGGGCAAGGCGGCAAGCTCGGCCTCAAGCTCGGAGAGCTCACGCTGTTCCTTGAAGGTAATTTTCCGTGGACGATTGTCTTCTGGGACGACTGGCTTAGACTTGGCAGCGTCGGTTTTATCGACTTTGGGCGCTTTTTCCGTGGCGTAGGTCTCACGCTGACGCAACCAGTCGGCATAACCACCAACGTATTCGCGCACAATCCCATGGCCTTCAAGAGCTATGGTGCTCGTGACCACATTATCGAGAAAATCACGGTCGTGGCTTACGAGCAGAACTGTACCTTTGTAGTCCCCAAGAAGTTCTTCAAGAAGCTCAAGGGTTTCTACGTCAAGGTCATTGGTAGGTTCGTCGAGCACAAGAACGTTGGACGGACGTAAAAAAAGTTTAGCCAAAAGAAGACGGTTGCGCTCACCACCAGAAAGATGGCGCACGGGGATGCGCGTACGGTCGTCGTCGAAGAGAAAATCACGAAGATAACCAGCCACATGGCGATTATTGCCATTGACCATGACGCGATCATTGCCGTCAGCCACGTTGTCCATGGCGTGTGCGTTAGGGTCAAGGGCGTCGCGCATCTGGTCAAAATAGGCAACTTCAAGGCGCGTACCATGGCGCACAGAGCCAAGAAGCGGCTCCGTTTCACCAAGCAAAAGACGTAAGAGAGTCGTCTTGCCAACGCCATTGGGACCGATGAGGCCCACACGGTCGCCACGTTGAATGACCGTGCTCACATTCTGAAAAATGGGGTCCTTGCCGGCATGGGCAAAAGTAATATTCTTGGCTTCAAGTACAAGCTTGCCTGTGCGCTCAGCCTCATGCACCGACATGGTGGCTGTGCCCACTTTTTCGCGCCGCTGTGCACGCGTATTGCGCAGCTCAATAAGTGCCCGAACGCGGCCCATATTCCGTGTACGTCGTGCTTTAATGCCCTGCCTAATCCAGACTTCTTCTTGTGCTAACTTCTTGTCAAATAAGGCATTTTGCCGCGCCTCATTTTCAAGCCGCTCTTCACGCCGCTCAAGGTACGCATCATAGCCGCAGTCATAGGCGTACAATTTTGCACGGTCAATTTCCACAATCTTCGTAGCAAGACGACGCACAAAAGCGCGGTCGTGGCTTACGAAAACCAAGGTCCGAGCACGGCGCAATAAAAATTCTTCAAGCCACGCAATGGTATCAATATCAAGGTGGTTGGTCGGTTCGTCCAAAAGTACATCCGTGGAACCCACCAAGGCACGCGCAAGCAATACACGACGCTTCATGCCACCAGAAAAGGACTCAAAATGCCCCTCTGGATCAAGGTGCAAGTGGTTCAGCACGGTCATCATTTCGCCATGCCGCTCCCAACCACTCCCACCATCCAAATGATGCCTTGCTTCATTGAGCAATGCCTCATCCGCGTGGCCCATCTCCAATCGATGGAAGCTCGCCAAAGCCTCGCCGTCGCTCCCCATGCCACGCGCCACAACTTCATACACCGAGCCCGTTAGGTCCAGCGGAATATCCTGTGGCATATGGCCAAAGTTCGCGCCCTGTGCCTTCACAAATTCGCCAGCATCCAGCTTCAATTCGCCAGACATGACACGCAATAACGATGACTTGCCAGCACCATTACGGCCCACAAGGCACACACGCTCCCCTGCTTCCACATGCAATGTTGCACCATCCAACAAAGGACGTCCGCCAAGGTTCAACGTAACCTGCTGTAAGCTCAATAAGGCCATTGTTATTCCGTTTTTTATTTTTATTTTTTATTTTTCTGGGGGCGGGGGAAAACTTTTAAACGTTTCCTTCCCCCTCCCCCAGTTTGACAACACA
Organism: Pseudomonadota bacterium; assembly: GCA_044433065.1. Lineage (GTDB taxonomy): Bacteria > Desulfobacterota > Desulfovibrionia > Desulfovibrionales > Desulfovibrionaceae > Nitratidesulfovibrio. The sequence continues at coordinate 5,208 of JAWXUA010000056.1, forward strand.
ATTTACGATTTCATGTTCACGAACTGCAAGGGAATAGCATAATCACCCTCGCGTAGTAAAGCCATAACAGCCTGTAAATCATCGATTTTCTTGCCCGTAACGCGCACCTGCTCATCTTGGATGGCAGCCTGTACCTTAATCTTGCTTGCTTTGATAGCGGTCACGATTTTCTTGGCAATATCTTTGGAAATGCCTTCGTTAATTTTGATGCCACGCTTCACAGCACCACGCGATGTTGGTTCAATCTCCAAAAATTCCAAGCATCTAGGGTCAACTTTACGGCGAACACAATGCGCATGCAACATATCTTGCAAGGCGCGCATCTTCATCTCATCGCCAGCAACAATGTTTACGCGCTTGTCACCCTTATGCAGGTCTATCTCCGTGGTGGAATTGCGGAAGTCGTAACGTGTTTCCACTTCCTTCTTCACATTATTCACCGCGTTATCCATTTCCTGCATGTCTATTTCGTTCACAACGTCAAATGATGGCATCGTTTTTCTCCTTGTAGTAGAATGGGACTATGTACCCAAATTTATTTTTTATTTGCTGACGGCACTGCCTGTCTTGTCGGTCTTGCCGGTCTTGCCGGTCGTGCCGGTCGTGCCGGTCTTGCCGGTCGTGATAAGCACGACGTAGGCGGCTCTTCCACAACTTGTAGCTGTGGCTTACGACCAGCAGGCAAACGAGCTTGCCGAGGAAGCATAGCAGGCCGAGCACCCTCTGGACCTCGCACAGGAGCGCCGTACTCAAAGGCATCAAGACGACGACGAACAATGGCTTTACCAAGGCTCCGTTCAATAATGCGGATAAGCGCTTCATCAGCCGGCGTCACAAGAGTCATGGCAGAGCCCTGCCGCGCAGCCCGTCCAGTGCGTCCAACGCGGTGGATATAAGAGTCAGCTGTGGCTGGCACATCATAATTAATGACATGACTTATTTGCGAAATATCGAGACCACGCGCGGCAACATCAGTGGCCACAAGGATGGAAAATTCCCCTTGGCGAAAAGCATCAAGAGCCGCAAGACGCCTCCGTTGGGATAGCTTACCTTGCAGACAGGTTACAGAAAAACCAACGTTGGCCAGCTGTTGCCAGAGGCGTCGCGCTCCATGACGTGTGCGAACAAAAATCACCACAGAACCAGTGAGGTCAGCACTGCGCAGAAAAGCTTTGAGCAGAGGCGTGCGCAGATGTTCGGCCACTGGATACAGAGCGTGGTCCACTGTCGTAGCAGGGCTTACAGCGTCAACGTCAATGCGCACAGCATCATGAAGCATGTCACGGCACAGCTCGCGCACAGCTTTGGGCATAGTGGCAGAAAGAAAGACACGCTGACACGTATTTGGAATATGGCGCATAATTTCGCGCACATCGGGCAGAAAACCGAACTCGAAAAGGGAATCAGCCTCGTCCAGCACAATCATTTCAAGAGCAGATAGGTCGAGGTTGCCGCGGCGCATATGGTCAAGCAAACGCCCAGGACAGGCAACCACGATTTCCACGCCAGCACGCAAACGCAAGCCTTGTGCCGTAATACCAACACCACCATAAATGCTTGTGCTCCGCAATCGGCTTGTGGACGCCATACGACGCACATAGGTATGCGTTTGCTCGGCAAGTTCGCGGGTCGGCGCAAGCACAAGGGCTTTGATAGTGCCACGGGGCCCATCCATGAGACGTTGCAACATGGGCAAAATAAATGCCGCTGTCTTTCCTGTGCCTGTGGCGGCAAGCGCAATAATATCGCGCCCAGCAAGTATGGGCGGTATGGCGGCCTCTTGCACAGGAGTGGGCTTTTCGTAGCCAAGGCCTTCGGTCATGGCCAAAAGGCGTGAGTCAATATCCAAGTCGCTAAAGGTCACGAAAAGCCTCGTTGTAAAAAAACTCGCAAAATATAAATAAGCACGGTGCGGCCACAGTGTACCCACCAAGGCCACATATGGCAACGAAAGAATGTGCGGGTATTATTGTTAGGCGCACTGGGGGGGGCAGGATGAAAACTTTTTATTTGCGATAAAAGTAAGGATTTTTTAATTACATTCACGGCGCAAGGAGGTACAAAGCGACATATGCAGAATACACATCAAAAAAGTCAAGAAATCATGGCCAGACGTGGTCTTGTTTTTCATACAATTCGTTCGGAATATCAAATAGATGGAAGCCCTGAGCGGTGCCTTAGTCGCCATGTTGCTGAAGATGATAAAGGACGCCTTTGGCTCATGGAGCATTTGGCAGATGGGCAACGCCATAGCCGCAATGCCATCGCCACTATCCTTGCGAACATAGCACCGGATTATAATGGTGTTCCCGTGCCACGCGCATTAGTCAAAAGCGACGAACTGCAATATATTGAAAATATTGAGGAAGCTTGGCAAGTATCGCCTTTTTATGTGGGTACGCCATTGCCTAGGCCAAAGTATTTACAAGATGCTTGGCGCGGTGTGGCTGTAGGAATTTTTTTAAAGCAATTGCATGATGCGCGTAGGCATCTGGACCATATCCCACCGCCACATATTCACATACACAAGCAGAATACGAGCACAAGCGCGACGGCTGCCCTTCACTACACTGACCCAACAAATATCATCTATTATGTAGCGCATGTAGCTGAGCAAGTGCGCAAGCATCCCATTCTAGCACAAAATCCACAAAAATTAGAAGCTTTTGCACGAGTTCTTGCTCATCTTGATACACAGTTGCCACCAACATTGGCTGCACAGCCCATGACTTTGGCCCATGGAGATTTGCATCCTTTGAATTGCATTTGGCGCAAGGACCAGCTTGTGGGCGTCATCGATTGGGAATTTTGCGGAGCGCGGCCTATCCTATATGATATGGCCAATTGCCTTGGCTGTTGTGGCTTTGAGCATCCATCTGGCTTGGTGGGAAACTTTGCTAAAGGGCTTTTGAAAACTACCCTCCTCCCCTCTGGCTTCCTTAGTCCTGACGTAGCCCGACTATTACCCACTATGGTCATGGCTTTGCGCTTTGCGTGGCTGTCTGAGTGGTGCAAAAAACAGGACCATGAAATGCTTACTATGGAATTGGAATACTTACAAATTCTTTTGTATAACCACGATTTACTCATCAAAGAATGGACGCATTTCTAAAACCTCACACCCCCCAAAAAAATCCATAAAAAATCGGCCCATACCATTACGATATAGGCCGATTTTTACATCAATATAGTACCTAGCACTTCCCCCCATGCGCCGCGATTTTCATCCAACGGCCCCATCGTCCTCCGCAATTAATAAGTTTAGAAGGGAGGGGTGTCTGGTGGAGGGAAACCTTTTCAAAGATTTCCCTCACAAAGCTCACTATTCCTTAGGCATAATCCATTCCATGAGCTGATGGCTTTCTTGTTCGCCAAGCTCCATTTGGGCCACGCGGCACAGGTCATAAGCATTGCGGAGGAAGGCTTTGGCCACATCGCGCATGCTGATGCCGTGCTTGTCGTTGAGGGGGCAACCACCACGGCCAACACCAACGATGACAAAGTTCACGTGGGAGCGAGCGATGGGCAAGCCCTCTTCGATGCACCTGTCACGGACATTGCGTGAGGTTGTGGTCATGAAGAAACCATTGAGGTTCACCTCTTCGACAATGTAACCGAGGACTTGCTTATAATGCTCTGGCAAGAGCAAGGGCATATCTGTAAGGCGGTGTACATCAAGAGCAAAGGTAAAAAGCTCAGGATATTTCGTGCGGAATTCGTCGTTAGTACCGCGCTCTTCAGGCCGGTCATGACGGCTTGGATCGTAAAGGTAGCCTGGAGGCACTGGCGAAAATTCCAGCGGCGTGAGGTCAATATGTTCAAGGAAATCACGCAATTTGCCAAAGCCAAACCAGTCAAGCCCTGCACCGAGTTCTCGTTGCAAAATTTGACCTATATTGGCAGCTGGCACTGGCTGTGAGGATTCCATGACAACGGACTTTAAAATATCCGCGGCCTGCTCAGAAATGCTTGGCTTTTGGGAAGCATCGTTCTGATTGCCATCCATGTCATGCGCAAGATCTATAGAGTGCGTTGCATCAGCGAGTTCATAGTTCGTGTCACTGATATCTTCGGCATGATTTTCGTTCATACCTGCATCAACGTCTTCATCAAGATTTGGGGTGATGCTGGAAGACGTGTCGGCAACAATGGTATCAGCCACATTACCGTTGACCTCGTCGTCCATATCATCTGTATCATCAATATCGTCTACATCATCAAGGTCATCGGCATAACCATGCTGACGAAGCGTGCTTGCATAGGAAGCGTATCCAAACGAAGGGATGCTATGGTCATCATGATAGGCGTGGCTATTGCCAATATTTTCGCTATCCTCTTCGTCGTGAGATACCTGATCATGATGGTCCTGATGGGAGTGGTGGTCCACATCATCATCTTCATCATAGTCTTGAACAAAGTTTGGGGCAAAGTCTTCCTTAGCCTCATAGCCCTGACCAGCCTCTAGATCGGCAACATCTACCGTATCTTCGTGCTCATCTAAGTCATGGCTTTCTAAGCTATCCACTGCAGCGTCTGATAACGCATGTGCTTCATCAGTATCGCCGGTAGACACTTTCTTAGCGTCGCCATAGCTAATGACTTTAACAGGAATAGTGACGCGAGATTCTTCTTCATCGTCCGTATAATCCTGTTGATAGCTTTGGTCATGACCATATTTTTTATAGCTATGAGAGGAGCGGCTATGACGTTCACCATATGAAGGCGATTGTGCATCATTAGCTTGGCTTTCATCGCTATAGCTATTGCCGTGAGATGTGCGGTGGTAGTCGCGCTGGCCATGCTTACGGCGATCGTGGCTGTCTGCACGGTCTGCACGGTCCGAACGGTCCGAACGGTCCGAACGGTCGGGGCGCTCACTTCTATCATTGCGGTCATGGTATGATTTTGCACCACGTGTGCCATAGCGGCCACCATCAGCGTTGGCATCCATATCACCATGATAGTCCGCATTATACTGTTCCATAGAAAGCATTTCATGTTGATTATCCACATCATAATCATCATAGACACCATCAGGAAATTCTTCTTTTTCAAGGCTTTGGGTAATGAACCAATCTTCGCGGATGCGCCATGTTGCAGCAGAAGCATAGGCAGGCGAAGTATAGCCCACGGACAAAACCAAGGTTTTACGCGCGTACTCTTGCAAGCGAAGCAAGAGTGGCGTGAAGTCCGAGTCACCAGAAAGAATAATAAATTCACCAAAGTGCGTTTGGTGATGCAAAGCATCAAGGCAGTCCATGACAAGATGGATGTCTGTGCTTGTTTTTTCTTGGCGCGTCATGGGTGGGCAGTCTACAACTTGGAAAGCCGCCATGGTAAAATAGGAGCGATATTCTTGGTAGCGTCTTGGATTTAAATAACAAACTCGTTTTAAAATGCGACGACGGACGCCTTCTCCATAAAGAATTTTAACAGCATGACCTTCAATCCAACGAATCCAACGCTTTGGGTTTGACCCAAATTCATGGGCAAGCTCTGGATCCAATTCATATAACCTAGTGAAAATATTATCAAAGTCTACATATAATGCGCAATAAACTTCTTCAATACCGTTGAAGCGGTTCATGGTTACTCCTCACTCTCTGTCACCCATATATGCATCCCCAAGGACAACAGCGTATTGTCGCATGGTTAAGCAAAACACTTGTTAAAGCTCACGTCTTTTAAAGATTTTATCCTGCGCAAAAATCTCCACCCGACGTTCATTTCCATTACCAGTTAATGACAGTATCCGCGCTCGTCCCCCAAGTATTTTCTCGCACAGCATCATTATTTTTACATAGCAACATAAGAAAGACCATTACCAATACTAAAAATATGTAATGATTAGATAATCATGACATATTTTTAGTAACGATAAAACGACAGCGCACAACTTGCAATGCGTAAAACATCAAAAAGTCGCTTTTTTGTAAAAAAAATGCACCGCCTACCCTCTTTTTTAGTTGACGATGCATTATGAATAGCAATTTTTTATGATTTTACCTTACGCCCTGCCCTTTCTTCGGCAAGAAACATACCCGTCACAGAATTTGGATCCTGCAACAAAGCTTCTGGCGTGCCAGCTGCAATGATGCGTCCACCATTTTCACCACCAGCAGGACCAAGGTCAATGACATGGTCCGCCGCCATAATCATATCTGTATTGTGCTCAATGACCACCACAGTAGCTCCCTTGTCCACAAGCTGATTAAGCACAGCGATAAGCTTGCCTACCTCGTGCATATGCAAGCCCGTTGTGGGTTCATCAAGAATATACATGGTTCCTGGAAGGCTACGCTTACCCAGTTCACGCGAGACTTTAATGCGCTGTGCCTCGCCACCAGAAAGGGTTGTGGCTGGCTGACCAAGGTGCAGGTATTCAAGGCCCACATCCTCAAGCACGCCAAGCCGACGTTCAAGAACGGGATAATTTTCAAAGAACTGACGCGCTTCACTCACGGTCATGTCCAAAACTTCCGCAATGTTCAAGCCCTTATAGCGCACCTCAAGGGTTTCATGATTATAACGCTTACCCTTGCAAACATCACAAGTCACGAAAATATCAGGTAAAAAATGCATTTCAACGCGAATTTGACCATCACCGCTACAGGTGTCGCAACGTCCGCCGCGCACATTAAAGCTGAAGCGTCCAGCCTGATAACCACGCTTACGCGCATCAGGTGTTAGGGCAAAGATATTGCGTATCTCATCGAAAATTTTGGTATAGGTGGCAGGGTTAGAACGCGGCGTGCGGCCAATGGGTGTTTGGTCAATGGACACAATACGCTCCACCTGTTCAGCACCCTCAAAGCCGCCAATTTTCCCTGGATTATCAACCTTAATACCACGCGCAAGGGCAAGGTGTTTGTACAAAGTGTCCACCACAAGAGAACTCTTGCCTGAACCAGAAACGCCTGTCACACACGTCAAAACACCAAGGGGAATGGTACAGTCAACGCCAGCAAGATTGTTGGTCGTCACGTTGCGCAGCACAAGTTCACCCTTGGCCTGACGGCGTGTTTCGGGCACAGGATTGCACAGTTCACCGCGCAAATACTGGGCTGTCAGGCTCTTGGATTGCGACAACATTTTTTTCACAGAACCAAGATACACAATCTCGCCGCCACGCGCACCCGACGCTGGGCCTAGTTCAATCACCGTATCAGCCTCACGGATGGTGGCTTCATCATGCTCAACAACGAGAACGGTATTGCCGCGTTTTTGCAGGTCACGAAGGGTCTTAATGAGGCGCTCATTGTCACGCGGATGCAGGCCAATGGACGGCTCGTCAAGCACATAAGTCACGCCCACAAGGCCAGAACCAAGCTGTGATGCAAGGCGGATGCGCTGCACTTCGCCACCAGATAGGGTGGACATATTACGGCCCAAAGCAATGTAATCGAGGCCAACATTGACCATAAATTCAAGGCGATGGGTGAGCTCCTTCATGAGTGGTTCAGCCACAATGCCATGACGCCCACCAAAGTGACGGTCCTTCAGCCAATCAAGTTCACGTCCAATGGACATGCCGCAGAACTGAAAAATATTTAGATCATCAACGCGCACAGCCAAGGACTCAGGACGCAAGCGTGCACCGTGACATGCTGGGCATGGGCGACTCTGACGAAAGCGGGACATTTCATCGCGCCACGTGTCGCCAAATTGCATGCCTATTTCAAGCAAGACCGTCACACCTTGCCAGCCCGTAGGCGCGCCATATTGTGGAGTTTTTGCTTTTTTCGTTTTCGCGCTTGTTTTTGCAACCTTCATCGGTGCCTTTGTGGGTATCATGGGCACAGGCTCATCATAGCGAGGTACGCCCTTCTCCAAAGCCTCGTCACCATAAAACAGCACATCAAGACCCACATCTGGCCAATCATTGAGCGGCGTGGACAAAGTCGCCCCAAAGCGCGTGGCAAGGTCCTTAAGCTCCGTCTCCCAGCGCGCAAAAACTCGAGGATTTTTCCATGGAATGACTGCGCCTGTATTCAAGGAAAGACCCTTATTAGGCGCAAGCAAGGCTGGCTCAAAATAGTCCACAGTACCAAGGCCAGCGCAATGCGTGCACGCGCCTTGTGGGCTATTGAAGGAAAAAAGCTGAGGACTTAAGGCAGGCAGACTAATGCGGCAAGTAGAGCACACTGACTCCGTGGAATGTACCGTGGTCTTTTCGCCAACGCTATCATCAGCATGTTTGACATTGGGTTCAGACACCATAAGACGGCCATTGCCATGGCGTAAAGCCAACTCCACAGAATCCGCAAGACGGCCGCGTATGCCCTCTTTTATAACAAGACGGTCCACCACAAGATCAATATTGTGACGTTTATTCTTATCAAGAGCAGGAACATCGTCAATGGTCATAATCTCACCATTCACACGCACACGCACAAAGCCTTCGGCCTTAAGCTTTTTCAGGCGGTCAAGGTGCGTGCCCTTTTGATGCTCCACTAAAGGAGCCAAAAGGATACACTTCGTGCCCTCACCCATGGCCAAAATATCGGCAATAATTTCATCGGCTGCACGGGCTTCAATGGCTTGACCGCACTCAGGGCAATACATTTTCCCAAGGCGTGCAAAAAAAACACGTAAGAAGTCATATACTTCTGTCACCGTGCCCACTGTGGAGCGAGGATTACGTGTTGACGCTTGCTGCTCCAAAGAAATGGCTGGCGAAAGACCTTCGATTTTATCCACAAGAGGCTTATCCATTTGCGGCAAAAACTGGCGTGCATAGGCAGACAAGGATTCTACATAGCGTCTCTGCCCTTCGGCATACACAAGGTCAAAGGCTAAGGTTGACTTGCCAGAACCAGATGGACCGCACACCACTACAAGCTCATCGCGCGGAATATCGAGGGAAATATTTTTCAAATTATGTTGGCGCGCGCCTTCTATATGGATGCATGGCTTATTAGGCATAGTGTATCGCTTTGTTATTTTATTGATATATTTTTACTGGGGGAGGCATTACGATGCAGGTGTGACCGTCGCAATCGTTCGCTGAATAGAATATGTATGGCTCCGTACGAAACTAGGCAATGCTTAGTTTGTATATAAAGATGAAGAATTGTCAAGATTTATTAGGATTAATTCTTAATAAGATTTTGGGAACTATAAAAACCCGCCATAAATGACGGGCTTTATTACATTATGCAAAAAAATGGGCCAATACAATAGCTAAGGGCAATGCTGGCAACATATTCGCCAAAGGTATCTTTTTAATTTCCATAATATTTATCCCGATGCCAACAATGAGAATACCGCCAGTAGCTGTAAGCTCCGTCATAATGGCTGGGCTTAGATAAGGCTGTAAAAAACCAGCAAAAATAGTCAATACACCTTGATAAATAAAGACAGGAACAGACGAAAAAAGTACGCCAAGTCCCATGGCTGCGGCAAAACCGACAGAGAAAAGGCCGTCAAGAATGGACTTGGTCATCAATATGGTTGTATCGCCGCGAAGCCCCTCATCAAAAGGACCGAGAATGGCCATGGATCCCACACAAAACATCACAGCCGTACTCACAAAGCCTTCTGTAAAACGAGGATTACCCGTGCGAATACGCTTTTTTAAGGCATCTGCCATGCGCATTAAACCATTTTCAATCCCTACGATCTCACCAATAATCCCACCACCGGCAATGCTAAAAATTACCACAAGAGCATTGTTCATGGTCAAAGCCATTTTTAAACCAATGACCATGGTACAAAGACCAAGACCTTGAAAAACAATGTGGCGAATACGATCTGGCAAACGAGACCCAAGTATCATGCCTACACCGCCACCAAGGATGATCGCCGCCGCGTTGATGAGGGAACCAAGAGGAAAAATCATACGGTACCTTTATATATAGATGGAAAACATGGTTGCAAGCTTCACAGATATGAGATGAGGGCGCACACGAAGCCTGAGAGACAACAAATGCAGGGCAAAAGTTTTTTATAAAGAGGCATAACGTAAAACCCGCATGCCGCGCCTTCGTACCCCAGACTAGGGGCAAAAGAAAGCTCTTTATGCATCACATCTCATCGCGAACAAGGCTAAAAAACACTTTTTCCAAAAAAAATCATCTTTTTTCATTTTTTTACTTGACCGCTAGGCCGCTTTGTGACATTTACCTCTTCGTCGCACGGAAGAGCGACCATCTTGCCAGAGTGGTGGAATTGGTAGACGCAGCGGACTCAAAATCCGCCGCCTTAACGGGCTTGAGAGTTCGACTCTCTCCTCTGGTACCATGACATATAAGTTGCTGTTATTACAGCGATTTTTCAAAAAGCCTACAAAGAAGTTTAATAGCTTCCTTGTAGGCTTTTTTGTGTGTATTTTAGTACCTAGAGCTAACTTACTGGAATAACTTACTATAACTTTGAAGTATGAGTTGTAATCCCTAGTCATGCTATAACTTTTAAAACATACATAACAGCCTTATTTACTTGTATAACTTTGAAAGATAACTCCTTGCTATAACTTTGAGGTGTGCATTTTGGGGTCTACACCAAAGAAGGGGGCACAGGGCAAAAGAAGTTATTTTCAACGGACAAAAAAACTCAGTTCCGAAATTGTTTTTTAAGCCTTAGCCACAAAGAGCTTTGACCCGCAAGCGATAA
>JAWXUA010000057.1:0-898 GCA_044433065.1 Pseudomonadota bacterium
CTCCCTTTCAAAGACTTTTAATTGCGATGAAAGCTCTCCCTTCGTGTGTCGTTCGCGGCGCATGGGGGGGGAGTTTTTGGTTTGTTGGGGTGGACAGCCCAAGATAGGATTGAGACGTGAATGGGAAAGATAACACGTGGTTCGGTGGCGTTGATTGCCCAGCTTGTTGGATTGATAGGGCGTTTCTGCTGATTGGATTGTGTGGGAGAGTGGGGATGTTGGGGAGAGAATCGTTACCTTGACAGCTTTACGTAAAATAGCTAGAGACGGGCTATGGAGTAAGAGTAAATGAAATATTGGTCTAATATTTTTGCAATGCCTGGTGCGGCCTGCATTGCAGTTGCATTTATTGACAATGGTTTATTTGCTTTCTTTTGGGGCATAGCACTCTCTTGTTTAGGCTTTAAACTTAGTGAGGACTAGTATGACTTTTTATATCGTCACATCTCTCGTGCTCGGTAGTGCATGTTTATACGCATTTTGGTATGCCGAGCAGCAGAAAAAACTAAAAAAGTAAGTCTCTTGGCTGAGTGTTCGTAAAAACACTTGCCAGCCAGAAAAATAGGCACTACATAAAAAGGGAGCCGCAGATTTGCGTTAACAAACCTACGGCTAGCACGGTGCATGAGCACCCCCTTTGTTTTACGGCTACCACATGTGAACCGATTTTTTTAAGCCCTGTATCAGTTCCCGCTGATACAGGGCTACTTTTTGTTAGTAAGCCTTAGTGGCTACAAGTAGGACAAGCATCAGTGTTATGAATACGAGCATAAATAGTCGCTTCATGGCTGAGCCTCCTTTCACTGTCCATAAGGACAGGTTATGCACCGTGCTGATGCGCGGAGGTAGCCGCATGGTTTTTATACCTGTGATGCTCTTGGAGCGCAAGGTATTTACG
>JAWXUA010000057.1:908-15625 GCA_044433065.1 Pseudomonadota bacterium
TCGCTTCATGGCTGAGCCTCCTTTCACTGTCCATAAGGACAGGTTATGCACCGTGCTGATGCGCGGAGGTAGCCGCATGGTTTTTATACCTGTGATGCTCTTGGAGCGCAAGGTATTTACGACTTAGAGGACTGTACAGAAATAGGCTTTTGGTCCTGAGCCCCATAAAAAACACTTGCCAGCCAGAAAAATAGGCACTACATAAAAAGGGAGCCGCAGATTTGCAGTAACAAACCTACGGCTAGCACGGTGCATGAGCACCCCCTTTGTTTTTACGGCTACCCTTGGGCAACGTTTTTAAGCCCTGTATCAGTTCCCGCTGATACAGGGCTACTTTTTGTTAGTAAGCCTTAGTGGCTACAAGTAGGACAAGCATCAGTGTTATGAATACGAGCATAAATAGTCGCTTCATGGCTGAGCCTCCTTTCACTGTCCATAAGGACAGGTTATGCACCGTGCTGATGCGCGGAGGTAGCCGCATGGTTTTTATACCTGTGATGCTCTTGGAGCGCAAGGTATTTACGGCTTAGAGGGCTGTACAGAAATATGCTTTTGGTCCTGAGTCCCAGCTTGTCCAAAAAAACATCCCACCTACCTTTCAGTCAAGGCATTCTGCTTGGCTTTCAGAATAGGCTTCAGCAGATAATCGAGCACAGATTTACGACCGGTGAGGATGTCGGCGGTGACGACCATGCCAGCCATGATGGGCAGTGATTGCCCTTTGTAGTCGATGGAATTTCGGGTAGTGCGCAGCTTGATGAGGTAATAGGTTTCGCGGCGGCCCGAGTCGTTGTCTTCTACGGTGTCGGCGCTGATATGTTCGAGGGAGGCTGGCAGACCGCCGTAGATGGAGAAATCGTAGGCTGAGAATTTGATCATGGCCTTTTGCCCAGCGTGAAGGAAGGCCACGTCGGATGGCCGGATGCGCGCTTCAATGACGAGGGTGTCGTCGAGAGGCACGATGTCGAGAATGCTTTCGCCAGGCTTAATGACACTGCCTGCACTGTGCCGATAGATGAGCTTGATGATGCCGTGGACTGGCGACCGGAGCTCGGTGCGCGTGAGTCGGTCTGTGCCGGCATGAAGACTTTGGACGAGGGATGCAAGCTCACGTTTGTGCTGATTGAGTTCGATGGTGAGAGCTGCTTTGATTTCTGCGGCGCGAAGGTCCATGCGCTGCTCAGCTTCCTTGGCAGCGGCCATGGTGCGCGGAATGGCTGCTTTAATGGCGGACAGTTCACCGTTGAGGGTGACGACTTCTTGCTCAAGGGCGAGATAGTCCACACGAGAAAAGGTGCGGCGTTTCATGAGGGGGTACGCGATATCGCGTTGTTCGATGGCGATGGAAAGACGCCGTCTGAGATTGCGTTGCCGAGCTCGCTGTTCATCAATTTCGCGCAGCCGTTGTCGGTATTGGGACTCAAGCATTTGGAATTCGGAACGACGTTGTACCTGATTGGCTTGATATGTTGCTGCATGTTCAGCAATGATTTGAGGTGCTTGGGAACACAAGTCTTCGGGGAAAATGAGTTCTTCATGCAAAGTTTGAGCTTTCGTGCTCTTGTCCTTTTGTTTTTGCGGCTTGGCTAGGCACTGTTGCAGGTCTCGAAGCTCAGCAGACAGGCGGATGATGGCAGCTTTTTGCTCAAGGACTTTCAGCTCAATATCACGGTGCGAACTTTGGGCCATAGCGTTGTTAAGGCGGGCAAGGGGTGTGCCGATGTCCACAATATCGCCTTCCTGAACGAGCACTTCTTGCAGAATACCACCTTCCAGATTTTGGATGGTTTGGGTCCGCTGTGAAGCCACGACTTTGCCTTCTGCATGAGTAACTTCATCAATTTCAGCGTAGTAGGCCCACGTAATCATGGTCGCAAAAAAGCATAGCACTAAGAATGACAGGAGCCGCGCTTGCCTTGTGGGCTTGCGGTTCAGTGCCGCGTCCACTGCATTGGCGTAGATGAGTTCGTCTTGTTTGAGTTTGTTCGTCTTGAATGTCTTTTTCATTTTTGTGTTCTCCCCGATTTCAACTTCCTCAACACTTCATCCTTCGCACCATCCAATACCACACGGCCAGCGTCCATGACGATGAGCCGATCGACGAGCCGAAGCATGCTCATGCGGTGGGTGACGAGGATGATGGTCTTGGGGTGTGCGCTGTCTTGGCCGAGGGATTGGAGCCGTTTGAAGAGCAGCTTTTCGGAACGGGTGTCCATATTGCTTGTGGGTTCGTCGAGGATGAGGATTTGCGGGTCACGGACAAGAGCTCGTGCGAGGGCGATAGATTGGCGTTGCCCACCAGAGAGATCGCGGCCTTGCTCGCCAACTTGGGCGGCGAAACCAGCTGGATTGTGGCGGACAAAATCTGTGACACCGGCAAAATCTGCGGCACGGATGATGCGTTGGTCAGTGATGTGGGGTGCACCGAGGGCGATGTTGTCGCGGATGGAACCGTAGAAGAGGATGGAGTCTTGGGGCACGAAGCCTATGCGGCTACGGAGCTCGGAGCTGGCCATTTGCCGGATGTCGACGCCGCTGAATTTCACAGCACCATCGCGTGGCTGGTAGAGTCCCATGAGCATCTTGACGAGGGTGGACTTGCCAGAACCCATGCCACCGATGATGCCTACCTTTTCGCCAGATTTGATGTGCAGATTGACGTTTTGCAGAGCGAGCCGCTGCGCTTCAGGGTAGGCGAAGGCAAGATTTTCGAGGGTGAAGGACATGTCGCTTGTGTCAAATTCAAGGGAGTTTGGCGCTTGGTTGTTTTCTGAGGGTAGAGCCATGAGGGTATTGAGGGCCCCAAGGGATAGGCGTGAGTTTTGGAAACGGGTAAGTAATCCAGCCATTTGCATGAGCGGAGCCATGGCACGTCCTGCAAGGATATTGCAGGCGATGAGGCCACCCATGGTGAGTAGGCCATCTTGAATACGGTAGACGCCCCATATAATCATGGCCACGGTGACGCATTGGGTCATGAGTGTGGAGAAGGCGAGGGCGCGGTTGGTGTATTTGCGGCTATCTACGGTGGAGGCAGCGGAGAGCTCCACAACTTCCTCCCAAAGGCGTTGCATGCGGTTCTCAGCCATGGATGTTTTGAGGGTCTCGAGGCCATGAATGATTTCCACGAGCAAGGCGTTCTTTTGCATACCTTGGCTGTAATGAGCTTCGGCGCTGCGGCGTGCGGCCCATTGGAAGAGGAAGCCGGCCATAAAGAGAATGGGCATGGCTATGAGCGGCAGGAAGACGAGTGGTCCACCGATGAAATAGAGTAAAATCAGGAAGATACACAGGAAGGGTACGTCGATGCAGGCGAGAAGGGTTGAAGAGCTGAAGAAGTCGCGCAGAGATTCGAACTGACTGATATTGTTGACGAGTGCGCCTGTTGAGACGGGCTTTGCGTCAAGGCGCATGGTGAGGATTTTGTTGATGAGCATACTTGAGATGACCACGTCGGCATTGCGGCCAGCTACGTCAACGAAGTAGCTTCGGAGTGTGCGGAGCAGGAAATCAAAGAAGTAGATGAGGGCGATGCCGGACGCGAGCACCCACAGGGTTTCCGTGGCATTGTTGGGGATGACGCGGTCGTAGACGTTCATGGTGAAGAGCGGCGTGGCCACGGCAACGGTATTGATGACGATGCTGGCCATGAAGGCGTGTCTGTAGATGGGTGCGTAGTGTCCTATGGCGGCCCAGAACCACGACTTTGAGGATGTGCTTGGGCTTGAGTTTGAACTTGCGTTACTGATATTTGAGGAACCTTTGTTTATGCCTTCGATGCGAGCGTTTTCCATGGCAACGATGCGAGCGTTTTCTATGGCAACGATGCGGGCATCTGGTGGCGCATCAAGGTGGGTGAAGATGGCGTAGCCGGAGTACTCCTTTTCAAGGTCATGGAGCGGCACGGTGATGGGGTCCTCGCCTTGTTCAGGGAGGATGATGGAGGCGGAAAGGTTTTCGGCTTGGCTAGCATCTGTTTGGTTTGCATCAGTATAGATAGATAGCAGGACACACGATTGCCCATTATGTAGGAGCAGAATACAGGGCAGCGTGAGCGGCGAAATGCTGTGGATAGTAGGCTTTTCGAGGATGCGACCATGCAGGCCAGCAGACTTTGCTGCACGCAGACAGGCTTGTGGGCTGATGGGATTGGTGGGTTTGCTGTCGTGACTGTTTTTATTAGGACCGCCATTATCCGTGTTTTCGCTATGATCCGTGCCTCCGCTATGATCCGTGCCTCCGCTATGATCCGTCCCTCCGTTATGATCCGTCCCTCCGCCACTGAGATTTGCGTAGAGATAGTGCGCTGAGACGCCACGCCCTGCTAAGCGTAAGATGGAGGCTATGCTTCGGATGAGGGGCGGTATGTCGTCTATATCTGATGGTGCGAGGGATGGTTGGGGGTCGGCTTGGTCTGTATGTTGTTTCGTTGTCATGGATATACCTTGTTGTTTTGTTAGGGGTATTTGGTTGTTAGTATGTGTATGGGGAGAAGAGGGAAGGCTTTAAGAGCCCAACGGCTTTTGTTCCATAGCCGCTGGGGAGCGCAGCGGGCCTTGCGGCGTCTAGACCAGTGTCAAATACAAAGCGCAACTCCACCCCACACTATTCACCCTCCTTATACTGCACCTCCATCACATGCCGCTGTAATTCCTCATCCTCATCATCAGGCACAAGGTAGGCATCACCATCAATGCCAAGCTCATTTAAAAGCATGCCAGTGAGGGCCAGCATTTTATAGCTTGCGATGGTGATATTGCTTTGGGCTGTAGCCAATTGTGTGGCAGCATTGAAGAGCTCAGCCTCAGCGTCGAGCACGTCCAAAAGGCTGCGGCGGCCAATGGAAAATTGGTCAAGGTAGGCATCTCTGGTGATGGTATAGTGGGTGACGGAATCCTCATAATGCTTGATTTGCTCCACAGCTTCACGGTAATCAAGCCACGTGTCTTGCAGCTCTAAGTCAACGGTATCCTTGATATTAAAGGCTTCTTGACGGGCTTCACGGACTCTAGCCTCAGCAGCTCTTGTGGCTGCTGCATCAGCTCCGCTATTGAAAATATTCCAGCGCATGACAGCCATAACATCTATATTGGATGACCATTGATCACCACCACCACCGCGACTTTCATAATACGGACTAGCCTCAATGCTGAAGGACGGATAGAGAGCGGATTCGGTGCGTTCCTTTTCACCCTTGGCTTGCTGAATTTCTGCTAAGTGACTTAAAATCTTAGGATTATGCTTTTGCGCTACGAGAAGAGCTTCAGTAGGTCCAGCATACATGGTCTTGGCTTCAGGAACCTCAGCAAGACTTACGGGCACAGCTGGCATTTTGGTCAGACGCAAATAGCTGTTCTCACCCTCACGCAAGGATGATTGCGCACTGATGCGCGTAGAAATGGCCCGAGAAAGGCGGCCCTCAGTCTGGGCAACTTCGCCAATGGTATCAGCCCCAAGCTTAGCACGCTCCTTGGTAGCCTCTAAAATACGCTCATGCTGGTAGACATTCTCCGAGGCAAGTTTCAGAACCTCATGCCGCCATAAAAGGTCCACGTGCGCGATAAGCCCTTCTAATGCCAAGGAATTAGCGTTGTCCATAATGCGGTGACCTACAGCATGGAGAAGGGACTCGCTAGCCCAAACACGACCATAGGTCTGGTTGCCATCCCAAATGGGTTGCACAAGCACAGCACCAATGCGGCTAGCATCGTAGAAGTCATTGTCGACGCCTTCTTCACGGGTTGTGGACGTACTGAGGCGGCTTGTACCGGCACGTGCGGTCAGGTCAATACTTGGGCCCCAACCAGCACGGGAGCGGCGTAATTCGTGAATGGCGACTTCGCGGTTTTCCTGCAACGCTTTGAGCTCGCGGTGGGTGTTTAAGGTGCTGAGAATGCTGTCCATGACGGTGGTTTCAGGCATGCTCGCAGTAGTTTGGGGCATGTTGGCCTTGGCACGTGTGCTTTCTGCATATGCAGGTGTGTTTATATCAATGATTGTAGTAAGGGCACATGTATGCAAAAAGGCAAAAAATAATGCTGTATGTTGTTTCATATGGTCTCCGTTATACGTAAAGATGCCATATGGTGAATGATAGTCAGCAACATGCAAAGTATTTTGTTTTTTTCTTATGGTGAGGAGTATATTGTTGATAAGTTTATATGATTTGTTGACCTTATGAATGAGTCTTGCCATGTTCTATATAGCTAACAATAGGTATAGAATATATAAAGGAGACTTTATGGCTGACGAAAATATAAACGAACAAGACGTTGTTACTACAGAAAATCAAGACAATACAGTACAAGAAGCCAATGCCCCAGAAAATACTCCAGAAAATACTCCAGAAAATACTCCAGAAAATACTCCAGAAAATACTCCGGAAAATACAGCTACAGAAAATACATCAGAAGAGAATACACAAGAAAATACTGAGGATACAAGCGAAACCGAAAGCGAGCCAGAGCTGCTAGACTCAGGTGCAAGATCCCGAGAATATACGGAAAGTACCCTGCATGAGGGTGTTGACCGATTGGGCCGCTTAGACCAAGACTATCCCCAAAGCGAACCGGACCGCGAAGACATTCAGGGCGTTCCCGATGATGGGCCCATCAACCAAGCCCCATTCTTTGAGATTGGAGCGACGAGCATTCCCACAGATTTGGCAGTGCAAGAGTCTGGCGTCACTAACGGCAATGACCCAGTTCAAGGTACAAGCGTTGTGAGCGGCGTCGTTACAGCTACGGACCCAGAAGGCGGCGCACTGCAATATTTCTTGCGTGATGACTCAGGTGCTGAGGTGCAGGAATTAGAGCTTGAGCATGGCACGGTGACCCTTGACGCCGATACGGGCGAATTTGTGTATACGCTGAATAATGATGATGCGGATACAGAGGGCCTTAATCAAGGTGAGTTGACCACAGACGACTTTGAAATTTATGTGAAGGATAATGAAGGCT
Organism: Pseudomonadota bacterium; assembly: GCA_044433065.1. Lineage (GTDB taxonomy): Bacteria > Desulfobacterota > Desulfovibrionia > Desulfovibrionales > Desulfovibrionaceae > Nitratidesulfovibrio. The sequence continues at coordinate 7,868 of JAWXUA010000057.1, forward strand.
TAGAAGGGCTTAATACCTTACCTGTGAGCATCAATATAGAAGGCACTAACGACCAACCTATTTTGACCGTGGAGTCTGAACCACTCATGGTCAACGAAGATGGCACCCTTACAGACACGGCCACAGCCACAGGAACTGATGTGGATACGGGCGTGGATGATGCCGCTGTCTTGTCGTATAGCCTTATGCCTGATGGTACTGACGGGACTGATGGCACGGGTACACTTAGCCAAGACGGTGATTACGGGACTCTAAGCATTGATGCGAATACAGGGGAATATACCTATACGCTTAATAACGAGACTGATGGAGAAAGCGGCGTAGTCCAAAGCCTTGCCGAGGGTGAACAGGTCACCGAAACCTTTACGGTACGGGTGCAGGACGAGCATGGCGCGTGGTCAGAACAGCCTGTGACCGTGCAGATTACAGGGACCAATGATGCCCCAACAGTGGAGATGGCGAGCTCAGATATAACAGATATCACGGTGCAAGAGTCAGGCGTACAAGCTGGTGGCAACGAGACCGAAAGCGGCGATGTGACGGCTAGCGGCATCATTCAGGGCACGGATATTGATAGCGATAATCCTGATGGTGCTGGCCTTGTATATACTGTTGTGGGCGGCGATGTGGTGACGGATAGTGATGCTGATGAAAGCATTTCTACTATGACTACAGACTACGGGACCATCGTGCTCAACACTGTGACTGGCGCGTATACTTTTACTCTCAATGATGACGCTGTGGATAATCTAGCCTTGGGCGATACCTTGAGCCAGCCTTTTACCTTGGCTATAACGGACGCTCAAGGGGCTACCGTAGAACAGCCCATTTCCTTCACCATAGAAGGCACCAACGATAGGCCAACACTGTCTTTATCCGAGCAAACGCTGACTGTACATGAGGGAAGTGAGGGCGGTGTGGTGGCAGGGACGAGTACAGCGGCAAGCTTAGAAGACAGCGGCACAGCCACCAGTACCGACGTGGATGACAATAATAGCCGGAGTTATGCCGTGGCGGCCAGTCCTGATACGGTGACGCAAGACACCATGCTAAGTGCATTCGATAGTGATCCCAATACGGTAGTAGGCGACTACGGCACTCTCGAAATCGACGACTCTACAGGGCAATACACCTATACCCTCGATCCAGACAAAGCCGACAGTCTAGCCGAGGGCCAAGAGGTCACAGAAAACTTCACCATCTATGTGCAAGATGAACATGGCGCATGGTCGGCGCAGCCTTTGACCGTCAATGTCACAGGTGGCAACGACGCACCTACCATGAACGCAGGTTCCTATCTGACATTCAAAGACGTGGGCATGGTCACGGATACCACAGAGGACAGCAAGGGCCGTACGCCCAATGAAGCAACCACAGCTGGCGAACCGCAAGATTTGGTGGATACTATAGATGGCGGAACTACGGTTGATGGCACGACGCACAAGCTTGCAGGCAGCGCAAATGTGGGCGGTCACGATGTAGATGATGGGGCTGTGCTGACCTATACTTTTATAGATGATAGCGGCGAAGCTGTGCCGTTAGATGATACAGGGGGTGATACTGGTTCTGATACCTATACGCTTTCGGGCGCAGAGCATACGGTGACCATAGCCACCAATGACGATGGCGATATAATCCAAAGCATCACAACAGAGTATGGCACTATCACGCTGAACACGGCCACTGGCGAATATGTCTACGAGATTGACAGCGCAACAGGTGGTTCCGTGGATGCCATGCAAGAGGATGAGTGGCATACCGAGCAATATATTGTTGGCGTAGAAGATGAATATGGCGTCACCGCTGGCAATACTCACGGCATTTCTATTTATATAGAAGGCACCAACGATAAACCGACCTTGCAACTCATGGACATTTCAGGGGAGAATATCCTCAATCAAGCAGGCAATCGGTCTAGCATCACCACGCTTAAAGAGGATGGCGTTGTGGATGTTGATGAAGGCCAAGGCGAGGACAATACGGATGGCGGCAATACGCCAGTAGAAGGCATTTCCACTACAGAAGGGCAATTAGTGGGGTCTGACGTGGATAGCGGCACGACCTTAACCTATGGCATTGTGGCGGCGGATGGTTCGCATTGGTATCCAGATGATGATACGGACAGCTATAGCCGTGCAGGCAAATACGGTACGCTGACCTTGCAAGCTGATGGTTCCTATACCTATGAGCTTGATAGCGAGTCGAGCAAGCTGGATGCTTTGGCCGAAGGGCAGACCGTCACTGAAACTTTGACCTTCTTAGTCATGGATGAAAACGGTGCGTGGAGTACCAATAATTTCCGCGTGCGTATCGAAGGGACCAACGATAGTCCAGAGCTCACCGTGGGCCCAGATTTAACGGTGTACGAAGACGGGACCTTTATTGACAGTGGCGATGGCAGCCATACGGACGTGGATAACGGCGCTACCGGCCTCTATAGCTTTGGCACTGAAGTGGATGATGCAGGCAATGCAAGCCCTATCCTGACCTTGACCACGGACTACGGCACAGTGCGCATCAATGCCCAAACGGGATCCTATGAATATATTCTGGATACGCAAAATACCGACGTGCAAGCTCTTCATGATGATGAAAATCTGACCGATAGCTTTACGGTCTACGTCACCGACGATATGGGTGCCACGGACACCAAGACCGTCAACGTCACTATTGAAGGCAGCGACGATGGTCCGGTTTTTGGTGGTGATAGTAATATAGGCATGCTTTTTGAGGCTGGGGTCGAGGTCGATGGCAATGCGGCCAATGGCGTGCAAAGTGATGTTGATGGCGTGTCCTCGGTATCGGGAGTCTTTGCGGCTACGGACGCTGATGCTGGGGACACGGAAAGCCTTGTGTATACGGTGAGTGGGAATGATGATGGGACTATTACTATTGACGGCGTGGACTATGCCATAACGACAGATAACGACGCAGAATTTGGCGCGGGCACCCAAAGCGTCACCACAGCCAACGGCACGTTGGTTCTCACCATGGCCACAGGGGCCTATACCTATACCTTGAACCAAGATGCCGCGGATAGCCTTCTCCCTGGTGAGAGTTTAGCAGAGACCATAGGCATTACAGCTACGGATCCAGATGGGCTTACGGCTGAGACTTCGCTGCTTGTGACCATAGAAGGGACTAATGATGCGCCTGTTATCGATGCTACGGCTAGCGATGTGGCGGTGCCCATTGGAGAGGATGGCGAAGATGGGGGCGAGAGTAGCAGCGAGGTTTCGGGCAATATCGTGGCAAGCGATGTGGACCACGATACTAGCGACCTGTCCTATAGCCTCGTGCAAACAAACGACGACACAAACGATCTCGTCCAAACCATGCAGGGGGAATACGGCTATATTGTCCTGAACCAGACAACGGGCGAATATACCTACGTGCTGGACAGCTCCACAGTGCAGAATTTAAGCGAAGGCGATACCGTTACCGAGACCTTCCCAGTGCGCGTGGTGGATGCCTTGCGTGCCTCCGATGATGCGCCCTTGACCATCACCATCACAGGCTCTGATGATGCCCCCACCATTACAGCCCCCACGGTCACAGTGTTCGAGGATAGTGGTGAGCTTGTAACGGGAGACATTCCAGAAGTTTCGGGAGCCATTACGGTCGCCGATGTGGACGATAACGACGTTGCAAGCTTTGACCTTGTGAGTGGCTCGACTGCGAGTACCGTTACCACTATTGCCAATGACGACGGCTCCACAAGCCAGCAAATCCAAGGGCAATACGGGACATTAACCCTCAATGCCGATGGGACCTATACCTATACGCTTGATGCCAATAATACGGACACCATCCAGACCTTGAATATAGATGATGCCCTTGCAGAAAGCTTTGATGTGGACGTGAGTTCCGGTCAAGTGACTCAAACAACACAAATCAATATCCAAATAGCTGGCACCAATGATGCCCCAGACCTGACTATCAGCAATCTGGGCACCATTAATGAAAATGATTTTAGCATCACCAATAGCGTCTCCTTCTATGAGTATACCGACGATGAGTATACCGACGACGTGCCAATCAACGATGTCACTGGCGTGGCCAGCGGCTATACTGATGTGGACAGCGGAGCCTCTCACACCTTCGGCTTCCTCGCAGTCTTTGATAGCGATAGCGGTACATATCGTGCAGCCACAGAAGATGAGATTGCAGCAGAGGACTATGAAGTGGTGCAAAGCATGCAGGGCCAATACGGCATGCTCACCATGAGTGCTGACGGGACCTATACCTATACGGTGGACCGCCATAATCCAACGGTTGACGGCATGGATGATGGCGACAGTATAGCAGATAGCTTCATGGTGTCTGTCATAGACGAACACGGAGCCACAGACACCGAACCCGTTACCGTGACCATTACTGGCTCATCAGCTGAAGGCCCAGATATCTATGATGTGGATATTGTGAGCGTGAGTGCTGTGTCAGTTACTGAAGATGGTAATAACGACGATGATGCCAATACCGTCATCAGCCAGCAAGGTGATATTGTGCTCAGTGAAACAGGCTATGCCGCGGCACCGCACCTTGAAAATAACGGGACCCCCACCACAAGCATTGTGGGCGAATATGGCACTGTGACCCTCGGCCTTCATGAAAATGGGCAGGATGCCACATATACCTTCACCTTGCACCAAGGCGTTGCGGCGGTGGATGCCCTTTATGAGGGCCAAGTGGTGGAGCTGAGCTATCCCGTCTATATCGATGGTGTCGAGCAGGGGGCCATCGCTATCACCATCACAGGCACCAATGATGCGCCCATTCTGGATGTGGACTCCTACAGCCATAGCATCAGCGAAGAGGCCAGCAACCCCACCATTAGCGGCACGGTCTTGGCGCATGATATTGATAATGCAGAAGATTACGAAACAAGCGGCGACACTGAGGCCTTAAGCTACACCTTCGCACAAGATACTATTGATGACATAGGCGGCGGTGAAGTGGATACGTCCGTTGATGGCTACCAGACCGTGACCACGGAATATGGTTCCATGACGTTGAATACGGCTACAGGGGAATATACCTATACCTTGTCGTCGGATTTTACCAATGATGGAGCAGCCGATTTAGCGGCAGGCACTAATCCCCAAGAGCTGTTCGATATTGTGGTCAGCGACGGCACAGACAGCGTTACAGCCCCAGTCACCATCAACATTATTGCCGAGAATACCGAGCCAGAACTCACGATCACAGCTTTACAGGTGACTGAAGACCTTGCCGACGCCCAAGGCCACGTCATGGCAAGCGGTACGCCCACAGTGGTTGATCTCGATACAGCGGACGGGCCTTTCACCTATGCTATCTCTGATGAAAATGGAGACAATAGCGCAACCATGGTGCAGGGGACTTACGGTAGTCTTATTCTCGACACGGACACAGGGACGTATAGCTATGTGCTGAATAATGCCAGTGAGGCTGTACAGTCTTTGGGCGATGGCGAAGCTGCCAGTGATACGTTCACGTATACTGTGACAGATATCCATGGCGGCACGTCCAGCCAGAGCCTTGTGGTGAACATTACAGGGACCAATGATGCCCCAGAGCTTACCGTGGATACGATAAACATGATGGTTGCTGAACCTGATGCGGATAGCGAGACCAGTACCAACACAGTAACCGGTCAGGCTACGGTCACGGATGTAGATAGCACCGACACAGAGCATGTGTACACCTTGCAATACGAAGACGCCGACGGCAATGTACAGACCATTGAAGGCGGTAGCGGCGAGGCAATCACCACAGAATACGGCACCATGACGTTAACGGCTGATGGAGAGTATAGCTATACCGTGGATGGGAAGCTCGAGACTACCAAGGCCCTTGCTCAAGGCGATATTGCCACGGAGAATGTGACGCTTTTGGTGCAGGACGCTTATGGCCAGACGGTGGGTGAAGCCACAGAGCAGGATATCACCATCACCATCAAGGGTAGCAATACAGCCCCAGAGCTTAGTCTGTCCGATGGCCTTGTGAGTGATATGGTGGATGCTGACGGGAACCTCATAAGTCCGTCAGTCACTGAAGATGGTACGGAGTATGTCTTTAGCGGCGATGTGGCTAGTGAAACAACGGATGCTGATAGCGATGCTGTGGACCTGCGGTATAGCATCAATAGTACCGATGACCCAAGCACAGAACCCACAGCAAGTGAGACCGTGCAACGCCTTGAAGGGGATTATGGTACGCTGGAGCTCGACGCTGAGACAGGGGCTTATACCTATACCGTGGACCAGAGCCTTGTGGAAGCTTTGGGTGCTACTGGCAATGAAAGTCTTTCTGAGACCTTCACTATCGTTGTGCGCGATGAATATGGCGACATAGACCAGCAGCAAATCACCATGAATATTACAGGGACCAACGATGCCCCGACCTTGACTCTAGACATGGGGGATACGACAGAATTGCTTGTAACTGAAGATGGTGGGGCCGATGGTGATAGCGATACGGCTACAAGTATAAGTCTTGTAGCCAGCGGTAGTGCGGCGGTGGCCGATGTGGATGAAGGGGAAGTCCTCAGCTTTGGTATAAGCTATACTGATGAAAATGGGGATAGCCAAACGGTCATGGCCATGCCTGTGGATACGGATGGAGACAGTGCTGAAGTCATGCTCACCACGCCATATGGGACCCTGCGCATAAGCAATAATGGCGACTATAGCTTTACCTTAGATAACAATAGCGACGCCGTGCAGAGTCTTGGAGACGGTGAGAGTATAACGGATACGTTTAGCATTTTGGCAGAAGATAGCGGTGGCAATGTGGCAGAGCAGAGTATTTCCATGACCATCAATGGCACCAATGATGCCCCGACCTTTGATGCGGACATGGTCACATCTGTGGATTATGATGCGGACATGGTCACATCTGTGGATTATGATGCGGACATGGTCACATCTGTGGATTATGATACGGACACAATGACAGCCACAGGGACGCTCACGGCATCAGATGTGGATAGTAGCGACGCTGAGGCTTTGGTCTACAGTCTGCTTGATGATGAAGATGATGCTGATCTGGTCACGCCAGAATATGGCACGGTGACTGTGGAAGCTGATGGCTCGTATACGTATACTCTTGATGCTGACACGAATTTAGATGATGGGGAAACAGACACCTTCACCGTACAGGTGACTGACAGTGCAGGGGCTACGGATACAGCAGAAATTACCGTGTACTTTGATTTGGATGAAAGTGCCGATGATGAGGCTGCCATGGATGACTTGCTTGCTGACGTAGATGATGAGGATGATGCGTCGGGTGATAGTACAACGGATGCCGATACAGAAACAGGCACCGATACCAGTGACGATAGTTCTGGTGATAGTTCTGGGGATAGTTCTGGTGATGGCTCAGGGGATATAAATGACGTGCCCGTTATGGTGGAAGTCGATACCGCGGCAGATAATGCAGCTACACAACAGGCTGTGGCGGAGGTATCGGCGTAAGGTGTTGTGTGGGGAGTAGGGCGGGAGGATAACAGGTAAAGAGGGAAGAGAAGACGGGAGAGAGAAAAGAAGAGAGAGGAGGGAAGAGAGAGAAAAGAAGAGAGAGGAGGGAAGAGAGATACCGGTTCCTCCGACACTGGTTCAGACGCCGCAAGGCTCGCTGCGCTCCCCAGCGGCTGGCGACGTGGGTACTCCCTCCGTCAGTTTGGTGTATCTGTATCGCTCGAAGACTCGCTAACAGATACTACCAACCTGCCACCTCCCTCCCAGAGGGAGGCAAGGGGGAGGCTCGTCCTGT
>JAWXUA010000058.1:0-15600 GCA_044433065.1 Pseudomonadota bacterium
CACTCCCTCCGTCAGTTTGGCGTATCTGTTCTGCTCGAAGACTCGCAGACATCTACTGCCAACCTGCCACCTCCCTCCAAGAGGGAGGCATAAGAAAAGGCAGAAAGGCAGACTCCCTCCGTCTCGCTACGCTCGCCACCTCCCTCGAGAGGGAGGCTTTAAGAGGCTCGCTCCTCGTATGTAGTTTGGCGACTCGCTCCTCGTATGGTAGACAAGGCACGCTCATCGTATGGTAGAAAAGACTCGCTACTCCCATTATTGCAAGGCACACCATGACAATCTTCTCGTAAAGACGTATGATATACTATGGAACAAATGAAGCAGCAGGCTCTTAAGCCTCCCTCTTGAGGGAGGTGTCGAGCGCAGCGAGACGGAGGGAGTCTGCCTTTCCTCTTCTGCCTTTTGCCTTCCTCTTTGCCTTCCCTCTTACTCTTTGCCTTTCTCTTACCTGCCTCCCTCTTGGAGGGAGGTGGCATTGTCGTACTAGCCGTTAGCGAGCGAAGCGAGTGCTACGGATAGTAGACCAATGACGGAGGGAACTGCCCGAAGGGTGCCATAACTGTTTTTTATGGCTATATGGGCTAAAGAGCAAAAAAAATTGGCGAGTGTTATATCTAAATTCAGAATATTAGGGTATTTTTACCGCTGAAATCAAAGAATATTTGATTGCGTGATAAAAGCATTTATTTTATTATCTGTCAATAAGAATAAGCTACTTGTTAAAAATTTTACCCTGATAGGAAAAAAACTTTTATGATCCGTGTCGCAAAGGGCGTTTCAATACGAGAATCAAAACGGATACTAGCTGATGGTAGTCCTGATTGCTCATTCGTTATTTTTTATCGATATCACAATCAGGACTACAGTGAAACCGTGGGCTGGCGCAGTAGTGGAATGACTCTTGAAAAAGCTATTGCAATTCGTGAGCTGCGCGTCAAAGGAATTGACATCACAGAAAAAACACCTAAAGAGCAACGCGTAAAGAAAACCAGTTACGCTAGCCCCCGTCATAAGACTGATCATACAGGGGTGTTTTACCGCTATGCTCAAAAACGTCTTAAAAGCAATGGTGAACGCGACAAGTGCTATGAAATTTTGACCTACACCACAGACAAAGATATGTATGAACTGGTAGGATGGGAATCTGAAGGATACACCCTAGAAGATGCTGTAAAACTACGCATGCTGAGAACAAAAGCAACACGTCATATTGAGCTGGTGGGCCTCACTTTTGATCAACTGTGGGACTACTATCAAAAAAATTGGCTACCCAATCTAAAACGTCCTGAAAATACGACACTAGTTTACAAAGCACACATTCAGCCTAAATTTGGCGAACTTTATATTTCAACAATAACTCAAGTTAGCGTAGAGAGTTTTAAACAAAAACTACTTTTAAAGCTACAGCCATCTACTGTTCAAGATATTTTGCGTACAATGAAAAAAATCATCAACAAGGGTAAAAGTTGGAGACTATTAGATCCAAACTTTGAAAACCCTGTTGAAGGTGTTATTGTATATGGTCACGACAAACGTCGAGAGCGTTTTTTAAGTTTTGAAGAAGGTAAAAATTTACTTCTTGAATTACAATTTACTTCATGTGAACTCTATTATATATCTAAAATTTCGTTATATTCTGGCATGAGAATTGGTGAAATACTTGCACTCACAGCATCTGATATTGATATAGACAATAAAACTATATTTATTCAAAATGGAAAAACAGGAGACAGATTTGCTTTTATGGCAAACCAACTAGTTGAAGACTTTAAAATTTTGTTAAAAGAAAAGACACCTGAAAGTCTTTTATTTTCTAAAGAAGATGGTCAAAGCTTCACAGTTCGATACATATCAAAGCTTTTTTTTAGAACAATAAACTTACTTAGAATTAATGACGGTATAACAGACACAAGTAAAAAAGTTGTATTTCATACATTTCGTCATACATTTTGTTCATGGTTGGCAATTAAAGGCGTTCCAATTCATACGATTGCAGCACTTGCTGGCCATAAAACCATCAAAATGACACAGCGGTATGCAAAGCTTTCTCCTGATGCAAAGCACGACGCGTTAAAACTACTCCCCTAGCCTAGTTATCTTCTTGTAGCATGGCTTCGGTTTCTTGCAACCATTCTTTGACCAATGAAAGTTTGTTCGTGGGTAAAAGGCCACATTGTCCAAGCCAACCATAGCCAGTTGGAATGTCTCCGAAACGCCCTGCATTGGTCAACATGAAGACCGAGATTACAGCCTTCCATGCCTCAGAATCAGATGATTGAAGCATGATAGGTAATGGTATCCCGATGCCTTCTGAAAGAATTTGCATTGTTTTTAACGTTGGCGAAGAAGATTTTTTAGACAAGCTAGTAAACACAGCAAGCGAAACGCCAGTTTTTTCTGAAAGTTCGCCTTTTGAAATTCCACGAATTTTCATGACTTCAAACAAGTGATTAGAAAATAGTTCAAGATAGTCCATTAAGATTTCTTTTGCGCTTTACGATAGTCTAGTTTGTGATCCACATTTTGCGTGGAAACGGTAAAGACGGAGAAATGCCGAGCTTCTCGTTGCATTTTTCCCAAGCATCTTCATACATAAAAACACCAGGCTTAGCAGTCTTTAGTGCTTTGCAAAAGTTTGCATCACTAATGCTAAAAGCTTCTTTAGCGTGGTCAATAATTTCTTGTGGCATTTTTGCGAGCAAAAATACCAAGAAATCAAGATACTCTTGTTCATTACGGATATGTCGCTCAGGACATTCATACCAAACAACTTGTTTTGCAAACTGGTGTATATCTGTAGGTAAATAGTCTAGCATTTATCTACTCCTGCTAGTCTTGAGTGTGGCAATGGGACGTTGAGCACGTATTCTAGTTTTTTCAATTTTTTCAATACTAATACTTTTAGCAGCGGCACTCAATACAGAAAAACACTCTTCAGCTTTTGCACTAATGATAGGTAAGTCGCTTTCTGCTACTATCCTTTTCACTGTTTTTGATGAAAATTCAGCATTCAAATTTTGCAATAACAGTTTATCAGTTCCTTTTGGTGATAGTTTTGCAATGGCATATGTTGCTTCATAGCCTTTTTGTAAGGATACACCTCTCTTCACGAGTTCATACATATCGAAGTAGTCTTTAGGATCTGTCCTTCTGTGCATAGCTAAGATTTTCCCAGCCATTAAGTCAACAGGTGAGGCAATACGAAGATTATTTCCTAGCATTTTATCGGGACTATTAACTGCTCCTGCAATTATCTCAGGTAAATTGATAAAGGAAATCTGAACTTGTTCGCCGTAAAGGGATACAATAAAATCTACATGGCCGTCATTATGCTTTTTAATTAGTAGCTTTTTTTCCTCCTCAAATTGTTTCATAAAAGGCAAATTCTTACCAGTAGTAACAAGATCTATGCTTTGGTCCGTTGTGAAAAGATCAAAGTCCACTGATTCGCGATGGCCAAAGCGGAGAGCGATCGCAGTTCCACCGTATAAAACAAAATGCTCTGGAATTTGGCGAAGAAGAGGAAAAATTTCCTTTTGGCCTTGCGGTAGTATGTCAACTTTTGGCTTGATCAACATGATTCGTCCCTCTTGTTTTTTGATGATAACGTTATTTTAAAAAAAGTGCAAAAAACATTGCAGCCGTGGCCAAAAGGCCAGCTGTAATCATGTTGGCAATCGCAAACCAACGTTGGCTGCTTTGCAGTTGCCTTATTCCTACCATCTTTGCATCAATGGCGTCACCCACCTGAGCTGTGAGTGACGCTTTTATTGTTTTGACGTGTGCATCGGTAATCTTTTGGGCTTCAAGCATAGCAACAGACAAAATTTGCTCCGCTCGCTTATGGCTTTCGCTCGACCACTTAGCATATTCCGATTCCATTTCCTGAGCGTATTGAGCGAACCCTTGCCGATGTATCTCGTGCATAACTTCGGCAAGTTCTTTCCCGTACATTTCAAGCATAGTATGGACGATAAGCACAGGATCATCACGGCCCAAGATGACGCCGTGCTTGCGTGCTATCTCCTCAATAACAGTTTTTAGTTCTGCCATGGCCTACACCTCGCTAAGACTGATTGCTTCAAAAATTTTCTTACGTGCAATGGTCAAACGTTGCTTGTCCATAATGCCACAATCAGGACGTGCGATAGCTTCATCAAATGTTAAACGCTTCTTTTGCATGTCTGTGATGTTGACGCCGAATGTGTCTCGTTGAAGACTTGGCAGTTTTATGAGGCTGTGAATACGTTCTTCAACATTTTTATAGAGCTTGAACTCTTCAAATGCTTTTCCGTCAGGCCCAATAATTTCACCAAAATGGGGATTCAGCCATACAATGAGCTTAGCGGCAGGAGGAAGTTGCTGAGCCAACGCACTGAAACCGTTAAGTGTATCCATCATGCCATCACCACCAATAATAATTACGTGGGCAAACAAGGCGTGTCCCATGTCCTGGACCATGTCAGGAATAGCATTGCTGATAAGGTAATCAGCACACGGAATAAACGAACTAGCTCCATTATCAACGATTATTGCTTCGTTATCTTGTAAGGCCGCTATACGCTCCATGATAATGTCAAACTTTATAGGGTCGATGTCACCCCCTGTTTTACGAATATCAACCCACTTAGCTCCTATGGACTTAAAAGAAGCGAAGGTTGCGTTTACAGGGTCGGTATCAAAGCAAATAGGAACTACATTTTTTGAAGAAAGATATTGAGTACACATGTTACTACAAAAACTTTTGCCTACGCCGCCTTTGCCTTGAAGAAAGAAATGAACGTTTGCCATGATTTTAGTCTCCTATGTCGTTAAAGATTATTAATGTCCAAAGAGGGAGCTGAGCTAAATATAAAAGCTGAACAATCTGAATTGGTATCCGTCTTGGGATTTGAAGGTTCTGTAGGTTTTATGGGCTTAGGAAGGGGTTTCGTTTGGGGCGTGTTTTCCTCCTTTGTAGATGCTTTATGTTTTATGTAGCGGCGAACGTGGCGAATGAAACAATCGTAAGTCGCAGGGAAAAGTTCCCGACTATGTAATGACTTCCAAATTTCTTTAGCACTCCAGCCGTCTGCAAAGGCCTCCTCAATTTCAGATTTTCGTGCAAGAAAAAGAACACGACTTTGCCCTGTTCGTTTTTCATTTTTTTTATCGACAAGAAGCATTTCTTTTACGGTATTTAATTTGTTTATTATTTGTTTAGTCATAAAAAAGCACCTTTTTTTATTTTTTTTATTTCTTTTTTTCCTCTTTTTTATTCTTTATTTTTCTTTTTTATTCTTTTTTATTCAATAATTTTCTTGTATTATCTCCTAATTGTCTTTTTTCCGTCCAATGGACAAAATAATATTTAAAAAAGAAATTAAAATTATGCAACAGAAAGTTGAAATTTTTTATAAGTGGCGTTAAGAGTTCCAAAAAAGGGCAGGATGTGTGGTGTGGGCCCACACCACTTTCCTTATTCGCCTTCGGCTCAACGGAAAATCCTGCTCTACGAGGTTTTGAAGAATGTCTGCGACAGCGGAAGAAAAGGCCAAAAGGCAGAAGAAAAAGATAGGACAAGCCGTGAAAATCAGGCGTCGCAATCCCTCACCCTTGAAGGCGTATTGCAGCCCTAACGAGCGGCTTGTCATCGAAAAAATCGCGCAGAAAACAGGCTTGTCAGTATCAAAGTACCTGGTGCGCGTGGGTATGGGATTTGTGCCGCCCTCTTCGATGGATCATGAAGCTGTACGCCAAATGACAAAAGTTAGCGGCGACTTGGGAAGGCTTGGTGGCCTTCTAAAGGCTCTGTTGACCAATGATGAACGCCTAGACGGCTACACTGGTTTGCAAATCCAAACTCTTACCCTTGGCGTATTGAAAGACATTGAAGCGATGAAGGACACCTTGAAAGTCAAGATTGACTGCTTGACCGACGGTACAAACGGCAATGGAGAAAAGGCATGATTGCGCGACGTTTACGCATGAATACCGCATCAAAAAGCAACGTGCGAAAGCTGGTGAACTACCTCATCAGTACGCAAGGCCATGAGCATCGTGTTGGTGAAGTGCGCGTGACTAATTGTGGTGCAGATGAACCAGACCTAGCAGCTGTTGAAATGTGGGCAACCCAGCAAATGAACAAGCGTGCCCAAGGTGACAAAACCTACCATGTTGTTTTGTCATTTCGTGAAGATGAACGGCCTAGTCCAGAAATCATGAAGGCTGTGGAAGATGAAGTTGTTGCCGCGCTGGGCTTTGACGGCCATGAACGTATTTCGGTTGTCCACGAGGACACCGATAATCTACATATGCACCTATGTATTAATAAAATTCACCCTAAAAAGCTCACCATGCGCGAGCCATACTACGATCATAAAACTTTGGCGAAGACGTGTGAACGCTTGGAACAAGCCTACGCTTTAAAAGAAGACAATCATGTTTTCAGAAGCGAGGCCGTAGAGACGGCTGCTAAGAGCATGGAAATGGCTGGCGACATGGAATCATTAACAGGATGGGTACAGCGTAACTTATTAGAAGATATGCAAAAGGTATCATCATGGGATGAACTTCATGGTCTCTTGGCTGAGCGAAAGCTTGTTATTAAAGAGCGCGGGAATGGCCTGATTATTAGCAATGGAGCCATTCATGTAAAGGCGAGTTCCATTCATCGTAGCTTCTCCAAAAAGAAACTTGAGGAGCGACTAGGGCCGTTTGAGCGAAGCCAAAAGCAAGGCCAAGCTCACTCCACCACTAAGCTAGGCTACCAGAAAAAGCCCATGCAACACAAAGGCGTGGACAGTTCCGCATTGTGGGAAAAGTACCAAGGAAAACGCCTTGAGCTTGATGTAGTACGTAAAAAGAAATTTGATGAAGTGCGACTGGAACGTCAGGAAGAGATGAGCGGGGTGCGATCAGAAAGCCAACTTCAAAATCAGCTCGTTAATCTGATGGTCAAAGATCCAACCATGAGGCGTATTATACGTGCATTAAATAGCTCCAATGCACGTAGTAAAAGGCAAGTAATACAAAAGGCTTACCGACAAAAACGTGGAGAAATTCCTAAGCGTGTTTCATGGCGTGATTGGCTCAAAAGCGAAGCGATGCAAAATAATGCTGAAGCACTTACAACCATCCGCGCAAGAGACACACGTAGTCGTAAACGTGCTGAAAGATTACAAAATCAACCTGTTGCCATAACACGCAAGGGGACGGTGATTTATAAGAATGGTTTACGGGAAAGCGGATTACCCGTCATTCCACCTAAATATATCCATAAAACTCAATCTACTACGAAACGTCGAGGGAGGTAATGATGGCAAAATCCCGTATGAACCCATCCATGATGCCCGTGGTCATGCGCAAACAGTGTAATGCATCACGAAGTAAAACAGCTGCTCTTATAGGTGGTACGTGGCTAGCTAGTTTAAGTGTGGCCACCCAAACCGTTGCATGGCAAGTGGCATACAATCCCGTTTTAGGGCCTCACTGGAACCACATCTATTACCCGTGGAAGATTATTCAGTGGGGGACAAGTTGGTATAGCCAAAATCCCAACATGTTTCATATTGCTGCTGGAGGTGGCATGACCTTATGTGCTGCCTTGCATATCCTGCTACTTGTAAGAAAGAGTGTTTTGAGCAACACAGCTAATCCTAATGGTTATTTGCACGGTTCCGCACGATGGGCAGACATGGAAGACCTCAAAAAAGCGGACCTGTTGGGCGATGGTGTGTATATTGGAGGCTATGAAGACAAAAACGGAAATTCTTTATACTTGCGTCATTCAGGCAGTGAACACCTTTTAATCATAGCTCCGACCAGATCAGGTAAAGGCATATGCCTTGTTGTGCCTACTCTTTTAAGCTGGCCAGCGTCGTGTGTCATAACTGACCTAAAGGGTGAGTTATGGGCACTAACTTCAGGTTGGCGACAAAAATATGCTCAAAATAAAGTGCTTCGCTTTGAACCTGCATCTACTGGATCCATAGGTTGGAATCCTATGGATGAAATCCGTTTAGGGGAAGACTATGAAACAGGTGATGTACAAAATCTTGCAACCCTCATCGTAGACCCAGATGGTAAAGGCCTAAAAGACCACTGGCAAAAGACAGCACAAGCCCTGCTCGTTGGCTGTATTCTGCACCTCTTATATAAGCGTAAGGCTGATCCCAAAGTAGAAGCTTCGTTGCGTGCCGTTGACAGGATGCTTGCAGATCCAGACAAGCCTTTAGCTGATTTATGGCAAGAAATGGTGACGTTCTCACACAAGGATGGCAAGCCCTTAGATACTGTTGTGCGCAGTGCGCAAGACATGATTGAGCGGCCTGATGATGAAGCAGGTTCTGTCATATCAACTACGAAGTCCTATCTCTCCCTATTCCGCGATAATACCGTAGCAGAGAATGTTAGCGAGTCAGGTTTTCGCGTGCGTGACCTTATGAACTACGATAATCCTATCAGTCTCTATATTGTCACCCAGCCTGAAGATAAGGAACGCCTTCGTCCATTGGTTCGTATCCTTATAAATATGATTTGTCGTCTTCTGGCTGGCAAAATGGACTTTGTGGATACACCAATGAAAGAGTACTCCGCTGGCCAAAAAATATGGCGCATTGTGCGGGGTAAATCTATCGGTGCTGTAGGCGGCGGACGACGTGGCAAGGGGAAGTATAAGCATAAATTGCTTATGATGATGGACGAGTTTCCAAGCCTCGGCAAGCTTGGCATCGTGCAAGAGTCACTAGCCTTCCTCGCAGGTTATGGCATTCGTTTTTACATCATTACACAGGATATTACTCAGCTACGCAATGAAGAAATCGGATATGGCCGTAATGAAGCTATCTCATCAAATTGCCATATTCAAATAGCTTTCCAACCTAATAACTTAGATACGGCCGTTCATTTTTCCAAATTAACAGGCCAGACAACCATTGTGAAAGAGCAAGTCACCGTAAGTGGCAAACGTCTAGGTGGTATTCTTGGGAATGTCTCACGCACCATGCAAGAGACTTCGCGACCTCTTATGACCGAGGATGAATGCATGCGTATGCCACCACCAGAGAAGGATGGCGACACCCTCGTTAAGGGCGGTGACATGCTCATCTATATGGCAGGTTTTCCTGCAATCTATGGAAAGCAAAAGCCCTATTTTCTTGATCCAGTTTTTCAAGCGCGGTCTAGTGTCAATCCTCCTGATGAAACAGATTACATCTATAAGACAGGTCAAAAGACCATAACCCTAGAAAGTTTACATCATGAGCAGCAGACTGAAAAAAGTACGGAGAAAAATGAAGATGCTGAAGCCACGGCAACGGAAGATCCGTCAACTCCTTCTGCTTAGTTTTTGTCTTATGTGTGCTTTTTTTATGACCTCACAGACCATTGTCATCAATACAACGCCGAGTGTACCCAGAGGCATTTATTTACGGGACAATAATGTCAGCATCGAGCGCGGTGATCTTGTTTTATTGCATCCACCAGATACGCCATTTTTTGCTGATGCTCGCAAGTTTGGCCTTGTGCCCTACGGACTAGGCAAGGGCGCGTATGGCTATCTCATAAAATATGTTGTGGGCATGGAGGGCGATGTTGTGGAGCTGGACGACAAAGGCGTGATCATCAACGGAGAACGACAACCCAATAGTACGCGGCAAGAACTAGGCTTTGACAGCCCATGTTTAGCTCATCGGCAACGATTAGGTCCTCATGGCTGCTGGTGCATGACAAGTCACCCGAAGTCCTTCGATAGTCGTTATTTTGGCGTCATAAATGAAGCGGCCATTGTGGCCACATTAAAACCTTTGTGGGTGGAGTAAGTATGGCACAACGAACAGAGAGCATTTATAAAATTGTTGCTGATGGATTAATTAAGCAGCTGGAAGAAGGTCAAGCTCCGTGGCAAAAACCGTGGGATGGTTTTAGTGCATTGCCGTATAATGCCTCTTCTGGGAGAGGCTATAGGGGCATGAACGTGCTTAATCTTATGGCTCGTAGTTATGGCGACCCTCGTTGGATGACCTATAATCAAGCACGTAAAGATGGTTTTCAGGTCAAAAAAGGAGAAAAAGGCTCTCCAATTGTTTACTGGAAAACTGAGGAAAAAATTAGGGCAAAAGATGAAGATGGCAAACCACTGTCAGATGCGGATGGTCAGCCTGTATATCATAACGTTCAGTTAGAGCGGCCTAGAATGTATATGAACTTTGTTTTTAATGCGGAACAAATTGACGGCTTGCCACCACTAGAAATCCCTAAGCATGAATGGGAACCTGTAGAAAAGGCAGAAGAGCTGCTTACTAATTCTGGCGCAAATATTATTCACAGGCCGCATAATCGCGCTTTTTATAGCCCATCAGAGGATATAATTTCACTTCCAGAGCGTGAGCAGTTTCATGATGCTGAAGGATATTACGACACGGCACTACATGAGCTTGGCCACTGGACGGGGCATGACACACGGCTCAATCGTGAGTTTGGTATACATGGAAGTGAAAAATATGCCCGTGAAGAGCTACGTGCTGAAATTGCAAGTATGCTACTTAGCTATGAAGTCGGCATCAAGCACGACAGCACTAATCATGCAGCATATGTTGGCAGCTGGATTAAAATTCTGAAAGACGACCCAAAGGAAATCTTTCGTGCTGCAAAAGATGCTGAAAAGGCGGTGAACTACGTTATGGGCCGTACACAAACCGTGGAGCAAAGTCAGGAAGTCAAAGCTGAAAATACGCAAAAGATTGCAAGGCAAGCTGAAGTAGCACAAGCAACTCCAGCAGAAAATCAAGGGGAACGCACATATCTCAATGTGGGCTACGCAGATAAGGATGAAGCAAAGGCCATAGGGGCTAAATGGGATAGGCAAAAGCGTCAATGGTATGCACCTGCAAACCTCGACAAGGAAAGTTTTGCCAAGTGGGTTCCAGATACGCAAGCAGATAGCCAAGCAGCAACTAGGAAAGAATTTGCTGAAGTATTAAAGCGTATAGGTTGCGTCGTAGATGGCGAGCACCCAATTGTGGATGGTAAAGAACATCGAATTGCTGTTGATGGTGATAAGATAGGACAAGAATCTGGCACTTATACTCTAGGAGAAATTCAAGGAGTGCTAACTGGGTATGCAGGTAATCAACTGAGTGGCCAACAAGAACGTTGGGAAAAAGCTCAAGAGATTAATAACAGTGATAAAAAAAATATCACGCAACCAAGCAAAGAAGCTGGCTTCATATATCTTGCAGTGTCCTACCGCGAACGGAATAAAGCAAAAGCAGCTGGAGCTAAATGGGATGCCAGTGCCAAGAGTTGGTATGTCACAAAAGACGCAGATATGAGCAAGGTTGAAAAATGGTTGCCTGATAACCAAGCAGAGAGCCAAACACCTGCTATGCCGCCTCGTGAAGAGTTTGCCGTAACATTAAAAAGCATTGGCTGCATCGTAGATGGGGAGCACCCTATCATGGATGGTGAACATCATCGTATCGCCGTTGACAGCGACGCACCAGGACAAAAGTCTGGCTTCTACGTAGGACACTTGGATGGCCGTCCAGCAGGTTATGCCATTAATAATCGTAGCGGAGAAGAAGAACGATGGAAGAGCACGGGGGTGGAAGTTGCTAAAACAGAGGCTGAGCAAAAAGCCTGGCAAGCTACGTGCGATGCACGGCGTGCGGAGCGAGCAGAAGCTCTTGCTCAAAAACATGAGGAGACGGCCCAGCGTGTTAAGGATCAGCTAGGTGGCATGCAAGCGGTAAAAGTACCAACACCGTACATGCTTGCAAAAAATATTAATCCGCAAGTTGGTGCATATGTAGCTCAGAATGGGACAACATGCATACCTGCTCAAGACGCGGATGGTAAAGTCTGGACCATGCAATATATTAACGAAGATGGAACCAAACGCTTTGCCCAAAACGGTAAAAAAGAAGGTTGTTTCCATATTGTGGGCGGAGCCGAAGCCATTAGGGAGGCGAAAGTCCTCATCGTGGCGGAAGGCTATGCAACAGCGGCAAGTATTTCTGATGCTCTTGGCGTCACCACTGTAGCCGCCTTTGACGCAGGTAATCTTGCCCCCGTGCTCAAGTCTTTGCATCAACAATACCCAGACAAAGCTCTTGTTGTTGCCGGCGACGACGATAGACATTTAGAAGCAAGTGTGGGCAATATTGGCCGTGTTAAGGCTGAAAAGGCGGCAAACACGGTAGGAGCGAAGTGTGTCTTCCCTGTTTTCAACAAAGGCGAAGAAGGCAAAGGATTTACTGATTTTAATGACATGGCCGTCAAAAGTGCGTTTGGAGCCGAGGGGGTGAGGCGACAACTCATGCCTGTAATCGAAAAGACATTGCAAGAGATGAAGACTAAGCAGCAAGAACAAAAGCGGCTAGAACAAGTCCAGCAACGCACCCAAAGCAAGCGCACTCAAACCATCAAATAATCGAGGAGAATACCATGGAAAAAGTTATGGAACAAGAAACGTATGTACGTCCAACAGATGCGGAAAGCCTTGAAGCCAGCGTTGATTACAAAATAGACCTTGTAAGCCAAGGTCTTGAAGTTGAATTTGACCCAGAAGAAGCGGAACTTGCAGGTTGTTTTGTGGAGGATGCTTTGACTGAGGAAGAAGCGCAAGATGCACGATATGATGTCGAAGCGTAAATAAGTACTTTTCCCTTTCTAGGACTTGGCTATGCCAAGTCCTAGAGGGGGAAAAAGATGGAGAGTAAACCATAACAACTTATGGAGCACTAGCATGAGTTTTATAGCTGATATTTCAGATTTTGATTCTATTTTTGAAATAGATATTGAAGATGGGAAAAAATTTTGTTCTTGTTTTAATGAAAACTACAAATATATTAAAAATAAACCCATTTTATATAAAAAGAATGAAGTTCACAATGGATATATTCCTTCTCAACTATACCATATAATCTTTGAACATCAAAGAAGCCTCGTTGAAAACAGAGACTTTTCTAAATATAGTGATATTCAGCAGCATGTGAATCGAACTTATGACAATTATACATTTATTAAAAATGTAGATAAAATTGTTAGTCGTTGTTTATTTGACAATGAGCTACATTTTATTGTCAAAGTTGTAAATAGAAATATTAAGCTAATATATGGTAGTTATTGGATAGATTGTGGGGTTACATTTAACAATAATATTTGTATGCACGATTTACAATTCGTTTTAAAACAAAAACAAGAATTTTATAGCGAAGAACATAATAAATATTATCTGAATGAGTTAGAAAAAGGGTGGCTTGAGACAGGTGGACAAAAGCCACAATTGTTGAAGGTTTTAAAAGAGGCAAAAGTAGACATAAATATCGAGCTCAGCCCTCGAGAAATTGGAAGAAGATTATGTTTACAATATATCTATCATATAAAAATTCAGGATAGGCCCACGAATATGAAAAATGAGAAAAATCGTATTTTAGCTTTAAGAAAAGCATTGCGTTCAATTCCTGCTTTTTCTCATAAAAATCCTATTTTAACTACAACTGGGAAACAGGCTATCTTGGGTGAAAAGTACTATATGAGTAAGTTTGTACCGAAAGGAGTTGTTGACGTAAATACTTTGCAGACATTTTTTAATAATTGGAAAGCTTATGCCTCAACGCATAGCGACTTTGAACATATGAAGCACTTACCAGGGGATGGTTTTGTAAACGATTTATATATATTCGATGTTTGGTTAAAAGAGGAGTGCATACAAGTTGATCCAAATTACCCAGATATAGAAGGATATAACAATACTTTTGGACGTTGGAGACCTCATGAGTTTTGTATAAAGTAGTTTTGCTGTATGTTGTAATATGCTTTCTTGTTTTACGCCATAATGTAAATATCTGATTTTATTGTATAAAAATAAAAAACATATTGCAATAACAACTGTATTGTTGTATCTTATTCTTGTTGGAAGTTCTTGTATAACAATAAAAATAAGGAGCAATACAATGAAAAACACAATCAACTATACAGAAAAAAAGCTTTTTAAAGTAGCAATTTCTGAAGTTATTGTACAAGACTACTACATAGAAGCAAATTCTGAAGAAGAGGCTATCGAAAATGCATCAAAAGGCTACTATAACTGTGAATATGTATTAGATGGCGACTCAGATGTTATTAGTAGAAGAGCTAAAATTGTGACTGAAGGCGAAGCGGAAACGGAGTGGATAGACTTTTAAAAAACATAAGCACCGAGCAAGTATTAAAGGAGACAGTTCATATGCACCGACAACATTCATCCTGTAGCGACTTCTTATAATATCCCCACAAGACGACAAGGCCCTGTACTCAATAGAGACACAGGGCCTTTTCTGTTAACCACCACCATAAAAATCCAAAGGAGAGAAGAAATGAGAAAAATACGTTTAATTATGTGCTATGTCATAATGTTGCTGCTTTCAGCCGTGGTTAGTAGCTGGGCAGACCCAGCAAGGGGTAATGTAACAATTTTAAGCTTTGAGACAGCTAAAAAGGTGCTGGCGCGCACTGTATATGCTGACCACCGCATTGATTTTTATTGTAAGGCAGCCTTTGACGAAAATAAAAATGTGATATTGCCCGATGGCTTTATTACTCCATCGTACGAGAAACGAGCAACAAGGATTGAATGGGAACATATTGTGCCAGCTGAAAACTTTGGTCGTTTTTTTACAGAGTGGCGAGAAGGCGACAACCAATGTGTCGATAGCAAAGGAAAGGCATATAAGGGGCGAAAATGTGCCAAAAAGAATCAGCTGTTTGCGGTGATGGAAGCTGACCTATGGAACCTTGTCCCAGCTATAGGGGCGGTCAATGCCGTGCGGAGTAATTACAAATTTACAGTTCTCCCCAAGGAAGTTCCTTCAACGTTTGGAGTGTGTCCAGTCAAAGTTAATAATCATCGCGTGGAACCACCAGAGTACACGAGAGGCACTATCGCACGGGCAACTCTTTACATGGCGTGGGCATATCCAGAAATTCCATTTTTGAGTGACCAACAAAGAAAGCTGATGGAAGCATGGGATAGGATGTATCCCCCTTCAAAGTGGGAATGTGAGCGTGGTAGGCGTATTATGGAGCTACAAGGAAATGTTAATCCCTATACAGCTAACGCATGTAATTTTTAGGTAAAAATATTGTTTTTTTATGTAGGATATGTTAAGATAATTTTAAATTTTTTAAGTAAAAATGTCCTAATATCTAACAAAGGAGTTTGTATGCAGTGGACAGTAGTTTTTGCAACATATGAAGATTGCCAATATTGGCTAAAATTAAAAAAAAGACTTTTCCGTAAGAATGGCTTCTCATTTAATGGAGACCATGACCATTTTTGGCGCGATGACGTTGCAGTGCTAGAGTTAGTAGACTACAGCTATACAGTACAAACAACAATGGGGGTTCTGCGTTTTCGTACTAATGATACTACAATTGGAGTGGAATATGATAAATTACTTCGAAAGCCAGAAGAAAAAGGTGTAACACATCTATTTATTGAGGACATATTGAAATTACCTTAATGAGTCAGCGTGACGTGGTCCTATTTTTAAGCCCTATAACTCTCCATGGTTACGGGGCTTTTCCGTTACCTCTCCGCATATCCCGCGCTAGCCGCGATCGTGGGTACGTCACTGC
>JAWXUA010000059.1:0-15536 GCA_044433065.1 Pseudomonadota bacterium
TTTGTGGCTAAGGCTTAAAAAACAATTTCGGAACTGAGTTTTTTTGTCCGTTGAAATGACTTCTTTTGCCCTGTGCCCCCTTCTTTGGTGTAGACCCCTTCTTTGGTGTAGACCCGAAATGGCCCTCCATATAAAGGACGGGACACAAAAAAACGCCTAATCTTCTTTCAAAGACTAGGCGTTATGATTACTGGTGGAGCTGAGGAGAATTGAACTCCTGACCTCTTGAATGCCATTCAAGCGCTCTCCCAACTGAGCTACAGCCCCATATGTTCCCTGTGTGGTCACACGTAGGAAGAACAAAATGCCGCAAGAGTTGGTCTTTGTCAATAAAATTGTAAGGACATTTTTACTTTTTATCATAAAAATTCCTACAAGCCGCGTACAATACCTGCTTTTCCTTAGGAAAACTTTGGGATAAAGTGGGGCTACGCACAATAATGCGCTCCATATCAATCCAAGTGAGTCACCATGCTAGCTTTTCCACAAATTAATCCCATTGCCTTGTCCCTTGGTCCGCTCCAGTTTCGTTGGTACGGCATTATGTATCTCTTCGGCTTTCTCTCTGGCTGGCTACTAGGTCGGCATCGCGCTAAAAAAAGTAGTCGAGAAGGTGGCCCATGGAACGTGAATATGGTGGACGACATGGTGACGTATATCATCATGGGCGTAGTTTTGGGTGGTCGCATTGGCTATGTACTTTTCTACGACTTGCCTTTCTATCTCGCCAACCCATCAGAAATGCTGAGCATTTGGAATGGCGGCATGTCCTTCCATGGCGGCCTCTTGGGCGTTGTTGTAGCCATGTGGCTTTTGGGCCGCCGCTATAAGCTGACCTTTTTCCAAGTAGCCGATTTCGTCTCACCACTCATCGCACCAGGGATTTTCTTTGGGCGCATAGGCAACTTCATCAATGGTGAGCTGTGGGGAGCTGTGAGCGATGTCCCATGGGCCATGGTATTCCCTAGCGGTGGACCACTGGCACGGCATCCATCGCAATTGTATGAAGCTTTTTTTGAAGGTGTAATCCTCTTCCTAGCCGTTTGGATTTTCTCCAGCAAACAACGTCCTGTGGGTGCTGTGGCAGGCTTATTCGGCTTACTTTACGGTATTTTCCGCTTTGGCGTGGAATTTATCCGCCAACCAGATGCGCATATTGGCTATGTGGCCTTTGGCTGGCTGACCATGGGGCAAATTTTATGCGTACCGCTCATTGTCCTTGGGGCTGGGCTTATGTGGCGCAGCTATGCTACGGCATCAAAAATATCTTCATAAGCTCGGCACCCTCCATACTTTACAACAATAGTCAATAAAAGCACTAACTAGTGACCTTTTGAATATTGACAGACAGGCCATTTTATGAAATTGGCATGGCGTTATCCTTGTACCACGTTAGGTACCACGTTGGGCACCACATTATGGCACGATACACAGAGCACGCGTTTTGTGCACACATACACAAAACGAAGCCCATTATCCCATAATGTCCATGTGGCAAGGCTAACCATTACCCCGTTTGGAGGAAAATATGGCAAAGGAAGATGCCATTGAAGTCGACGGTATAGTGCAAGAAGCCTTGCCCAATGCCATGTTCCGCGTCGAGCTACAGAACGGCCACGAAGTGCTGGCCCACATTTCTGGAAAGATGCGCAAGTTTTATATCCGCATTCTGCCTGGCGACAAGGTGAAGGTTGAGCTTTCGCCTTACGACCTCAAGCGTGGGCGCATTACGTATCGTATGAAATAAGCCCAAAATAAAAAGCTTTCTGTTGTCAGGAAGCTTTTTTTATTTTCGCGTGCAACATTGCTCAAGGCTCTTAGAACGCATACAAAGGCTCTCACGGAAATACTATTGACGGAGCGCACTGCCTAGACTATTTTCCACACAGGCCACATGAACGGGCTATGCGCAAGGCTATGGCCAAAGGGCATGGCCGCAATACTACAATATGGAGTTCTTATGGATAATTATCTTGTACGCGGCATCATCCTTGGTGGCTCCGTTGGCGTTTTAGCTGCTGTCATGGGCTTTACTGACGATATTGGCCGCGCCTTTGGTGTGGGTATGTTCGCTGGGGCTTTAGCTGGCCTAACCATGCAACGCCGCGCTAACCGCACCAATAAGAAAAAAACAAAGCCTGAATAACATATACATCTTCAATAGATACGAAAAACCGCCACAGCATGATGCCATGGCGGTTTTTTTTGCTTCAAGTACAGGATAGATTACCAGTACCAGTGCCAGTACTATTGATACGTTTCATACCTTATCTTCAACATGTGGCCGTAATAGTTCATACAACGACCTGAATACCCATCCACAAATAAAAAGTTTAGAAGGGATGGGGGGTCTGGGGGGAAGGGAAACCTTTTCAAAGGTTTCCCTTCCCCCCAGCTCCAAACTATTTCACCTTTGGGGCTAAACCCTTCTTTTCCAAGGCAATTCGAATAGCCTCGTCAAAGAGGGATTCATCAAGAGCACCACGAACAATGATGTCGTTGACGAGGAAGCATGGCGTGCCAGAAAGGCCGATTTCCACAGCTTCCCTTTGGTCTTCGAGGATTTTTTCAGCCACTTGGGAGCTGTAGGCATCATTTTCAAGCTTTTCGATATCAAAGCCAAGCTCTTGGGCTATGGCCAAGAGATAGACTTCGCCATCTGGGCCCAACCTGTCGTTGGTTTCAAAAATGGTATCGTAGTATTCCCAAGCTTTTTCGCTGCCTTGCAAAGCCGCAGCAACATAGTACTGGCTGGCTAAAATGGCGTTGACATGGGACTCCATGGGCGCATTCTTAAAGACATAGTTCACCTGACCATCATACTTTTCCAAAAGCTTTTCCATGGTCCCTGATGCACGCTTGCAAAATGGACATGAAAAATCGGAGTAGGCAACAATGGTTACAGGCGCATCAGCCTTACCGCGCACGGGACGACCTTCCATATTGATGGATTTAGGCACGTCCACATCTACCTGCCACGCTGCAAGTAAATTCTTGCGCTGTTGTAGCTTGCCGCCCTCTTGAGCAATCTCAAGGACGAGCTCTGGATCCTGACGCAAAGCTTCAAAAATCAGCTCTGGATTTTCACGCAATACCGTGCGTACAGCTTCCATCATGTCTGCATTAGGAGCCGCCTTTGCTTGAGGCGCAAAAGCGATGCCGAAGGCCAAAGCCATAAGGCAGCAGACTGACAGAGTATTTTTCTTTATGGAAACACATAATCTCAACATACAAAACTCCATTTGGCCAGTTGGGTGGCAAACTAAGGAGATGAGCTCATGCCTTATGCACGGGGCAAAAGCGGATCAACGTCACTTTCTGTGATGGCAAAGAATTCTTCGTCAAAGGGACCCATGGAGCCCGTTTCAGCAAAGCGCGTGAAGAAGTTAACGCGGCCATAGCGGCGCAAACGCTCTTCGGTGACACCGTGGCTTACATACCAGTCAGCGCGTCCTTGTGGGTCACGGGTTTCGAGCAAATCATATACAGCTTCATCGACTTCAGTCCAAGCGTGCAAAATCCATTTATCTTGGTCTGGCATGCGGATGTAACCATGCACAACGTAGGAACCTTCAGCTTCGCTAGCAACCTCAAAGGCGGCCTCAAAGCTTTGTGGAAAATGACGTTTGTGCTGCTCACAATCTTCATGATCATGATCGTGATGTTCCCCACCACAACCGCAAGAACAGTTCGCGCCGTGCTCGTGATGATGGTGCTCATGATGATGTTCGTGACCTTGGCAACCACAAGCGCAATCATGGCCATGTGGCTTGAGCGTTAATTCTGACATGGGAACTCCTTATGAAAATATATAAGCATGTGTTTTTACATTATAAAAATGCAGTTCTCAAAACTCTTTTTTATACAGTAAACTCATTGGCGTAAGAGTCAAGCCCCAACAAAGCAGCCCCAAGAGCATTGCCCACCTCATAATAAGGAGGAAATGCGCTTGTAGTGCCAAGACTGTGGCTCACAGATGGCAACAAATGACGGGCCGCAGCACCAATGCCAATCATGGGCACAGCAAGGCCAACCTGCACGCGCAAAAGACTATGGTTGCGCCGCTGTTGCAAATATCCTGCAAAGTTGCCGCCCACTTCACGACGGGCCACGTGTTCCACAATGGCATCTTCAATGCGCTGTTGTGTGGCGTGGAGGACAGCATCGATGGCTGTGGGCACATCGCAAGCCATAATCTTAGCTAATATTTCCGCACCCTTATGGGCTTGATGAGTATCGCCAAAATCAAGAATATGGGCAGCATGCAGAGCATCTGTGGGCGTGAAACCCACTTCCACCACAAGCTGATGGTGCACGAGCTGGGCCACCGCTTTTTCAAGGGTGATGCGTGCCATACAAAGCTTTTCACTGGCAGAAATATGATCCATGGGCCCATGGTCGCGCAGGTATTGCAGAAGTTTTTTTGCGTCCGTTGATATAGGCACGATGGAACTTTTGTGGGCCGACGACACATTGCTTGTGTCACCCTCTACAGCCATGAGGCATGTACCGCCATCGGGCCTAAAGAGCCATGAGTCCATATTTTGTAAAGCAGGAGCCATGCATATGGGCGTGACGCGCAAGGGACCTACGGCAATATTACTGTTCGTTTTTTTCACTGCGTTGGCTGAGAGATAGCGAACATGGCTGTCACCGCCAACGCCAACAGTAAACATTTCTACGGCACGCACGTGGGTTACCCATGCACCTATGGCGAGACCGTTTTCCGCGATGACAGGCTTTCCATCACGCAATAAGGTTACGTCGGTGGTTGTGCCGCCTACGTCCACGATGAGAGCGTCTTCTATTGCCCCTTCTTGGTCGTCAACACTATTCCCCAAGTTCGCCAGTGCGGTACTCCCAAATAACGCCGTGGCTGCTGGTCCACTGGCCACAGTTGAAGCCGCACTGACCACAGCGTCTTCAAGAGGCATGACCGTGGCATCACCACGCACAACAGCAACTTTGGCTGTAATACGAAGCCTTTCAAGAGCAGACGTCACACCATCCAAAAAATCTTTCATGACTGGCAGAAGCCGTGCGTTCAAGACAGCTGTGGTAGCGCGTTCTTTCATACCAGCGCGACGGCTGACAGTGTGCGAACAAAAAACAGGCTTAGGGTCAATCATGCTAATCGCCTTGGCCACAAGCTGTTCATGAGCAGGGTTCACAAAGCTCATGAGGCCACACACAGCGTACGCATCCACAGTCCCTTTAAGTCGCGCAATGACATCAACAATGGCTGGCAAGCTGAACTCTTCTTGCTCAGAACCATCGATTTTGTGCCCACCAGGGATATTACGCACAATGGCTGTACCTGGGATTTCCATGCGATTGGACCAGCCAATAACAATCAAGGCAACCACAGCATCATGGTTATTTTCCACCACAGCATTGGTTGCCAAGGTTGTGGACACGGTGACGAGCTTCACGTCCGACGGATTGATAGGATTGATAGGATTTATATCCCCATCATTCCCCAGCAAGACCGCTTCCATGGCAGCGCCCATGCCGATACTCAGGTCATGGTGGCTTGTGGGCCGCTTTGCCGATGCAATAACATGTCGATTTGCCCCAGAAAGCAAAACGGCATCGGTGTATGTGCCACCAGCATCAACGCCAATGATATATTTTTCTGACATTATTTTCCTCGCTCCAATATAACCATAAACCTACGTAAAAAAAATAAATTATCCCAATCTAACCCCATTCTCAACTTTGCGCTCAGGCACAGCGAGAATGACAGAACCATCAGCTTGGACAAGACCAGTCACAAGAAATTCTGAACGGAAAGGCCCTATTTGCCTTGGTGGGAAATTGACGACCCCAAGAATTTGCATGCCAACGAGGTCCTCAGCGGTATAGTGATGGGTGATTTGTGCACTGGATTTAAGGATACCGATGCCGTCACCAAAGTCAGCCCAAATTTTCCAAGCTGGCTTTCGGGCTTCAGGGAAAGGCTCCACAGTAACAATAGTTGCGGCGCGAAGTTCAACAGCCATAAACTGGTCCCAAGTGAGGGATTGATCGCGTGGCGCTGTGGCGTCCACTTGAGATGTCGTAGGCGCGTGGCTTTCTTGTTTGGCCATGATGTATCCTTATATATGTATGCTGCAAAAATATACGATTGATAAAAGGTGTTTCCTTTTTTAGAGCGAGGCGCGACGTTTGGCAATCCTTAAAATCTACGCACAATAAAAGAATAGGAAGAGAAAAACGTCAAATAAAAAGTTTTTTTCAACATTCTTTTTTTGTGCTGATGGATGGTTTTGCATAGTATGTAACGAATACATTAAAGCAATAATAATTTATAATTATTTCAAATAATTGTATAACATTTTAACACTTTTCCGTAAAACTGTGGTGGCAAAATATTCTTTTTATACACTCCACTTCCACAAAAGCTATGCCATGATTACCTTTGTTCATGTCCTTGACAATCAAGCTTTTTTGATAAAAACGCTCATAGGGATGCGCAACAAAAGTAGCATGCGCACCTTTTTTCCTCCTCAGTATATTTTTTTATCATTATATATATTTTGTTATGGGCCACTCATGCCTACACAATGCAGTGGCTATAAAAAAAGGAATGTTCATGGCTAAAGACCTTATTATTGTGGAATCCCCTGCCAAGGTAAAGACGATTAAAAAATTCCTTGGCAATAAATATGTGGTGCAAGCAAGTGTTGGCCATGTGCGTGACCTTCCTACCAGCGTCATTGGTGTTGACGAAGACAACGATTTTGCACCGCAATACAAAGTCATCGAAGGCAAGCAAAAGGTTGTTGATGCCTTGAGCGAAGCCGCAGCCAAAGCCAATATTGTCTATCTCGCACCGGACCCCGACCGCGAAGGCGAGGCTATTGCATGGCACGTTGCTGAGCTTATTAAAGCGAAAAATAGCAATGTGAAGCGCATTCAGTTCAACGAAATTACCGCAAAAGCTGTGCGTGAAGCTCTTGATAATCCACGGGAACTCAATAAATCCCTCTTTGATGCACAGCAAGCTCGCCGCGTTCTCGACCGTCTTGTGGGCTATAAACTGTCGCCACTCCTTTGGAAAAAGGTTAAGCGTGGTATTTCTGCTGGCCGCGTGCAGTCCGTTGCTCTGCGCCTCATCGTTGACCGCGAACACGAACGCCACGCCTTTGAAGCCGAGGAATACTGGCTCTTCCGCGCTCAGCTCGCCAAAATGGCACCCCAAAATCTTACAGGTCAAAAAGCAGCAGACCCCAGCTACCCTGCATTCAAAGTTGAGCTGAACAAAGTCGACGGCAAAAAGCCTGTCATCCCTAACGCTGAGACCGCCAACGCCCTCGACGACGCCATGAAAGGCCAACCTTTCATCATCGCCGCTGTGGAAGCTAAAAAGCGTGACCGTCAGCCACAGCCACCATTCATCACGTCCACGCTCCAACAAAGCGCCAACCAACGCCTTGGCTACACAGCCAAGCGCACCATGAATATCGCGCAGCGTCTCTACGAAGGTGTGGACCTTGGCGACATGGGCACTCTTGCACTCATCACCTATATGCGTACCGACTCAGTCCGTATCTCCGATGAAGCGCGTCAAAGTACCCATGACTTCATCCTCTCCACATGGGGCCAAGACTATTACCCTGAAAAACCACGCTTTTTCAAAACAAAAGGCTCTGCTCAAGACGCTCACGAAGCCATCCGTCCTGTTGATGTCAACGTGACCCCAGACAGCATAAAGCACCTGCTCCCACCAGATCAGTATCAGCTTTACCGCCTCATCTGGTCGCGCTTTGTGGCTTCCCAAATGGCTGCTGCACGCTTCCACGACACCACAGTCACCATCACCTGTGGCCCTGCTGAATGGCGTGCCAAGGGTGAACGTATCCTTTTTGCTGGCTTTCTCACCGTCATGCCGCAACGCGAAGACACTACCGAGCTTCCACCTCTCGAAGCTGGCGAAGAGCTCTTCCCTATCTCCGTGGAAAAGGAACAAAAGTTCACGCAGCCGCCTGCGCGCTACACAGAAGCCTCCCTTGTGCGTGATCTTGAAGAGCGTGGTATCGGCCGTCCATCCACCTATGCCGCCATTATTTCCACGCTCATCGACCGCGACTACACGCACCTCGTGGACAAGCATTTCATCCCCACAGATCTTGGTTCTGTGGTCTGCGATTTGCTCGCGCGGCACTTCACCACGCTCATGGACGTAGGTTTTACAGCTGGCATGGAAGATTCCCTCGACCAAGTGGCCGAAGGTAAGCTTAACTGGGTCCACCTTCTCGGTGATTTCTCCGCAGGTTTTAACCCAACCCTTGAGCAAGCTTCCAAGGCCATGGAAACCGTCAAGGGCGGTCTTTCCACCGACATTCTCTGCGAGCAATGCCAGAAGCCTATGGTCATCAAGTTTGGTAAGGCTGGTCCTTTCCTTGCCTGCACAGGCTACCCAGATTGCCGCAACACCAAGAACTTCTCCCGTGATGACAAGGGCAACGTCGTCGTTGAAGAGCGTTCCATCGAAGCCCAAGAAAAGGTCGGCGTCTGTCCCGACTGTGGTTCCGATCTCGTCATCAAAAAAGCCCGTACCGGCAGCCGTTTCATCGCCTGCACTGGCTACCCAGAATGCCGCCACATCGAAGCCTTCTCCACCGGCATGCCCTGTCCTCGCGAAGGTTGCCATGGCCAAATCGTCGAGAAAAGCTCCAAGCGTGGTAAAATATTCTATTCCTGTGACCAGTTCCCCAGCTGCGACTACGCCCTCTGGGACTGGCCTGTACAAGGCCCCTGCCCTCAATGCGGTGCCCCATACCTCACCCTCAAAAAAGCAAGCCGATCAAAAGGCCCACACATCGCTTGCCCTGAAAAAACATGTCGCTACAAGCGCGATTTGCCCGAGGATGCTGGTGACGGCGAGGGTTAGTTAATTAGTTACTTAGTTAGTTGCTGGGGGAGGAGGAAACTTTTGAAAAAGTTTCCTCCTCCCCCAGACCCCCTCCTCCTTCAAAACTTTTTATTTGTGGATGGTAGTTCTGGTCGTTGAATGGCAGATTACGGCCACATGAAGTGGAAAATAGAAGGTTACTACTGGAAAAGGCTATTCGCCAAAATAGGAAAGATAACGCTGCGTTATGTGGCGTTGATTGCTCAGCCGGATGAATTGATTGGGCGTCCCTGCTGGATAGATGATGGGGGAAATAGGTAGGGAAAGTAGGTAGGGAAAGTCGCTCTGCTTGCATGGTAGACCTCTTCCTTTCTACAAAAATTTACCATTAACGTTATCTCACAAATAAAAACTTGTGCACAAGACAAGCACCATATAAAACAAAGAAGGCGTAGCTATACATTCATAGTGACGCCTACAATTTTATGGTGAGAGCTCTACAAGACTATAGTACTTACAAAGACGGTTTTACTAGCCACACAAACTCCCCATCGACCCTAAAAAGGTTCTTAGGACGTAAGTCCTAAGCGGGATTCTAAGAGGCAGAGCCCCTTAGCTAAAAAATAAATACAGGAAAAATAATGCAAAGAACTCATATTATCAAAGCATTGAATGCGACAGAACCAACTGAAAATATTCACCTTTGTGGCTGGATTCGTACCAAGCGCGACAATAAGGGCTTTTCATTTTTAGAATTGAATGATGGTTCATGCATGGCCAATATTCAGGCCATCGTGGACGAAGGCACGCCAGCCTATGCGGTGCTTGCGGATGTGAGCACGGGTGCAGCTATTTCCGTGACCGGCGCGTTAGTGGAATCCCCTGGTAAGGGTCAAAAGTGGGAAGTGCGTGTCACGGATATGGAGCTGTTTGGCGGTGCCGATGCTGAAACCTTCCCATTACAGAAAAAGCGCCATTCTGATGAATTTTTGCGCACCATCGCACACTTGCGCTCTCGTACGAATAAATTTGGCGCAGCCTTTAGAATTCGTTCAGAAACAGCCTACGCCATCCATGAATTTTATCGCGAGCGCGGCTTCTTCAATGTCCATACACCTATTTTAACCGGTTCGGACTGCGAAGGCGCAGGCGAAATGTTCCGCGTCACAACCTTGCCCGTTGAAGGTGTAAAGGCCGCAGAAGGTGCCAGCGTTTACGAAAAAGACTTCTTTGGCAAAGAAAGTAATTTGACCGTTTCTGGCCAATTGGAAGCAGAAGCTTTGGCCATGGGTCTTGGGCAGGTCTACACCTTTGGCCCAACCTTCCGCGCAGAAAATTCCAACACGCCACGCCACGCCGCTGAGTTCTGGATGATTGAACCAGAAATGGCTTTCGCGGACCTCGAAGACGATATGCAGTTGGCCGAAGACATGACGCGCACAGTGGTTAGCCGCATTCTTGAGCGTTGCGCCGCTGATATTGATTTGTTCAACCGCTTTGTGGACAAGTCCCTTGTGGAACGTTTACGCCAGATTGCGGACAATCCTTTTGCCCGTTGCTCGTACACCGAAGCCATTGACTTGCTCATAGCTAGCGGCAAAAAGTTTGAATATCCTGTGTCTTTTGGCCTTGATTTGCAGACCGAGCATGAGCGTTACCTTGCTGAAGAGCATTTTGGTGGCCCTGTCATCGTCTACAATTATCCTAAAGAAATCAAAGCCTTCTACATGCGCCTCAACGACGACAACCGCACCGTTGCAGCCATGGACGTACTTGTACCACGCATTGGCGAACTCATTGGTGGCAGTCAGCGTGAAGAGCGTCTCGACGTACTCGAAGCACGCATTAAGGATATGGGCCAGTCCCTTGATGATTACTGGTGGTACCTTGACCTTCGCCGCTTTGGTTCCGCACCCCACGCAGGTTTCGGCATGGGCTTTGAACGCCTCCTCATGCTCTTAACAGGCATCACCAATATCCGCGACGTCATCCCATTCCCAAGAACCCCAGGGAATTTGGAATTTTAAGGGATAGAGTGAGCTGGGTGAGGGAGAAAACTTTCGAGAAAATTTTCTCCCTCACCCAGACCCTCTCCCTCTTTCAGCGTTGCTCTCTGCATCCGTAAGGTTCACTGCGTTCACCTAACGGCTGTGCCTTCGACATCCTTCGAACAGGAAAGCTTTTTAATTGCGGCGGAAAATCCGTTTTTTAAAACGTTCGCGGCCGCATGGGTACTACATACTATGTGGCTTCGTTTGATGTTTTAGGGGAAAACAGAGTCCCAAGAGAAAAAAATATGCTCAAAAAAATACTCGAACAAATAGATGCAAAACAAGACGCCATCAGGAGCTACCGTCCTTTTGAGGATGCGGGGCTTTTGCGCCAATTGCAGTCTTTTTATCGAGTGGGCATTGTCTATTCATCCAACGCTTTGGAAGGATATACGTATACGCTTTCTGAAACGAAAATTTTACTTGAAGATGGTCTCACTGCTGGCGGTAAATCCATGCGTGATGCCTTGGCCGTCCTTGGCCATGCTAAGGCCTATGACCACATGTTTAGCCTGTTGCGGTCGGATGTCATTACCGAGAACGATGTGCTCACCATGCACAGCATGCTTGGTGAAAGCTTATATAATGATGCTGTGGTAGGGCAATATCGGAACCAAGCCGCCTTTATTTCTGGCTCTAGGTATACACTTACACCCTATGATGAAATTCCTCTTGCCATGGAAAATCTTTTTGCACGCATTGCACAAAAAAGAGATGCTGTGCACCCACTTTTGCTAGCCGCACAATTTCATAAAGAGCTTGTTTTCATTCATCCTTTTGCCGATGGAAATGGACGTGTGGCTCGGCTTGCCATGAACACGCTCCTTATTCAAAAAGGCTTTTTACCGGTCGTTATTCCGCCTATTTTACGCCATGATTATATAGCAAGTCTTGAAAAGGCGCATCAAAACGACAACGATTTTATACGTCTCATTGCCCAATGTGAACTTGAGACACAAAAAGAAATGCTACGACTTTTACACCATAAGTAATAACAAAAACAAGCCCTTGCATATTTTACGAACATGCAAGGGCTTGTTTCTTTCTCTTCTCCCACAAAAACTACTTCAACAGTTTCAAGCGCATATCAATGACACCCACATTAGGATAGATGGGGCGCACAGCTTCGTACATGGCTTTTGCCTGTGCTTTTTTGCCGCGTCGTTCAAGGATGTCGGCCAATAAATAGCCGATGCCAGCGCGGAGTGTTTGCGGTAAATCTTGTACAGTCCAGAGCTGATACAAGAGCTCTTGGGCCTCATATTCTCTGTCTGTTAAGGATTGTACTTGAGCTAAATCATATGCACATTGCACGCGATGATGAATATCGAGCTCTGTAAAGCTCATGCACGCGCGCAATTTTTCTTCAGCACCACTGTAATTTTGCTCCTGCATAAACAGCTTTGCCATACGATACTGAATATCGCCCTGCTGCTCAATGGTGAGCATAGGCTTTGTGCCTTGCCCATCCTGTTCAGCATGCCCATTATTAGGGATACTTTCATAATGCGCTTTTTTGATGCTTGCATACAATGCAATTGCTTCATCATACCTATGGAGTAATTCAAGAACAGGAGCTTTTTTTAAGGCAATAGCATATTCATAGGAAAATTGTCCTGCAAATTCATATTGCATATCATCTAAGAAGGCCATAGCCTCCTGTGCTTTATTATTAGCAAGACATGCATCAATGACAATATTCCATGCTATCCATCTTCTATCACCATCTACGTAATGCGATAGATATTCTTTTGCGGCATAAAATGCATCATCCCACAGCATCATATCCATATATGTCTGAGCATCATGGATATAATCTATAGTATGTCTATGGGAAGTTTCCTCCACTGTGCTCACTTCATTAATGGCAAGTACAGTGTGATATGAGGCCACAAAGAAGACTAGGCCAATACATACAACGCGGCATATTCCAAAAAATCCATACAAGAGCCCCCTAAAAGAGTGCTCTTGTATGGATTTTGTATTTCTACAATCGTGCATGAACAGCAGTCCTAGCTCTCTTTTTCAGAACTCTGTTCGGAGCTCTTTTCAGAAGCATTGTCAGCTTGTTCATTATTTGGCGTTTGGTCATTATTTGGCGTTTGGTCTGGGTTTTGCGATGGCTCGACCCGCTCATTAACGCGGTCAAAGCCCACAACCTTGGCACCTTCATCAAGGCGTACAAGGGTCACACCCTGTGTGGCACGGCCTGTGCTTCGGACCTCATTAACGCCCATGCGGATAATCTTATTGGTCGAAGTCATGAGTACAAGCGTGTCTTCGGTGGACACTAAAATGGCACCCACAACGTCGCCAGTCTTAGGTGAAACGCGGAAGTTTTTCACGCCCTTACCACCACGGCTTTGCAAGCGGTACAGCTCAAGGCGCGTCTGCTTGCCATAACCATTGGCCGAAATGGACATGATTTCTGCGCTTCCGTCACCACCAGGCAATACTACGCAGGCCATGACTTTGTCCTTAGAATCCAAAGCAATACCCTTCACACCAGCAGCCTGACGGCCCATAGGACGCACATCTGGGCAAGCGAAACGAATAGCCATACCCTTAGCTGTCGTAATGACGATATTATCATCATTATGGATTTCACGAACCATGATGAGTTCATCATCTTCGCGCATACCAACAGCAATAAGGCCGCCCTTACGAGCGCGAGCATACAAGGATGTTGCAGCACGTTTCACCATACCGCGGCGTGTTGCGAACAAGAAGAAGCGGTCGTCGGCAAAGTCGCGCACCGCAAGAGCTGTGGTAATCCACTCTTCTTTTTCCAGCGGCAACAAGTTGGCGATATGCACGCCCTTAGCGGTGCGGCTACCCTCAGCAACTTGGTGCACCTTAAGCTGATGCATCTTACCAAGGTTGGTAAACAGCAATAAATACTGGTGGTTCGTCGTGGTCAAGAAATCCTGCACATAGTCATCATCGGACGTATGCAAGCCAGCAATACCCTTACCACCACGCTTTTGCTGTTGGTAATTATCCAAGGTCGTACGCTTGATATAGCCACGGCGCGACAAGGTAATAACCACGTCTTCATCCGGAATAAGGTCTTCAATATCGATACCCTCAAGAGCATCTTTCAAGACTTCAGTACGGCGAGGGCTTGCGTAGGTATCACGGATAGCCGTCATTTCTTCACGCATAACTTGTCTAAGTACTTCCACATTTTCAAGAATAGACTTGAAGTATTCAATCTTCTTCAGAAGCTCAGCATATTCTTCAAGCAGCTTCTCACGCTCAAGATTAGTCAAGCGTTGCAGACGCATATCAAGGATAGCTTGGGCCTGCGTATCAGAAAGGCCAAAGCGTTCAGACAATGCCGCCTTAGCCTCAGCGCCATTAGCCGATGCACGAATAAGCGCAACAACTTCATCAATATTATCAAGGGCAATGCGCAAGCCTTCCAAAATATGGGCCCGTGCTTCAGCTTTACGTAAATCATAACGCGTGCGGCGAATAATAACTTCGCGGCGATGCTCCATGAAGTGGGAAAGCGCAGTCTTCAAGTCAAGCAATTGCGGACGGTTATCCACAACAGCAAGCATATTGATACCATACGAGCTTTCAAGCGGTGTGAACTTATACAACGCATTGATAACAATCTCAGGAATAACGCCGCGCTTCAAGTCAATAACAACGCGGATGCCCTTGCGGTCCGATTCGTCGCGCAAGTCTGAAACACCGTCAATGCGTCGTTCATTAACCAAGGCTGCAATCTTTTCCACAAGCTTAGACTTATTCAAGCTGTATGGAATTTCGCGGATGATAATAGACTGGAAGCCCTTCTTGCGCTCCTCAATCTCCACCTTACCACGCACCTTAACAGTGCCGCGGCCCGTGGTATACGCATCAAGCAAGCCCTGACCAGCATACACAAAGCCACCCGTAGGAAAGTCCGGACCTTGCACAAACTGCATCAAGTCGCGCACCGTACAATCACTATGGTCAAGCAAGTGCAAAAGTGCCTTACTCAATTCACCAAGGTTATGCGGTGGAATATTAGTAGCCATACCAACCGCAATGCCCGACGAACCATTCAAGAGCAGATTAGGCACCCGTGTAGGCAAGACCACTGGCTCAAGCAAAGTATTGTCGTAGTTAGGTCTAAAATCCACGGTCTCTTTTTCAATATCACCAAGGAATTCGCCAGCCAGCTTGGACATACGTACTTCAGTATAACGCATAGCTGCCGCGGAGTCGCCGTCAATGGAACCGAAGTTACCCTGACCTTCAACCAGCGGATCGCGCATGCTAAAATCCTGCGCCATTCTAACCAAAGCATCGTACACAGCTGTATCGCCATGTGGGTGATATTTACCGATAACGTCACCGACGATACGCGCCGATTTCTTCGGTGGTCGGCTAAAGCCGTTACCAAGTTCATGCTGGGCAAACATAATCCGCCTGTGAACAGGCTTCAGGCCATCCCGAGCATCAGGAATAGCACGGCCAATGATAACGCTCAGCGAGTACTCCAGATAGGACTTCCGAAGCTCTTTCTCAATACTAATTTGTTCCGACATATTCTAATCCTTTAGGTAGGATTTTTATTTTTGTTTTTATTTACTGGGGGAAGGGGAACCCCCTTTTTGAAAAAAGGGGGTTCC
>JAWXUA010000060.1:0-15514 GCA_044433065.1 Pseudomonadota bacterium
CCAGACCCCCATCCCTTCCTAAACTTTTTGTTTGTGGATGGAATACGCTCTTCGTGTGGTTGTTCGTAGCCACATGGAGAGCTTTTTTGTTGTGGTGGGGGGGGATATATGAAAAACAAAAATACACTACGCAAAGTTACGCACTACAAATATGATGCAATAAGGGCAAGTGAAGCCGTTGGCCTCCAAAGCCTCCCTCTGGGAGGTGGCAGGTTGGCAGTAGCTGTTCACGAGTCTTCGAGTGATACAGATACGCCAAACTGACGGAGGGAGTACCACGTTGCCAGCCGCTGGGAGCGCAGCGACCTTGCGGCGTCTAGCCAGTAGCGCAGCTGAGTGTGTCTCTGCCTTTCCTCTTCTCCACCTTTCTCTTCCCTACTCCACCTTTCTCTTCCCTACTCCACCACCCATAATTTCCCTTGTCATTCCAAAAAGTCTTTGCAACACTCAAACCATGAATACACATCTCTTTCCAGCACCAAAGCTGTCCAT
This sequence comes from Pseudomonadota bacterium, assembly GCA_044433065.1. GTDB lineage: Bacteria > Desulfobacterota > Desulfovibrionia > Desulfovibrionales > Desulfovibrionaceae > Nitratidesulfovibrio. Next base: position 493 of record JAWXUA010000060.1, read on the forward strand.
CGCCCATCGTGGCGCACGTGGACATGCTCCAGAAAATACGCTTTTGGCCGCCCACCTTGCTCATAGCCAAGGTGCCCACATGTGGGAACTCGACGTCAACCGCACCAAAGATGGCAAGCTCATCATCATGCACGACGACGATTTCACACGCACCACCAACGTCTCCAAGCTTCCGCAGTTCGCAGACCGTGCCCCATGGCATGTTTGTAATTTCACCTTTGAAGAAATACAGACCCTTGATGCTGGCGCATGGTACCTCGACGCAGACCCATTTGGCCGCATAGCATCTGGTGAAGTGGCTCAGCTTTTCCCCGATGCTAAGGCCACGTTCACGGGCCTACCTGTGCCTACTTTAGAAGAAGCCCTGCTCCTGACCAAAGAGCGTAACTGGCGCGTCAATGTGGAAATCAAAGACTTGGCCATTGCTGCTAATGGCGGTATTGGGCATGACACGGTAACATCAGAAGTACTTGCTATTATTGATAAACTTGATATGCAGGACTCGGTTTTGCTCTCGTCTTTCCAACATCAATACCTCCGCGAAGCAAAGGCTATCATGCCAAAGCTCGCAACAGCCGCTCTTGTGGAAGACGTCATCCCAGAAAACCCTGTGGCCTTGTGCCAAGAACTCGGCGTCATAGCCTATCACCCTGGTAGCGACATTATTCCCGATGAACACATTCTGGCCTTGTGCGCAGCCGGTATTATGATTAACGTATGGACGGTAAACGACATGGCCGAAGCACGCCGCCTACTGGACCTTGGTGTCACTGGCATTATCACTGACTTCCCAGCTGCGTGTTTGGGAATTTTGTAATACTGTAGGGAGACCATCGGTGCGCTTTACGCGCTACTTCGCCAAAACTGAAAAGGATACGCACAATGAACATCGGCAAATATACGCATGAAGAGTTTATGGATTTGGCACGCTCCTTCCACGGCTATCCTGCACCAGGACTCATCATTGGTGCATATATGGTTGAAATGGCTCGCAAAGCGTTGCCTGAGGGTATTCTTTTTGATGTTATTAGCGAGTCCAAGCAATGTCTGCCTGATGCGGTACAATTGCTGACACTATGCACCGTGGGCAACGGTTGGTTGCGCGTCTATGACTTTGGTCTTTATGCTGTGACACTCTTTGACAAGCATACGGGTGAAGGTTTCCGCGTGCATCTTGATGTGAGCAAGATGGATGATTTTTCTGAAATCCGCACATGGTTCTTGAAGCTCAAGCCTAAACGCGAGCAAGACACACCACGCTTACAAGAAGAAATCCGCCTTGCTGCGGAGAGCATTTTGTCCATAAAGCCTGTCACCATTAAGCCAGAAGTCCTCGGCCACTCAAGCATGGGACCCATCGGTCAATGCCCACAATGTGGCGAATACCACCCTGTCAATTATGGGGCTGTCTGCCGTTCGTGCCAAGGTGAAGGCCCATATACGGCATAATGCTGCCTTTGCCAAAACCTCTGCCCTGTGCACCAAATAAGGACCAACAACTATGTGTGGAATAATCGGCTACGCGGGCCACAGACCATGTGTACCGCTGGTAATTGAGGGCTTACGGAGCCTTGAGTATCGTGGCTATGACTCAGCTGGTGTCGCCTTTGTGCAAAATCGCGAACTGGTGACCATTCGGGCTGAAGGCAAGCTTGCGGCTTTGGAAGAAAAGCTCGCGACCTGCCCTAGTTCTACATCAACCACGGGCATGGGCCATACGCGATGGGCTACCCATGGTGTACCTGCGGAGAGAAATTCCCATCCACATAAGGCTAACGACGGAAGCCTTGCCATTGTGCATAATGGGATTATTGAGAATTTCCAAGAACTTAAAGACGGACTCTTAGCTAAGGGCTATGTCTTTTATTCGGAGACGGATACAGAAGTTCTGGCCAATTTAATAGCTGAAGGTCGCAAGCAAACAGGGACCCTACTTGAAGCGTTTGCATGGGCTTTGAAGCAGGCTCATGGTGCCTATGCTGTGGCCATGACATCGCCTGAAGAGCCTGAAGTCATCTATGCTGCGCGCTTGGCCGCACCGCTCATTTTGGGCGTGGGCACGAGTGAGCACTTTGTGGCATCGGACATTCCAGCCTTTTTGCCGTACACCAAGGACGTGGTCTTTCTGGAAGATGGCGAGCTTGTGCGCATTGATGCCAATAGTTGGAAGGTCTTGCGACTGGAGGATTTTAGTGAAATCCAAAAGCCAATTCATCATATCAATTGGGACATGCAAGCAGCGCAAAAGGGCGGCTATAAGCATTTCATGCTCAAGGAGATTTTCGAGCAACCTAAGGTTGTGACGGACTGCCTTGCTGGGCGTGTGGACTGGGCAAATATGGCCGTGCATCTGCCCGAGCTTGAGGCTTTGCCCGTACCAAAACGCTTACACATTGTGGCGTGTGGCACGTCGTACCATGCTGGCATGTGGAGCAAGGGACTGCTCGAAGCCTGGGCTAAAGTTCCCGTAAGCATGGAGATTGCTTCAGAATTTCGTTATGGTGAAGTTCTGCTCGACAAAGAAGATATGGTCCTTGTCATCAGCCAATCTGGTGAGACAGCGGACACCTTGGCAGCCTTGCGCATTGCTAAAGAGCATGGCGCCTATGTGCTTGGCTTATGCAATGTGGTGGGTTCATCCATCGCACGTGAGTCCGACGTGGTGCTCTACACACAGGCTGGCCCTGAAATCAGCGTAGCCTCCACAAAGGCTATGTGCAGCCAGATGGTTGTGCTGAGCTTGCTTGCCTTGTATTGGGGCGAACGCAAGGGTACTCTCGAACAAAGTGTGCATGTACAAGCCCTTGAAGCATTGCAGTCCTTGCCGCACAAGCTTGAAAAAGCCTTGCCTGACATGCGTATGACAGCGCAAAGCCTCGCACGCGACTATGCTAAGGCCACGAGCTTCTTCTACCTTGGCCGCGGTCATTGCTTCCCCTTAGCCCTTGAAGGTGCGCTCAAGCTCAAGGAAATTTCCTATATCCATGCAGAAGGCTACGCAGCTGGTGAGATGAAGCATGGGCCCATTGCGCTCATTGATAGAGATTTCCCCACCTTTGCTTTGGCCCTTGATGATGGTCTGTTCCTCAAGAGCAAGTCCAATATCGAAGAGGTGCAAGCTAGACGTGGTAAGGTCATTGCTCTTGTCAATGAGGGCAACACGCTGAATGTGGACCATCCATGGACCATCCCAAGCGCATGGGGACCGTTATCCGCCTTTTTGGCTCTGCCAGCGTTGCAACTCTTCAGCTATGAAGTGGCTGACCACCTTGGCCAAGACGTGGACCAGCCACGCAATCTGGCCAAAAGTGTTACCGTAGAATAAAGAGGGCTTGCCTCGATATGGCTTGCCTCGATATGGCTTGCCTCAATATGGCTTGCCTCGATATGGCTTGCCTCAATATGAATGTATCTAGATGTGAGCCTATTTAGGTGTGAACCTAAGAATAGTATAGTGGGGGAAGGGAAAACCTTGAGCTAGCAATCAGCCCAAAGTTTTTCCCTTCCCCTACTGCGTTATAAAAGCGACGCCCTCTATTATCTATTCAATCCCAAAGCCTTAGCTACACCAATGCCGTAATCTGGGTCGGCCATGGCGCAATGCATGGCGTGGCGTTCTTTGATTTCCACAGGTGCGTCACCCATAGCGCGAGCTGTGTTAGCGAAGAGGACTTCTTGCTGCTCTGGGGACATGAGGCGGAAAAGGTTGCCTGGTTGGGTGAAGTAATCGTCGTCATCGTCACGGTAATTCCAGTAATCGGCGTGGCCATAGATTGGCAGCGGCGGTTCTTTTTTGTCGAGCTGTTCGCGCCATTCACCATAGCTATTGGGCTCATAGGTGAGAGTGGAACCGTAGTTGCCGTCCACGCGCATCTGGCCATCGCGGTGGTAGGCGTGCACTGGGCAACGGGCTTTATTGACAGGGATTTGATGGTGGTTCACACCGAGGCGATAGCGTTGGGCATCGCCATAGGAGAAGAGGCGGCCTTGGAGCATGCGGTCTGGTGAGAAACCGACGCCTTGGACAACACTTGAAGGATTGAAGGCGGCTTGCTCCACATCGGCAAAATAGTTGTCTGGGTTACGGTTGAGCTCGAAGAAGCCCACGTCGTGGAGGGGATAATCGCCTTTGGGCCATACTTTGGTGAGGTCAAAGGGATTGGTCTTGTGGTCGCGCGCTTGGTCTTCGGTCATGATTTGGATTTGCATGGTCCAGCGTGGGAAATCGCCGCGATCGATGCTTTCGAGCAAGTCACGTTGATGGCTTTCACGGTCCTTGGCCACAATGGCTTCAGCTTCGGCATCGGTAAGATTTTTGATGCCTTGCTCACAACGGAAATGGAATTTCACCCAAACACGCTCATTATCAGCGTTGATGAGGCTGTAGGCGTGGCTTGAGTAGCCGTGCATGTGGCGGTAGGACGCTGGGATGCCACGATCACTCATGGTGATGGTGACTTGGTGCAAGGCTTCTGGCAGCATGGTCCAGAAGTCCCAATTGTTTTTGGCGCTGCGCATATTCGTGCGTGGGTCACGCTTGATGGCGTGGTTAAGGTCTGGGAATTTCAATGGATCGCGGAAAAAGAAGACAGGCGTATTGTTGCCCACAAGATCCCAGTTACCTTCGTCGGTGTAGAATTTAAGCGCAAAACCACGCAAGTCACGCTCAGCATCGGCAGCTCCGCGTTCACCTGCCACTGTGGAAAAACGCGCGAACATCTCCGTTTTCTTACCGATTTCGGAGAAAATGCTGGCCTTGGTGTATTTTGTAATATCGTGAGTCACAGTGAACGTACCGAAGGCACCAGAACCTTTGGCATGCATGCGACGCTCTGGAATGACTTCGCGGTCAAAGTGTGCGAGCTTCTCAAGCAGCCATACGCTTTCCATAAGCACAGGTCCGCGTACGCCAGCGGTCCTTGAATTTTGGTTGTCCACCACTGGCGTGCCGAAGATGGTGGTGAGTTTTTGGGCATTTGTCGACACGTCGGCATTGTTTGACGCATTGGGCATGGACTTCGTTGCGTCCATTTTGTGCATGGCATCCATTTTTTTCATGGCGAAACTCCTTCAGATATGATTGCGCTTTGTACGCTTCATAACTGTACTGAGGAGCGGCTTTAAGTTATGTGATTATGGTGTGGAGTTTATGATATTTTTACACCATGTTGAAGCAGTACTGCATGGTGCAGTGCATGTGATTTTATGCTTGCTTAAGTCTTGACATAGTTTTGTGCAACCTATAATCAAATGTAGAAACAAGAGTTTTGTATATAAAATGAAGCTCTTGGACGCCTCCTTGCATATAACATGGAAAGAGTGCCCTCTTTTATATAGTCAAGAAAACTCATGCCCAGTCGTGTTCAGTTGCGCTTTGGCACAATACTGCGTGACATGTAACAGTTAGGAAAAAACATGATTACTAAAATTATTCTAGCATTGACTTTAGCATTTACAGTCTCTTTTCAAGGTATTGCACTGGCAGATGGTGGGAAGATTACTCCAAGTCCTTTGCAAAAGCATAGTAGCTCGCAAAAATGGCGTCTTGTGTACATTGAAGGTGGTCCATACATTGACTATGCCATGATTTTTAATGCCACAATTGACGGTCTCTATGAGCTTGGCCTCATTGAAAATAAGTATACTGGAACTGTTTCCAGCACCCAAGATATGGAGAAAGTATGGTCATGGCTTGCGCAAAATGCAGGTGGCGACTATATCGAATTTGTAGAAGATGGTTTTTACTCTGCAAATTGGGATGCGGATAGACGTAATCAGAATAAAATAGATATTTTAGAACGTATTAAAACAAAAAATGACATTGATATTATTCTCGCTTTTGGCACTGGTGCTGGCCTTGATATGGCCACAGATGAACACAATGTGCCAACACTTTCCATGTCTGTCACTGATGCAGTGCAAGCAGGTATTATTCAGTCCATTGAAGATTCTGGCCTTGACCATGTGCATGGGCAAGTTGAGCTTGGCCGCTATGAACGACAGCTTTCCATCTTCTATGATATCTTTACGTTTAAGAAGCTTGGTGTGCCAACTCCAAATACTGATGAAGGCAAAGCATCCATTGCATATAACGATATATTGCGCGTTGCAGAAAAGCTAAATTTTGAAGTTGTGCCCTGTGAAGCTGGCTTATTTGAAGACGATGGCACTTCATTTACCAATCTACAGCAATGTATAGAGACGCTCAGCGAAAGCAGTGACGCCATCTATATGACCACAAATTCTGGTATGCAGTGGGATAAAATGGGCATTTTACTTGAGCCCATTATCAAGGCTGGCATTCCATCATTCTCACAAAGCGGCCTTATGGAGACCAAGCTTGGCGTTTTGATGAGTATTGCACAAAATAGCTTTGCCAACGAAGGTATGCATGGTGCTGAAACAGTGCTTGGCGTCATTGAAGGGGCAAAGCCACGTTCTTTGTCGCAGGTTTTTGAAGGGCCTTTAGGACTTGCTATGAACCTTGAGATGGCCATCCGCATTGGTTGGAATCCACCTTTTGAAGTCCTTGCTGCCTCTGATATTGTATACCAAGAGATTTTCACAATTGAAGATGAAGCCGAAGAGAAATAATACTATTATCGTATCCACATATACTGCGCAAAAAGAGATTGTATCTATATGAATACTTCTGGTAGGAAAACAAAATCTTTTGTCATTGCATGTGCTTTGTCCCTTATGACGGCACTCGTTCTTTTTAGTGTCCTTGTTTTATCATCCTTGCACAAGCAATACTATGAAGATGCCATAGCTTTGGATACCTTTGTATCCTCTCGCTTTGCAAATACGCTTTCTCGTTCAGCAAAGTTTGGTATTTCTCCTAAAAGATTACATGACCTAACAGAACAAGTTGCAGTATACCAAGAGACATCTAATGCATATCGCACGGTTATCCTAGATAAAAACTGTGATATTATTACGCAGCACAATTACGACAACACACACTTTGTATTCCCACAAGAGCTGAAAGAGAGCACAACAAAGACTTTGTACTTTGAAGAAGGCGACACAACATGGATTGCTCACCCTGTGCTTGGCCAAAAGAAGTACCTGTTCCAAGCAGCTCATGGTGACAAACGCATTGCAAGCCCCCTAGAAGGCAAAATTGCTGTTGACCCAGAGAATACCATTGAAGGCTATGTATTGCATGGCATTGAGACAAGTTCTTTCACTGCAACTCTTAAGGAACTTGTCTACAATAATGTGTATTACCTTGCTGGCATTGGCTTATCGGCCACTCTTTTACTGTGCCTGCTTGTGCACTATGTCATGTCTTCTGAGACAATACAGAGCAAGAGCTATAAAAAAGTCTACATGTACGTAGCCATGTTCATTCCTTTCCTGCTTGCACAAGGCATCTTTATGGCGACGTTGTACACGCCTATGCGAGCAATGCAAGAGACAAGCATGGTGAATATGGCATCGCAACTGGGCAATCAAATCGCCAGCGATATCTCCCGCTTGCATCGGCTCGGTATCCGATTGCAGGATGTCCCCGATGCCAAGATCTATTTTAAAAAAATTCAGGAGCGGTTCCACTGGAATACCGCTGTCCACATCAATGAAGAAGGGGCTGAAATCAACATTGTAAACCCCTATTATATCGAAACAATCCTTGGCAAAAGAGAACTAAAAGAACAGAATTTAATACGCTTTGAAACTGAGATTGCCAACAATATCAGAGCTACTGAGGAAAAGCCTCTCGCTGGCTTTGCGAGTATTTCTAGCATGGTCAAGGCTACCCCAGATATATCCATTGCTCACAATGCACAACAGCAAAGTCTTGTCACTGTATATATCTCCAAAGAGTCTTTACAGGACAGTCTCATCAGCATCCTTTTGGACATTTTGACGATTACCGTCATTACTCTGATATTCTTAGTTGAGTTTATTGCTGTTATTTTCATGTATGATGAGTCTGTATTGCAGAAAAAAACCGCAGTACAAGAGAGTCTACATTCTCAAGAAACAACAAAGACCTCTGTTTTCCACAACGCATACATCATACGTACAATAGCCTTTGCCATGTTCTTTGGCGTCTTCCTTTCCATTTCCTTCATTCCATTGCGCATGGCAGAAATCAGCCCAAGCCTGTTTGGTCTGTCCAAGGACGTGAGCATGAGCTTGCCTGTGTCCATGGAAATGTTCTGTGCTGGTCTTGCCATCGTCATGGGCGGCGTTGTTGCTGACAAATATGGGTGGCGTCCCATCCTTTTGGCCGGCTCTGCCTTTGTAGCCCTTGGCAGCTTTGCCAGTGCCTTTTTTGATAGTGCATTGCTCTTTTTGGGCGCACGATGCCTTGCTGGCTTTGGCTATGGCGGCGTGAATTTGTCCATACAACTCTTTGTTTTTGATAGAAGTAATCCAGAACAGCGCGCGCAAAGCATCGCCTCCATGCTTGCTGGTGCCTATGCTGGCCTTTTGTGCGGCAGTGCCTTTGGTGGCCTCATTGCCGACCGTTTGGGCTATTCTGCAACCTTCTATGTGGCGTGCCTCATTATGCTGAGCACTTGCCTTGTACTGGCAAAACATCTGCCTAAACAGGACCTTAGCAAGCTTCAAGCCTCAAAAAGCGCAGAGAAAAAAGAACGCTTCTCCTTGGCTGACCTCAAATACTTCTTCACCAATATCCCCATGCTTGGCCTGCTGATGATGAATATCGTACCGTGCGCCTTCGCCACCGTATGCCTATTCAACTATTACATCCCTGTATCGCTCCACGCTGCGAATGCAAGCACAGCTGACATTGGCCGTGTATCCATGTTCTACTGCCTCATTGTCATCTATCTTGGCCCTGTCCTAGGACGCATCATTGACAGAAGTGCAAGCAAAATCAGTGCTGCAAAAGGCATAAGCCCTGTTGCTCTATGGCTTTTTGTAGCTGGCATTGCATGTGTTATCTCTATTGCCATTTTCAGCCTATCTACTTCTATATCTATGGCTATTCTTGGCATTATTATACTTGGTATATGCAACTCTATTGCATTCAGCGCACAAGGCACCTATGCCCTATCCTTACCTATTGTGGACACATTTGGCCAAGGTAAAGTTGTGGCAAGTTACAATCTCGCTGAACGTGTAGGACAAGTGTTAGGCCCCATTTGCCTTGCTGTTATGATTGCATCTCTTGGTGCTCAAATCTCATTACAGCTTTTAGCTGGCATTACGCTTGCCATGACAGTGCTTTTTGCAATCAGTGCCAAGGTAAAACAATGATAGTGCGCACATGATAGGAGTGTATTGCTATGTTTAAAGGCGTGCAATATCAAAAATATAACCATACTTTTCAAGAGCTTTTCAACGCGTTCCCATATTTACCAAATCGCTTAGAGTCATGGCTTGGCAAAAGTATTGGTGAGCTGAGCCACGCCTTTACTCAGCCTACGCCTTTTACGCTGTCCACAACGGCCCAAAATGCCCTTGCCTCCATGGTTACGCCAGTTATGGGCAATGCCGTTGCCCACAAGCTTGTGCAGAGCTTAGAAGCGTCATCGCGCATCATGGCTACCCACCACCTTGGCATCGATTGTCTTGCTGAACAGGTGCAAGCATTGCATTTTCTGGAATTGCAAAAGCTTTTGCAAACTCCTGAAATCATAACAACTATTCCTGTTTTGGCATGCGCTGGTGTTCCCATGCAGAGCTACAGTTATCCGCGTGGCCTCATGCTTGGTCGCAAGAGTGCACAGGGTCATCCTATTCGCTATCCCCTTTTTCCAAGCGCGAAGCAAAATACCCTTGTCTTGGCCGCACCAGCTTTGCATAAGAATGGCGTGCTGAAAATCGTAAATAAGTGGGATGCAAGCCTTGTGTCGGCGCACGAGTGGCAGGTCATGCAGAGCATTGTCCACGACATTATTTTGCACGATGATTGCCTTGGCTTAGCAAACTTTAGCCAGCAAGCCATGTATATTAATGGAAAAATCTTTCAGGCCATCTACCCTGATAATCCCAATACCCACGCCGTCTATCTCAATCTTGAGGAGCTGGCCACAAAGCTTGTGCTCGCAGACTTGCAAGACCCAAGCAGCGTTCTCTCCACGCTCTTCTTCCAAAAGGCTTGTCGCGACCGTATCTTAGAAGAACTCACGGATACGCGTGCCTGTTGGTCTGAGTTAGCAAAGAGTGGCCAAACACTTGAAAGAACAGGAAAAAATGGCACCATATTCTTCTGGGCCATTGATGAACAAGGGCGCCGCATTCCTCTTTGCTTGCAAGAAAATCCCGACCGCTTAGTCTATGGTGACCTCTCCATTGCCCTGACCGCTGAGGACCTGAGTGCGGCTTTGCAACAGGGGCTCATCTATCCTAGCCTGTATACAGCCTTTGTAAGCTTGCATTTACAACACAATCTGGCTTGCTGTGGCGGCCTGTATATGACGAAGTACCTGCCAGACATGCTTGAAACCACTGCTTCTGTACTGCAAAATCACTGCGACATACTGCAATTTTCCACACATTGCCGGCTTGGATCTGGGGTTACCAGCGTCAAAACTCTTGCAGAGCCTCCGCTAAGCGAGCCATGCAGTTGTGGGCACAGCACTTCCACGCACGATACAGAGCACAACAACTATATCCCATCTGGCAGCATTGAAATCATTGCTCATGGTGGTATCAAGCAAGAACACCTTCAAGCCATAGCGAACCTTATATACGATGATATGCTTCCAACGCACTTAGCTGAATGGACTTTTTTGCATATTCCTGAAATACGAAAGAAACAAGATATGCTCAATACATTTACGCTGCTCTCGAAAAATGACAGCTGCATCTACCTCTAGGGTGTGTCTCATTTCCTACCCACAAATGCACAAAGACCTGCCAAACGACAGGTCTTTTTTTATTGGTCATCAATCCCATACTTCGTAAAGAGGCGCTCTACCGTTGGCAACACTCACAAAAAACCGTGGTACGTCCTACAATCTTGGCTGTGGTCAAAGGCGTCTGGCATGCCGTGCAGGTTTGGCCCGAGCGACCATACACATGAAAACAGTTCTGGAAGGCCCCAGCATTGCCATGGGCATCGCGATAGTCACGGATAGAACTCCCACACTCGGCAATGGATTGGAGAAGGACCGCTTGCAAGGCAGCATGCAGCCGCACAAGCTTAGCATGGGGCACGTCGTGACCTTTGGCATTGGGATGGATGCCTGCGCTGAACAAAGCTTCGTCCGCATAAATATTGCCCACACCTGCAATGATGTGCTGGTCAAGTAAGAGGGCCTTCATGCCACGTCGGCCTTGCATACGGCGGCAAAAATCGTCAACGCTGATGTCTAGCGGCTCTGGACCTAACTGCACCCAAAATGGCCATAGATTGAGGCTTTCGCGTGAAAAAAGACGGACGTAGCCAAAGGTTCTGGCATCATCAAAAAAGAGTTGGCTTGTGGATTGGTTCTGGTCTTGAAGTCGAAAAGCCACGCGCGTATGCTTGTTGGCCTGTGCGTGCTCATGGTAGATAAAAAGGCGGCCCGTCATTTTGAGGTGGAAAGCCATGCCTATAATGCCCGTATTCGCGCCTGTGCCCGTATTCGCGCCTGTGCCCGTCACGCCCATGCCCGTATTCGCACCTGTGCCCGTAATGGACTCTGTGCGCCCCTGTTCCTCTTGAAAATGCTCTTCTTGAAAGCACTCTTCTTGAAAATACTCTTCTTGAAAATATATGATAAGCAATTTACCACGCCGCCCTACTTCCTTGATGACGCGGCCTGCAACAGCAGCTTCGAACGTGGATTTCTCTGCCCATTCACCCTCTGGGGTTTTCGCAAGAAAGACCTTTGCCTCTATGATGCTTCGCCCTATGAGGGATGACCGTAGACCTCGGGCAATGGTTTCGACTTCTGGCAGCTCTGGCATGGTGTGCGCTCTCTTTTCCCTTTTCCCGCAATGCAATCAGCAGGAACGCCCTATCAATCCATCCGACTGGGCAATCAACGCCACCGACCTACGAGTAATCTTTCCCAATTTGCCAGATTGACTTTCTTGGGACCAACGTTCCCCAATCTTTCCACTCCCCCCCCCCATGCGCCGCGAACTTTCATCCAACGCCCAAAACTTCCATCGCAAATAAAAAGTTTAGGAAGGGATGGGGGTCTGGCCTGCCCGAAGGGTCCGAAGGACAGCCGTTAGGCGAGTCTTCGAGCCTTACGGATGCAGAGAGCAACGCTGGGAAGGGAAGCCCTTTTCAAAGGGTTTCCCTTCCCCCACATAATTTCCTATTTAATCCCAAATACGCTTGTCCTCGATGGGGCGGATTTGAGGTGGGAGTGTGCCTGGAGCAAGGATTTTGAGCTCTGGGCGCAGCTTAATCTTTTCGCGGAACTGGTGGAGCAGCTCGTCGTCGCGAACGAAGTTGGAGGCTTCGATGTAGAGGGTCATTTCATCGATGCCACCTGGGTTGGTGACTTCGATTTGCCAGCGCTTGACTTCGTCGAAGCGGGCCATGACTTGTTCTACTTGGTGAGGGTAAACGAACATACCCTTGATGCGTGCTGTGGTGTCTACACGACCAACGATGTTGCCAAGTCTTGGGCTTGTGCGGCCACAGGCGCAAGGAGCGCGGTCGATGTAGGAGAGGTCACCAGTGGCAAGACGGATGAGCGGATAGGTTTTGTTGAAAGAAGTAACAACAATTTCGCCTACTTCACCATCTTTCAGGGTGATGCCTGTGTCTGGATGACAGATTTCCACGTAGCAACGGTTTGCGATGTGCAAGCCTGTTTTGTGGAAACATTCGTAACCAATGCAACCAACGTCAGCAGTGCCATAACCTTGGCGCATGACCATGTCGAACTTCTTTTCAAGCTGGCTGCGCATCTTTTCAGAGAGACGTTCACCAGTGACAAAAGCTACTTCGAGGAAGAGGTCACGGCGCAAATTGAGGCCCTTTTCTTCGGCCTTTTGCGCAAGGTGCATGAGATAGCTTGGCGTGCCAACGTAGCCAGCGACACGAAGCTTTTGCATGATGTCGAGCTGTGTGGTTGCGTCGGTAGGACCTGCTGGAACAACAGCACAACCGAGATTGCGCAGCGGCTCTTCAAACATGAGACCAGCTGGTGCAAGGTGGTAATTGAACGTAATTTGTGACAGGTCACCTGGGCGGAAACCAACAGAATAGAAGGCTTCGGTGTAACCCCAGTAATCGTCTTGGCGGTCCTCTGGGTCAAAGATAGGACCAGGTGAAAGGAAGATACGCTTGAGCTCGCCAAGGTCCTTGGTCAGGAGGCCACCAAGGCGTGGTCCCATGGATTGAAGGAAGATGAGCTCTTTCTTCTTGAGAATGGGGATGTGCTTCAAGTCGCTGAGAGTCTTAAACTTCTCAACGCTGAACTGCGCACGGTCAAAACGCTTTTTTACGTCCTCGGAATAACGGTAGGCGTAGGAAAGCAAATCTTTGAGCTGAATGAGGTAATATTGGCGGCGTTCGCTCTCGTCGAGCACTTCGCGGCGGCTGTAAATGCCTTCTGTGCGATCTTTACGCGTCATGGCAATGCTCCCTTGCAAAAATGAAAATAGGTAGCCATTATGCATGGTTTTGGTGAGAAATTGCAAGTGTTTTTTGTGAAAGTCTGTAATTATGGCTATTTATGCTGAGAAATGTTTTCATTTAACATAGTCATAGAATAGCCTTAGGCACTTGATGCTAATACTTTTCTGTACTAGGGTGTCTGGACTGCTATAGAGCACGCCTATTTCTGGGACCATGGCCCATCCATGTATGCAATCATTTTTCCCTTTTGAGCACTGCAAACAAACGAGGCACCATTGTACGTTGGTATCCACACAGCAAGCTTGCCACAGGCTTTAGCCTCGGCCAAGCGACGCATCATATTACATACAGCCATGTACGATGGCCTTGCCAACGCGGAAATGTCTTTGGCTTTGAGTGTTGCCTTGAGTCAGCCAAGCTTTGAAAAGCTATCCATTATCACGGTGCCATTTGTATCGCGCAAGCAATGGCTCGACGAATTCTTGATGGTCTTACGTCCTGAACGGTCTTTGGCTGAGATTGAGCACGTATTCAATGCGTCGCGGGATTTTATTGTGCGCCTTGCTGTGCGGCATGAGGGCCTTGTGGAAGTGTACGAAACGCAGGCTATGCCGTGTGCGCCATGCATCATTGTGGATGACACTATTTTTTTTGGTCACTATACCCATGGTCCGGTGTCCCTCGATGCTGGCTACTGGTTCAGCGTGACAGCCCCCACAGCGCAGCTCTTTGAATGGGCCGCAGCTGGTGTGGTTCCCGATCAGGCAACGCCAAGGCAAAAGGCTTCGTTCCGCTTTGTAGCCGATTGCTACCACGCCATGAAGTCAGCAAAGCGTATGCTGTTGTGATTTTGCTGGGGACGAGAGGCGACTTTTGGACAAGTTTCCTCCCTCCCAGCGTTGCTCTCTGCTTCCGTAAGGCTCGAAGACGCGCCTAACTGCTGTCCTTCGGACCCTTCGGGCAGGCTAGCCCCCTCCTTCAAAACTTTTTGCTAGCGATGATAGCTCGCTCTTCGTGTGGTATTGACGGCGCATGGAGGTTTTTTGGCTTTAAGATGGGGAAAAAGCCCCGTGAGCCTGTAAACTGCGCATATCGCCCTTTTTAGGGGATAATTTAAAAGTTGAAACAAATTAGTAACTTACCTTATTTTGCATTAAAAAGCTAAAAAAAAGTAAAAAAAATGCAAAAAAAAGCTTGCATAGTTCAGACTTTTTCTCTAATTATCTTCTCCGCGGCGCCGAGGTAGCTCAGTTGGTAGAGCAGGGGACTGAAAATCCCCGTGTCGGCAGTTCAATTCTGTCCCTCGGCACCATCAAATGGTGAAATAAAGGCATTTACGTGAAAACGTAGATGCCTTTTTTGCGTTGTGTGGATTAGAGCTTCGTTCTTTTGGGTCTACACCAAAGAAGGGGGCACAGGGCAAAAGAAGTTATTTTCAACGGACAAAAAAACTCAGTTCCGAAATTGTTTTTTAAGCCTTAGCCACAAAGAGCTTTGACCCGCAAGCGATAA
>JAWXUA010000061.1:0-15368 GCA_044433065.1 Pseudomonadota bacterium
GAAATCGACAAGGCTCCTGAAGAAAAGGAACGCGGCATCACCATTGCTACGGCACACGTTGAGTACGAAACCAACAATCGCCACTACGCACACGTTGACTGCCCAGGCCACGCCGACTATATCAAGAACATGATCACTGGTGCTGCTCAGATGGACGGCGCTATCATCGTTGTTGCTGCTACCGACGGTCCTATGCCTCAGACCCGTGAGCACATCTTGCTCGCTCGTCAGGTTGGCGTTCCATACATCGTTGTATTCCTCAACAAGTGCGACATGGTTGACGACGAAGAACTCCTCGAGCTCGTAGAACTCGAAGTTCGTGAACTCCTCACCAGCTACGGCTTCCCTGGCGACGACGTCCCAGTAGTTCGTGGTTCCGCACTCAAGGCTTTGGAATCTGACGATCCTGAATCTGAAGCATGCGCACCTATCCTTGCTTTGCTCGACGCTTGTGACTCTTACATTCCTGAGCCAGAGCGCGACATCGACCGTCCTTTCCTCATGCCTATCGAAGACGTATTCTCCATCTCTGGCCGTGGTACTGTTGTAACCGGTCGTGTAGAACGCGGTATTCTTAAGGTTGGCGACGAAGTTGAAATCGTTGGTATCAAGGACACTGTTAAGTCTACTTGTACTGGCGTTGAAATGTTCCGCAAGCTTCTTGACCAAGGTCAAGCAGGCGACAACGTTGGTGCATTGCTTCGTGGCGTAAAGCGTGATGACGTAGAGCGTGGCCAAGTTTTGGCAGCTCCTAAGAGCATCAGCCCACACCGCAAGTTTAAGGCAGAAGTTTACGTTCTTTCCAAGGACGAAGGCGGCCGCCACACTCCTTTCTTCGCTGGTTACCGTCCACAGTTCTACTTCCGTACAACTGACATTACCGGTGTTATTTCCCTTGAGGAAGGCGTAGAAATGGTTATGCCTGGTGACAACGCTGTCTTCAACGTGGAACTTATTGCTCCTATCGCAATGGAACTCGGTCTCCGCTTCGCTATCCGCGAAGGTGGCCGTACCGTTGGTGCAGGCGTAGTATCCACCATCGTGGAATAAAGCCATGCGCGTAAATATTCAGCTGGCATGCACCGAGTGCAAACGCCGCAATTACGCGACTGACAAGAACAAGAAGAATACTACTGGTCGTCTTGAGTTGAAGAAGTATTGCCCTTGGTGCAAGACTCACACAACTCACCGCGAAACTAAGTAGTCCTTCATAGTGCAGGGCAGTAGCTCTAACGGCTAGAGCGGCGGTCTCCAAAACCGCATGTTGGGGGTTCGAATCCCTCCTGCCCTGCCATTTTTCCCTTCTCTTCTCGGGGTAGAGGCGATAATGGCGAAGAAGCAAATAAACGCGCCGGAAGCGGCCTCTGGGAGCAATGACTCTGGACAGTCTAAGATTTCTCAAATGGTAGAATACTTTGAACTATCCAAAGGCGAACTCCGAAAGGTCTCCTGGCCCACTAGGAAGGAAACCTGGGCGACCAGCATTACCGTGCTGGTCTTTGTGTTCGTTATGTCCGTGTTCCTCGGTCTCATTGATATGGGACTGTCGCATCTCATCGAATTCATCCTCTCCTAACGGGCTGTGTCATGACAGAATCCACTAACGCCTCAAAGGCCCGTTGGTACATCCTTCATACATATTCTGGTTTTGAGAATCGCGTAGAGCTCACCATCCGTAAAATGATCCAAAATGGCGATGCCAATGGTGAAATTGTGGAAGTTGTGGTCCCTACCGAGCGCGTGGTAGAGCTTGTAAAAGGCGAAAAGCGCACTTCTACACGTAAGTTCTACCCCGGCTATGTTATGGTTAAGATGATCATGTCGGACCTTTCGTGGCATGAGGTTCAGAATATCTCCAAGGTTACAGGTTTTATTGGCGGCAAAAACCGTCCAACGCCTATGCGTGAAAGCGATGCTGAGCGCATCTTGGGTATGATGGAGTCTCGTCAGGAGCAACCTCGTCCGAAGTTTAATTACGATCGTGGCGATGAGGTTCGAGTCGACGATGGACCCTTTGCTGGCTTCAACGGTGTTGTTGAAGAAGTTAACTATGAAAAAGGCAAACTCTGGGTTTCGGTTTCCATTTTTGGTCGCCAAACACCTGTTGAGCTTGACTTTGTTCAGGTTTCCAAGGGATAGCAGACGACTTTACCGCGTGGCATATTTGCCATGTCGATTAGAGGTATATACAAATGGCCAAGAAAGAAGTTGCTAAGATCAAATTGCAAATTCCTGCAGGTGCTGCGAATCCTTCGCCACCAGTAGGTCCTGCACTCGGTCAGCACGGTCTGAATATCATGGCATTCTGCAAAGAATTTAATGCCAGAACAATGGACCAAAAGGGCATGATCATTCCTGTAGTCATCACTGGCTACGCTGACCGCTCTTTTAGCTTCATTACCAAGACCCCACCAGCTCCAGTACTCATCCTCAAGGCCGCTAAGGTTGAAAAGGGTTCTGGCGAACCTAACCGTAACAAAGTTGGTAGCATCACCATGGCGCAAGTTGAAGAAATCGCTACGTTGAAGATGCCTGACCTTACGGCTAAAGACCTTGAAGCCGCAAAGCGTAACATTATTGGTACTGCCCGCAGCATGGGCATCGAAATAAAGTAGCGCTTCGTTAATCAGTTGTACTGCCGTCCGCCGATGAAAATTCGGCCACACCCACGTGACCAAGCCGGCAGGAGATTTTGAACGACAGCAAAGTTTTAAAGGTGGGAATTATGCCTAAGTACGGCAAAAAATATCGCAATGCAGTTGAAGGCATCGACCTTTCTGCTCAATATAGCATTGAAGACGCTGTAGCCAAATCGCTTTCTTGCGCAACTGCTAAGTTTGACGAAACCGTTGACGTAGCAATCTGCCTCGGCGTTGACCCAAAATATTCCGATCAAATGATCCGCGGTGCTGTTACCATGCCTAACGGCCTTGGTAAGACCGTTCGCGTAGCTGTTTTCTGTAAGGGCGAAAAAGAAGCTGAAGCACTTGCTGCTGGCGCTGACTTTGCTGGTGCAGAAGAGCTCGTGCAAAAGATCAAAGACGGCTGGCTTGACTTTGACAAAGCTGTTGCCACCCCTGACTGCATGGCCCTCGTTGGCCAAATTGGTCGTGTGCTCGGTCCTCGTGGCCTGATGCCTAACGCCAAGACTGGCACAGTTACTTTTGACTTGACCACCGCTGTTTCTGAAATGAAAGCTGGTCGCGTTACGTTCAAAGTTGACAAAGCTGGTGTTCTGCACTCCCCACTCGGCAAGGTTTCCTTTGGTTCTGAGAAAATTCTCGGCAACCTCAAGGCTCTTGTCGACACCTTGAATCGTCTTAAGCCATCCAGCGCCAAGGGTACGTACATGCGTGCTATGGCTGTGTCCACCACCATGGGCCCTGGCATCAAAGTCGATCCAACAGTTATTAAGAAGTTCTTGGAAGGCTAAACCGCCTTTCATTTGAAAAAAATTTGGCCCGAGTGTTATTATTTTGATGATACTCGGGCCGATATTCGGCAAACGGTAGGAAATTCGAGTCGAAGAAAGCAGGTGGCGTAAGCCTTAAAAATCCTGCCGAGATTCACTTTGGCTCGGCATTTTCACCTTGGCAACCCCCGAACATGAGGAGATTCATGTGAATAGGTCCGAAAAAGCCGCAATCATTGAGCAACTTAAGTCCCGCGCTGAGTCTGCCTCTATTGCTGTTGTGACCGATTTCAAGGGTATGTCGGTGGAAGAGCTGACCCGTCTCAGAGTTGAAATTCGCAATAACGGCGGTGAATACGTCGTTGTGAAAAACACTCTGGCACGGATTGCCCTCACCGGCACTGCACATGAACCCATCGCTGATGGTTTCAAACAAAACTGTGCAGTTGCCCTTGGTTTCGATGATCCCGTTGCGGTGGCCAAGGCGTTGAGCGATTTTACCAAGACCAGCAAGATTTTCACTATCCGTCACGGTAGCCTCGAGGGCAAAGCTCTCACCGCTGCTCAGGTAGACGATCTCGCTAAAATGCCTAGCAAGCCACAGCTTCTTGGCATGGTACTTGGCACTATCAACGCAGTGCCCACCAACTTCGTCAGTCTGTTCGCTAACATCATTCGTGGCCTTCTCTACGCTCTCAAAGACCTTGAGACCAAGAAAGCTGCTTAGTTGTTACTGCGAACCATTTCAAACCAAACGCAATCCAAAGAAAATTCCTGAAGGAGCCTACAATGTCCATCACGAAAGAACAAGTAGTTGAGTTCATCGGCAATATGACTGTTCTCGAACTCTCTGAGTTCATCAAAGAACTTGAAGAGAAGTTCGGCGTTTCTGCTGCTGCACCTATGGCAATGGCTATGCCAGCTGCTGGCGGCGCTGCTGCTCCTGCTGAAGAAGAAAAGACCGAATTTGACGTAGTCTTGAAGGCCGCTGGCGCTAACAAGATTGCAGTTATCAAAGTTGTTCGCGCACTTACCGGCCTTGGCCTTAAGGAAGCAAAGGACAAAGTTGATGGCGCACCTTCCACCCTTAAGGAAGGCGTATCCAAAGACGAAGCTGAAGAAGCTAAGAAGCAGCTTGCTGAAGCTGGCGCAGACGTCGAAGTTAAGTAACTTCGCGTCCGTCGCTCATGACGGATTTAGAGCGCGGGTGGGTTTTCTCGCCCGCGCTTTTTCGCTTCAGGGTTATTTTGTGGGTATGTGAAGGGTTGCATTTTTTTCCGCTATGGTCTAACGTTGTAGTTTGACTGTACGCGTTACAGCAGCTAACCTTTTCATCACGGTTGGTACATTGTACGCCGCATATTTACACAACAAATTTTACGCCGTCAGCGAAAATAGCGTATGGGTACTCCTCATGCGCCTTGTTTGCGTTGTCTGCGTTTTCTTCCCTAACCCTAAAGTTTTTTATACAAGCTTTGATAAGCACAGCATATTTGCTTATTCCCCTAAAAGCTTGTTTTTGTATGCTATCCAAAAGCTTTTCTCACAAAGCTTTCTTTACGAAGCTTTTTCCACAAAGCTTTTTCTTTGTCGCCGCATCTGCGGGCATGTCATTAGGGAATGCTCCATCTACGTTCAAGATTGTCTTAAACGTTCAATGCCATCATTCCTCGGCGCGCTCGTCGCTTTCGCACACACCGGTCGTCGCGATTAGGCGTCTTTTTTTGCCGCCTATAACCGGATAACCGTCTCCTTGAGGTGAAACGATGGCCCAGCTTACCAAAAAGTTCGGTAAGATCGACGTCTCCCTTCCTACGCCACACTTGCTTAATTTGCAGGTGGACTCCTATGTAAAATTCCTTCAGGAAGGGGCTACTGAACGTAGTCATGACGAAGGTCTTGAAGGCGTCTTCCGTTCCGTCTTTCCTATTGAAGATTTCAACCGCACCGCAAGCCTTGAGTTTGTAAGTTATGAGGTTGGTGAACCAAAGTATGACCAAGCGGAGTGCATCTCCAAGGGTCTTACCTATGAGTCCCCAATCCGTATTAACGTGCGCCTTGTTGTATATGATGTTGACGAAGAGACCGAGAACCGTTCTGTTCGCGATATTAAGCAGCAAGAGATTTACTTTGGCACCCTGCCATTGATGACTGAAAAAGGTACTTTCATCATCAACGGTACTGAGCGTGTTATCGTAAACCAGTTGCAACGTTCCCCTGGTATCATTTTTGAACATGACTCAGGCAAGACCCACTCTAGCCGTAAGGTCTTGTATTCTTGCCGCGTCATTCCTATGCGCGGTTCTTGGCTCGACTTTGACTTTGACCACAAGGATATTTTGTACGTGCGTATCGACCGTCGTCGTAAAATGCACGCAACCATCCTTTTCAAAGCCATGGGCATGTCCAAGACCGAGATTTTGGATTTCTTCTATAAAAGAGAGTCCTACGAAATCGACGCAACTGGTCGTGTATTCTGGGATTACGACAAAGAATTGTACCGTAAGGACAATGCCTTTGTTGATATCGTAAGCCCTGATGGCAAAGTTCTTGTGAAAGCTGGCAAGCCTATCACCAAGCGCTCTTGGCGTTTGATTGGCGAAGCTGACATGAAGAACATCGAAGTTGAGCCATCCACTATCATTGGCATGTTCTTTGCCGATGACGTTGTGGACCCCAACACTGGCGAAGTCATTGCAGAAGTAGCTGATGAAATCATGCCTGCAACTGTGGAGCGTCTCATTGAAGTGGGCATCAAGCACATCCAAGTGCTGCACACCAAGGGCCTTGAAACTTCCTCGTCCATCCGTGACACTCTTGTTCAAGACAAGACGCCCGACATGGAAACGGCACAAGTGGAAATTTACCGCCGCTTGCGTCCTAGCTCTCCACCAACGCCAGAGATTGCCTCGACCTTCTTCGATAATCTCTTCCGCAGCTCTGAATACTATGACTTGTCGCCAGTTGGTCGTTACAAGCTCAATCAACGTTTGGGCAATGATCCATCCATTGATTTGCGCGTCCTGACCGACGACGACATCATGACCGCGTTGAAGATTTTGGTCTCCATGAAAGACTCTCATGCACCAGCAGACGACATTGACCACCTTGGCAATCGTCGTGTGCGTCCTGTAGGTGAGTTGGTAGAAAACCAATATCGCATCGGTCTTGTACGTATGGAACGTGCCATCAAAGAACGTATGAGCCTTCAAGAAGTCTCTACGCTTATGCCGCACGACCTCATCAATCCAAAGCCTGTGGCTGCTGTGCTCAAAGAATTCTTTGGCACATCCCAGCTGTCCCAGTTCATGGACCAAACCAACGCCCTCTCCGAAGTCACGCACAAGCGTCGTCTTTCAGCTCTTGGACCTGGTGGTTTGACTCGTGAACGTGCTGGCTTTGAAGTTCGAGACGTACACACCTCGCACTACGGTCGTATCTGTCCTATTGAAACGCCTGAAGGTCCAAACATTGGTCTTATCGTTTCTTTGACAACCTATGCTAAGGTTAATGACTTTGGCTTTATCGAGACTCCATACCGTGTCGTTGAAGAGGGCCGCGTTTCTGATGAAATCGTATTCCTCGACGCAACCCGTGAACTCGGTAAGGTTGTTGCACAGGCTGACGCTGAGCTTGAAGCCGATGGCCGTTTCAAAGATGAGTTCGTAACTGTACGAGTACGTGGTGACGTTCTTGCCTTGAACCGTGATGAAGTAACGCACATGGACATCTCGCCTAGCCAGATGGTTTCCATTTCTGCGGCACTCATTCCATTCCTTGAGCACGACGACGCAAACCGCGCGCTCATGGGCTCCAACATGCAACGTCAGGCAGTGCCTCTGCTCCGCTCCACCAAGCCTATTGTTGGTACCGGCATGGAAGGCCCTGTAGCACGTGACTCCGGCGCTTGTATCCTTGCTGAAGGTAAGGGCGTTGTTCGTTACGCTGATGCCATGCGCATTATCGTGAACTACGAAGACGGGCTCTACCCAGAGCTTGGCGGCGTTCGCGCATACGACTTGCAAAAATATCATAAATCCAACCAAAGCTCATGCTTTGGCCAGCGTCCAACCTGTCAGCCCGGCCAATTGGTCACGAAGGGCGACGTTTTGGCCGACGGCCCAGGTATTGAAGATGGCGAATTAGCACTTGGTAAAAACCTTGTGGTCGCCTTCATGCCTTGGTGTGGCTATAACTACGAAGACTCCATCCTCATCTCTTCCCGTGTGGTGAAAGAAGATATCTTTACTTCCATCCACATTGAAGAGTTTGAAGTTGTTGCTCGTGACACTAAGCTTGGACCAGAAGAAATCACCCGCGACATTCCAAACGTGGGCGAAGATATGCTCCGCAACCTCGACGGTAGCGGTATTATCCGTATCGGTGCAAGTATCCGTCCTGACGACATCCTCGTAGGTAAAATTACGCCTAAGGGTGAAACCCAGCTGACTCCTGAAGAAAAGCTTTTGCGCGCTATCTTCGGTGAAAAGGCTCGTGACGTAAAAAATACGTCTTTGAAGGTTCCACCAGGAATTGAAGGTACGATCATCGATGTTAAGGTGTTCAACCGTCGCTCTGGCGATAAGGACGAACGTACCCGTAATATCGAAGATTACGAGACTGAGCGCATTGACCGTAAAGAACGTGACCATGCTCGCGCCCTTGGCGACGCACTGCGTGACCGCTTCGCTCCTGACTTGGTAGGCAAGGAAATTGCTGTTGCCATTGAAGGTAAGCATGTTGGCGAAATCATTGCAGAAGCTGGTTCTCTCTTGACCCGTGAAATGCTTGACGGCATGCCTGTGAAGAAATTGGCAGGCCTCTTTAAGAGCAGCGATATCAATGAAATGATTGGTGCAGCTCTTGAAGAATATGACCGTCAAATCAGCTTCCTCAAGAATATCTATGACTCCAAGCGCGAAAAGGCTGTGGAAGGCGATGACCTTCCTCCTGGCGTCATTAAGATGGTGAAGGTCCACATTGCAGTGAAGAGAAAGCTCAATGTGGGTGACAAAATGGCTGGTCGCCACGGTAATAAGGGTGTTGTATCCCGTATCTTGCCAGAGGAAGACCTTCCATTCTTTGCCGACGGTCGTCCAGTGGACATCGTTCTGAACCCTCTTGGCGTTCCTTCGCGTATGAACATCGGTCAGCTCATGGAAACCCACCTTGGTTGGGGTGCTAAAGAGCTTGGCCGTCAGCTTGCCGAAATGCTTGACCACGGCGTCGCCATGGAAGCACTTCGCGCTGAAGTGAAAGACGTTTACAACTCCCCATACATCAATGCCCTTGTGGATGAGATGGATGACGAGACCTTCAAGAAGTCTGTGGAAAAACTGCGTACAGGTATTGTCACCAAGACGCCTGTATTTGACGGTGCTACAGAGCAAGAAATATGGTCTTGGATTGAACGCGCTGGCACTCCAGACAATGGTAAGTCGGTTCTGTACGATGGCCGTACTGGCGAACGCTTTGAAAATCGCGTCACCACCGGTGTCATGTACATCTTGAAACTGCACCACCTTGTTGACGAAAAGATCCACGCACGTTCCACTGGCCCTTACTCGCTGGTAACCCAGCAACCTCTCGGTGGTAAGGCTCAATTTGGTGGCCAGCGTCTCGGTGAAATGGAAGTTTGGGCCCTTGAAGCATACGGTGCTTCCTACCTCTTGCAAGAGTTCTTGACCGTCAAGTCTGACGACGTCACAGGCCGTGTTAAGATGTACGAAAAGATCGTCAAGGGTGACAATTTCCTCGAAGCTGGTTTGCCTGAGTCGTTCAACGTTTTGGTGAAGGAACTTATGTCCCTTGGCCTCAACGTGACTCTGCACCAAGAAGAAGGGAAAAAGCGTCCTAAGAAGGTCAGCTTCTTTAGTCCTAATTAGGAATGTATAAGGAAACTCTGATTTAATAGGATTTTTGTTCCCTAACAAGGAAGTCGAATTTTCAGAAAGACGCAGTGTATATAGACATACATAAGGATTTCGGAAAAGAGACTGACGCAGTTAGGGGGCAAAAAGACAGTAAATCAGAGTTTCCATAAAGCTTTTGGCGGGGGCTCCCTTTAGGGGAAGTCCCCTGCCAGAATTTGTGGCAACGTTGGCGAAAAAGCATTGCCTTAATGTTTTTAGCTGAAAATCAGCCAAATTTTCGCCAAATGGCGCCCAAACTTTCCGCCCCAATCTTTTGGGTAGGGGGAGCACATGACTTTAGACGATTTGTTCACCGTCCGCGGCTCGGCGGCCAACATCACCAATATCCGTAACTTGAAAGCGATCCAAATCACCATTGCATCGCCTGAAAGCATCCGCGAATGGTCCTATGGCGAAGTTAAAAAGCCAGAAACCATTAACTATCGTACCTTTAAGCCAGAGCGCGATGGCCTTTTCTGCGCCAAAATCTTTGGCCCTGTTAAAGACTACGAATGTAACTGCGGTAAATATAAGCGCATGAAGCACCGTGGCATCGTCTGCGAAAAGTGTGGCGTTGAAGTTATTGCCTCTAAGGTGCGTCGTGAGCGCATGGGCCACATCGAATTGGCGGCCCCAGTTGCGCACATTTGGTTCTTGAAGACCTTGCCATCTAAGATTGGCACGCTCCTCGACATGACCATGGCTGACCTTGAAAAGGTTCTTTACTTCGACTCCTACATCGTTCTCGATGCTGGTAGCACTAATCTTGCCAAGATGCAGGTCATCTCGGAAGATCAATATCTCCAAGTCATTGACCACTATGGCGAAGATGCCCTTGTGGTTGGTATGGGTGCTGAAGCTGTGCGCGGCCTTTTGGAAGAGCTGCAACTTGAAGAATTGCGCGTGACCTTGCGTGAAGAATCGCAAGCCACTAAGTCGCAAACCAAGAAAAAGAAGCTCACCAAGCGCCTCAAGATCGTTGAAGCTTTCCTTGAGTCTGGCAATAAGCCAGAGTGGATGGTCATGGAAGTTGTTCCAGTCATTCCACCAGAACTTCGCCCTCTCGTTCCTCTGGACGGTGGCCGTTTTGCAACGTCTGACCTCAACGACTTGTACCGCCGCGTTATCAACCGTAACAACCGCTTGAAGCGCTTGATGGAACTTGGTGCGCCAGACATCATCATCCGCAATGAAAAGCGTATGTTGCAGGAAGCAGTGGACGCTCTCTTTGACAACGGTCGCCGTGGCCGTGCCATCACTGGCACCAACGGTCGTCCGCTCAAGTCTTTGTCCGACATGATTAAGGGTAAGCAAGGCCGTTTCCGTCAAAACTTGCTCGGTAAGCGTGTTGACTACTCTGGTCGTTCCGTTATTACGGTTGGTCCAAGCCTGAAATTGCACCAGTGCGGTCTTCCAAAGAAGATGGCACTCGAACTCTTCAAGCCTTTCATCTACTCCGAACTTGAAAAGCGTGGCCAAGCCTCGACCATCAAGAGCGCCAAGAAGATGGTTGAGCGTGAAGAATTGGTTGTATGGGATATTCTTGAAGAAGTTGTACGCGAGTACCCTATTCTCTTGAACCGTGCACCGACTCTGCACAGACTTGGTATCCAAGCATTTGAGCCTCTGCTTATCGAAGGTAAAGCTATCCGCCTGCACCCACTCGTTTGTTCTGCTTACAACGCAGACTTTGACGGTGACCAGATGGCTGTTCACGTACCTCTTTCCATGGAAGCCCAGATTGAATGTCGCGTACTCATGATGAGTTCCAACAACATTCTTTCTCCTGCAAACGGATCCCCTGTTATTATTCCTTCTCAGGACATGGTTCTTGGTCTGTACCACATGACCGTTGAACGTTCCTTCCAGAAGGGTGAAGGCATGGTATTCTGTGATCCTTGGGAAGTTGTGGCCGCATATGACCAAGGCCAAGTCTCCTTGCACGCTCGCATTGAAGTGCGTTTGGAAAAGGATCAAAAGCCTGTCAAGACCACTGTAGGCCGTACCATGGTTTGGGAAATGCTCCCACATGTTGTAGGTTTTGACAAAGTTAACATGCCTTTCACCAAGAAAAACATTGGCCGCCTCGTCAGCACCGCGTACCGCGAAGCTGGCACCAAGGCCACCGTTATTCTTTGTGACCGTCTGAAGGCCATTGGTTATGAGTTTGCAACGCGTTCTGGTATTTCCATCGGCGTTAAAGACTTGACCATTCCTTCGACCAAGAAAAAACTCATCGACGACGCACAAAACGAAGTTGATGGTATCGAAAGCCAATACCGTGACGGTATCATTACCCGTACGGAAAAATATAACAAAGTCGTGGACGTCTGGACCAAGGCAACGCAAGATGTTGCATCTGCCATGATCCAAGAAATCTCCTTCGACAAAATGGTGGACGCAAAGACGGGTGCAACGGAGCTCAATAGCAGCTTCAACCCAATCTTTATGATGTCCACCTCTGGTGCTCGTGGTAACGCCGACCAAATGCGTCAGCTCGCCGGCATGCGTGGTCTTATGGCCAAGCCTTCTGGTGAAATCATGGAAACACCAATTACGTCCAGCTTCCGCGAAGGTCTGACCGTTCTGCAATACTTCACGTCCACTCACGGCGCTCGTAAGGGCCTCGCTGACACCGCACTGAAGACTGCAAACTCCGGTTACTTGACCCGTCGTCTCGTTGACGTTGTACAAGACGTTATCGTTAGCGAACACGACTGCGGTACTGTGGACGGCATCGAGCTTATCCACATCAAGGAAGGCGGTGGCGAAATCAAAATTCGTCTTTCCGAACGCGCCCTTGGTCGTGTATTCCTTTACCCTGTCTACGACCCAGAAACCAGCGAAATGCTCTTCCCAGAGAACACGTTGGTTGACGAAAACGTGGCCAAGGTGTTGGATGAAAGAGAAGTCACTTCCGTCATGGTTCGTTCTGCGCTCACTTGCCAAAGTGAACGCGGCATCTGCACCCTCTGTTACGGCCGTGACCTCGCCCGTGGCCACCTCGTCAATATTGGCGAAACCGTGGGTATCATCGCTGCTCAGTCCATCGGTGAACCAGGCACGCAGCTTACCATGCGTACCTTCCACATCGGTGGTACAGCGTCCCGTGAAATTGAACGTTCCAGCTTCGTTGCACAACACAACGGTACCGTCCAACTCACCCGTGTTAAGCCTGTTCGTAACCGCGACGGCGTTGACATGGTTATGGGTAAGAGTGGTCAAATCGCCATTGTTGACGATCAAGGCCGTGAACGTGAAAAGTACACCTTGCCTAATGGCTCGCGTTTGCTCGTTGTTGAAGGCCAGAAAATTCACAAGGACGATATCCTTGCTGAATGGGACCCATTCAACGAACCATTCATCTCTGAAGTTGGTGGTCAAGTTAAGTTCACCGACATCTTGGAAGGCAAGACCTACCAAGAAAAGATGGACGAAGCTACCCGCGTCACCACGCAGACCATTATTGAATACCGCACCACCAACTTGAAGCCATCCGTTTCTGTTTGTGGTGAAAATGGCGACCCTGTCATCCGTGAAAGCAACCACATGCCTGCCGTCTACACCCTTCCAGTAGGCGCTATCTTGATGGTTAAGAACGGCGACATGCTCGAATCCGGTGATATCATCGCTCGTAAGCCTCGTGAAACTTCTAAGACCAAGGACATCGTTGGTGGTTTGCCACGTGTTGCTGAACTCTTTGAAGTACGTAAGCCAAAGGATATGGCGGTTGTTTCTGAAATCGCTGGTATCGTTACCTACGTTGGCGAGACCAAGGGTAAGCGTAAGCTGGAAGTTCGTCCTGAAGTTGGCGAATCCAAGGAATACCTCGTACCAAAGGGCAAGCACATCACCGTCTCCGATGGTGACTTTGTCGAAGCTGGCGACCTCCTCACTGAAGGTCATCCAGAACTCCACGACATCTTGCACACCCGTGGCGAAAAGTTCCTTGCTCGTTACCTCACCGACGAAATTCAGGAAGTTTACCGCTTCCAAGGTGTTGGTATCGACGATAAGCACATCGAAGTTATCGTCCGCCAAATGCTCAAAAAGCTCACCGTCCTCGATCCAGGTGGAACCACCTTCCTCGTGGGCGAACAAGTTGACAAAATCGAGTTCCGTCTCGAAAATGAAAAGACCGTCGCAGAAGGCCGCACCCCTGCTACCGCTGAACCTCTTGTTCTCGGTATCACCCAAGCGTCCCTCTCAACGTCCTCCTTCATCTCCGCAGCATCCTTCCAGGAAACCACTAAGGTGCTTACCGAAGCATCCCTTAAGGGTAAAATGGACTACCTGCGCGGCCTGAAAGAAAACGTTATCGTTGGTCGACTCATCCCTGCTGGTACCGGTTACCGCGAATACGTCAACACCAATATCCAAGTGCCAGACCAAAAAGAACGCGCGGATAAATTCCTCGAAGACCTCGAAGATTTCCCTATCCTCGCTGATTTAGGCGAATAATTAGGATTGGGGTGGGATTATGCTGGGGGGAAGAGGCAACTTTCTGAAGAAAGTTTCCTCCTCCCAGCGTTGCTCTCTGCATCCGTAAGGCTCGAAGACTCGCCTAACGGCTGTGCCTTCGGCACCCTTCGGGCAGGCCAGACCCCCTTCCCCTTCAAAGACTTTTATTTGCGTAGAAAAACCGCCCTTCGTATGCCATTTACGGCGCATGAAGAGCGGTTTTTTAATTTGAGAAAGCTCGTCATTTCTGACTAAAATTAGAAGATGACTAGTGATACAATCCATCTTGGGACTACATATGAAGAAGTAGCCTCCTCTTACCTCACAACCACAAAAAACATCACAAGCATGGCCGCAAAGCCTGCAAGCACATCATCAATCATAACGCCATACCCACCGGGCATCCAATGCTCAGCCGCACGAATGGGCCACGGTTTCAGCACATCAAAAAAGCGGAACAAGACAAAAGCCCAAAAGAACTGCATGGGCGTGAGGGTGGCGAATGGCAAAAGAGCAATCCATTGACCGAGCAACTCATCAATAACAATGGAACCAGAATCTTTACAGTCAAGAATACGCTCCGCTTGGCCAGCCGACCACGCACCAATGAAAAAGACCGCAAGCAACATGACACAACGCCAAGGCAAGGAAAGCGGCATAAATAAACATGGAGCAATCAAAGCCGCCACCCCAGATCCCCACGTGCCTGGTGCAAATGGTGCACGGCCAGCAAGCCATAGTCGAGCAATGTTCATAGCAATGGCATCACGTAACGCTTGTGTCATAAGCATATTCCCCTAAGATAATTCTAAAAATATTCTCATACGCCGCTTACTTCGACGCTTCAATCAATCCCTGCTCACGTAAATACACCACAAGCTCAGCCACAGGCAAGCCCACAACATTGGTCCATGAGCCCTCAATAGCACGCACAAGAAAAGCACCAATGCCTTGAATAGCGTACGAACCTGCCTTGTCGCGTGGTTCTCCCGTGGCTACATACGCCGCCAAGGCGTCCCGTGGCACATCCCACATGGTGACTTTAGTATTGGCGTAAAAGGTATGCATGCCACCATCAGGCAAAACAAGACAAACAGCTGAAATAACAGCATGACTTTGCCCTGCAAGACGACTCAGCATACCAAGAGCATCGTCATCGGATTGTGGCTTGCCCATGATTTCGTCTTTAAGGGCTACCACAGTGTCCGCAGCAATAATGAGCGGTGAAGGGCCATCTTGATTGCCTTTCAGGCTCTGCGCCACAGCCATGGCTTTGGCTTCAGCGGCACGGCACACATAATCAGCCGGACTTTCGCCAGCTACAGGTTTTGGTTCCACAGCATCGTCAGGCAAGACAATGGTGAAATCAAGGCCCAGTTCAATCAAGAAATCTTTGCGGCGCGGCGAACCTGAAGCAAGGATAATGGGGCATGTAGCGACGTATGGACCTTGTATACAATCTTGGGACATATTCTTTCCTCAATTAAAATCTCTTCTACCCTCTTCCCCCATGTGGCCGACAATGCCATACGAAGAGCCTAACTATCATCCACAAATAAAAAGTTTTTGAAAAGGGGACGGGG
>JAWXUA010000062.1:0-15118 GCA_044433065.1 Pseudomonadota bacterium
AAACTTTTGAAAAAGTTTTCTCCTTCCCCCAGCCCCCCATCCTCTTTCAAAACTTTTTAGTTGCGATGAAAGGAGCGTTTTTTAAAAGAGTTCTCGGCGCATGGGGGGGGAAGAGAAGTAGTGGACTTGGGTTATTACTAAACTCTAAGATAAAACCCTGCATCGTTAACTAGCATAAAAAGCGCAGTGTTAATTACACCGCGCCTACAGCTTCAACAGTCCCCATGCGGCCCCAAATTTTTATAAAAAAAGCGGAGTTAATCCGCAAATAAAAGTCTTTGAAAGGGATGGGGATCTGGCCTGCCCGAAGGGTGGCCGAAGGCCATAGCCGTTAGGTGAACGCAGTGAACCTAACGGATACAGAGAGCAACGCTGGGAAGGGAAAACTTTCTTTAGAAAGTTTTCCCTTCCCCAAGTAAAAAACTAAGCCTGATAGCGTTTGAATAACAAGCTAGCGTTGGTGCCACCGAAGCCGAAGGAATTGCAGAGTGCGTATTCGGCTTGGTATTCACGGGAGCCATTGGTGGTGTAGTCGAGATCGCATTCAGGGTCAGCTTCTTCGTAGTTGATGGTACCTGGGATGATACCGTTGTGAAGAGAGAGGACGGTGAAGGCACTTTCCACGCCACCGGCGGCACCGAGCAGGTGGCCAGTCATGGATTTGTTGGCGGTGATGGCAATGTCATGGGCGCGGTCGCCAAAGACAATCTTGATAGCGCGGGTTTCGCAGAGGTCATTGAGGTGGGTGGAGGTGCCGTGGGCGTTGATGTGGTCAACAACGTCTGGGGTCACACCTGCATCGGCAATGGCCTTTTTCATGGAGCTTGCCATGCCTGTGCCTGCTTCGTGCGGCGCGGTCATGTGGAACGCGTCGTCGGAGGCACCGAAACCTACGATTTCACCGTAAATTTTTGCACCACGGGCGAGGGCTGAGTCGAGGGATTCGAGCATAATCATGCCAGAACCTTCGCCCATGACGAAGCCGTCGCGGTCGTTAGCGAATGGGCGTGATGCGGCGGTTGGGTTATCGTTGTGGCCAGCGGAGAGGGCTTTGAGCGCAGTGAAGCCGGAGACACCCATAGGTGTGATGGTGGCTTCAACACCACCAGTGATGGCGGCATCAAGGCGACCGAGCTTGATTTCGCTGAAAGCGTAACCGATAGCGTGGGTTGCTGATGCACATGCACTAGTGAAGGCAAGGTTAGAGCCTGTTGCACCTGTGGCGATGGCGATTTGACCGGGGGCCATATTAGAAATCAACATAGGAATAAAGAATGGGGAGACTTTATTAGGGCCGGCAGCTTCGAGGCGGGAATGGAATTTTTCGATGGTATCAAGACCACCAAGACCAACGCCAAGGAGAACGCCAACGCGATCAGCGTTTTGTTCGTCGATGGTAAGACCTGCATGTTCCACGAGCATTTTGCCAGTAGATACAGCAAATTGCACAAAGCGGTCCATACGACGTGCTTGTTTAGCAGGGATATATTTTTCAGGATCAAAGTCTTTTACTTCACCAGCAATGCGGGAAGTATAGGCACTTGCATCAAAGCGTGTGATAGGTCCAACGCCAGACACGCCAGCTACAAGATTTTTCCAGCTGGTATCAATATCATTACCGATAGGGGTGAGGGCCGCAAGCCCCGTCACTACAACGCGTTTTCCAGTCATTGTAAAATGGTCCTCTTGATTGAGAGGTCACGGTGTTTATGCCATGAGGAAGTTTCCTACCCCTACGACGTAACCAAGGTATGGCTTATGGCCAAATTTGTATGCTCAAGAGCGCCCTATACGTATAAGACGCTCTTGTGCTATAGCAAAAAATAGGGACGGTTACTTGTTAGCAACGTAGTCCATTGCGTCTTTAACTTTCAAAATCTTTTGAGCGTCGTCGTCGTCGATTTCAACGCCGAACTCTTCTTCCATAGCCATGATGAGCTCGGTGAGGTCGAGGGAGTCTGCACCAAGGTCTTCTACGAAAGAAGCTTCAGGCTTTACTTCGTCAGCGGAAACGCCGAGTTGTTCCATAATGATCTTCTTGACTTTTTCTTCAACGGACATGAGTCCCTCCAATGCGTTTTTTTGGTTTAAAGGCTTGCTTTTGGCTATGATACTATTGGTATGGGAGGAAAAAATCCTCAGACTTTTACCGTGCCTTGCATCACAGTCTGGTGACAGTGGTCAGCCAATCTTTATAAAGCCAAAAAAGGCGTAAAATAAAGATGGGTAAAAGTAAACTGTATCAGCGTTTTGAGTATGTCTTCAAACTCGCTTATTTTGTTTTCTGGCGAGGAAAACACGTTTTTTGTGAGAGGAGTGTATATGGACATACATGACTCGAGCAAAAAAAGTGTTTCCGACCGAAGGCGGCGAAGCCGTGGCCGTTAGCGAGTCCCCGAGCTTTACGGACATCGAGAGCAATGCTGACGAAGCCAGAAAGCAAAAGAGGCAGTTTGAAGGCGTACTCTAGCAGTACATTCCGCCATTCACGGCAAGAATTTGTCCTGTAATATAGGATGCTTTGTCAGAGGCAAGGAAAGCCACTGCTTCAGCAATATCTTCTGGTTGACCAAGGCGGCGCAGCGGGATGCCCTCAGCATACGTTTTTTTAGCATCTTCAGGCAGTGCTGCTGTCATGTCGGTTTCAATGAAGCCTGGAGCCACAGCATTGACGGTGACATTACGGCTAGCCAATTCCTTGGCAGCTGATTTTGTCATGCCAATGAGGCCAGCTTTGGCTGAGCAGTAATTGATTTGACCAGCATTGCCCATCTGTCCCACCACAGAGGTGATATTGATGATGCGGCCAGTGCGTTGACGGGTCATGATTTTGGCAGCTTCACGAAGGCACGTGAAAGCACCACCAAGATTGACATCAACAACGCGGTCAAAATCTTCTTCTTTCATGCGAAGGATAAGGCCATCTTTGGTGATGCCTGCGTTATTAACAAGCACTTGCAAATGGACTTTATCTTTGATTTCGCTTTGAAAAAAGGAACTTACAGCTTCGGCATCAGATACATCAAGCTTAAAGGCTGTTGCCTTGCCACCAGTGGCAACGATGCCAGCGGCCACAGCTTCAGCTTCTTCAGGCTTGCTGACATAGGTCAAAAAAACTTGAAAGCCGTCACGTGCTAGGGCTTCAGCGGTGGTCTTGCCAATACCGCGTGAGCCGCCTGTGACTAATGCTGTCGAAGTCAAATCGCTCATAAAATATATCCTGTTTAGTAGCAAAATTTGGAAAATTCTGATTTAATAGAATTTTTGTTCCCTAATAAGGAAGCCGATTTTTCTAAAAGCCGCAGTGTATATAGACATACATAAGGTTTTTAGAAAATGAGGCTGACGCAGTTAGGGGGCAAAAAGGCATTAAAGTAGTCTTTCCTATGAAATGCCATTGCCCTATACATCAAAGATGCCCTGACTTCAATGCCTTCTACAAATTTAAACAGTGCTTAACTCGTTAGGCTAATTGAAGACACAGGTTAGAAGCGTAGCAGTGCAGCACCCCAAGTAAAGCCGCCACCAAAGGTCGTGAGTAAAACGCGGTCACCGCGCTTGATACGGCCTTTAGCAATGGCATCGGCAATGGCCAGCGGCACAGATGCTGCACTGGTATTGCCATAATTTTGCACATTGATGAATACTTTCTCTTCGGTTACGCCAAGGCGCGAAGATACGGCGTCAATAATACGCAAATTGGCTTGGTGGGGAATGATAAGGTCAATGTCCTCAGTGGTGAGGCCGTTGCGCGCAATAATGGCTTTAGAAATGGTGGTCATGCTGCGCACAGCATGCTTGAACACTTCAGGGCCACGCATATGGATGAAATAGTCTTCGGTGATGGGATCGCCAAGGGAAGGGCAAGCCTTGATGGTGCCGATGGTGAGCAATTCACCAAGGGAACCGTCAGCGGAGACCATAACATCTTCAAGCGTAGCGGAGAGACCATTAGCAGGGGCATCAGCGACATAATTTGGGGTGGAACTTGTTGGAATACCAAAATTATCGGTATTTTCAAGCGCACCTTCTTTATTGGTCATGACCACAGCACCAGCACCGTCACCAAAGAGCACGCATGTGGAACGGTCCGTCCAATCGCAGTGATAGGTGATGGTTTCGCTAGCAATGAGCAGGATGCACGCGTCTTTTTCCACAGCC
Source organism: Pseudomonadota bacterium (assembly GCA_044433065.1). Taxonomy (GTDB): domain Bacteria; phylum Desulfobacterota; class Desulfovibrionia; order Desulfovibrionales; family Desulfovibrionaceae; genus Nitratidesulfovibrio. The sequence continues at coordinate 4,162 of JAWXUA010000062.1, forward strand.
ACAAGGCCACGGGCTACAGTGAGGATATACAAAAAGCCAGAACAAGCGGCATTGCAATCCATAGCCATAACATTGGCGCGGCCAAGTTTATGGGCTACGATGGAGGCAGTATTAGGGCACGATGCATCTGGGGTACATGTAGCGACAATGATATGGGTGACATCGTCAGCAGTAAGGCCAGCGTGGGCAAGAGCTTTGCGGGCTGCACCAACGGCAAGGTCAGAATTAATTTCGCCTTCAGAAAGAACGTGGCGTTGCTGGATACCGGTGCGGCTGGTAATCCATTCGTCGCTAGTATCAACTATCTTTTCAAGATCTTTATTAGTGAGAATGCGTTCTGGCGTATGAAAGCCAAAGCCGCGTAGAATGTATGGTGAGGTCATTGTTTATTCCCAAGGAAGCAAGGTGGATAATCCCCTTGGCTCAGGCTATGAGCGAACGGCTTTACCGTAACGCGTCAGTTCCTCGTTGGCACTGATGGCTGCTGCCATGCGGTCATTGGTTTTCTTTTCCACAAAGGTTCCTGCAATGCGTATAGCATTGGTGATGGCCTTAGCATTAGATTTACCATGACAAACAAGGGTAATTTCTTTGAGACCTAAAAGCGGTGCACCACCAGTTTCTGCATAGTCCACTACTTTTGCAAAGCGTTTGAAAGCAGGTTTAGCAAGAAAGGCGCCGATTTTTGGTAGAATGCTAGAAAAAAGTTCGCGCTTCAGCAAACGGCTCATGGTTCCGCTGAGGCCTTCGCTTAATTTCAGCACAACATTACCCACAAAGCCATCGCAAACAACAACATCAACTCCACCGCTGAAGAGATCTCGCCCTTCAACGTTCCCTATGAAGTTAATGCCCTCTGTCATTTTAAACAGTTCGTAGGTCTCTTTGACAAGGGAGTTACCCTTGCCTTCTTCTTCACCAATGCTCAAAAGGCCCACACGAGGTGCGTCAGCCTCTAAAATGTCACGGGCAAAGGCTTCAGCCATGAGGCCGAATTGGAAAAGGTGATGGGGCTTGCAGTCCATGTTAGCACCAGCATCGAGCATGATAACTCGGTTGCCTTCTGTGGGCATAATAGAAGCAAGAGCAGGACGCTCTACACCAGGTAGACGTCCTATAATAAACATGCCACAGGCAACGGTTGCACCAGAATGTCCAGCACTCACAACGCCATGGGCAAGGCCATCGCGCACCAAACGGCATGCGACCTGAATAGAAGCGTCCTTCTTACGACGCAAGATATCGGAGGGCTTCTCGCTCATTTCAACAACTTGGCTAGCATGGATGACTTCGTAGTCAATGTCCGTTTTGCCAGAACCAAGGTTTTTTGCGACTTCGCTCTCTACGCTTGTCTTGTCGCCCACAAGAAGGATTTTAACGTGATGCTTGCGCGCTGCTTCAAGCGCACCCGGAACAACCACGGAGGGGCCAAAATCCCCCCCCATGGCGTCCACGGCAATGATGGGTTTATTCATTGTCCTGCTTAACTACTTGACGGCCTTTGTACATGCCGCAGCTTGGGCATACACGGTGAGGCACGGTAGGTTCGCCACAGGAACAGAAAACAACGGCAGGCACAGCCACGTGGTCGTGGGAACGGCGCATGCCCTTGCGGGAACGAGACTTCTTATTTTGTTGAACAGCCATGATGACTCCTTAATTATCAGCTAGAGGAATGCCCTCTGCCGGTTCGAAAGCGGATTACTGTACTGGCACTTTTCCATTTTGTAAAGAAACTTATGCGTCACTTTGGCGGTGGGCGTGCCTTTTTTCACATATTTATTGAAGGCTCAAGAAAAAGCACATCTCTTTCTTATGCCCTCTCATTCACAATATACAACTATTGGCCCAGCTTATTTTTGTAACTTCAGGCCACGAAGGACAGCCATGCGTGGGTCGCCTTCTTCTTTTGTGCATTGGCATGGTCCGTCATTGAGGTTCTTACCACAACTAGGGCACAATCCTTTGCAATCCTGCTTGCACAATGGCTTAAATGGCAATGCAAGCAAAAGCTCTTCCCAAAGCAGAGCAGAAAGGCCAATTTCAAAGCCCTTGCCCTCTGGCGCAAGGCGGATAGCCTCATCAGCATCGGCAAATGCTTCTTCATCAGTAGTATCACCAAATACTTCAGAAGGATTGCCGTCGCTTGCGTTCATGGGGAAAGCCTCATAGCTGTCAAAGCTATGATTAATTTCTATAGTAGCATCTTCGGCGCAACGATCACAAGAAACTACTAAGCTGCCCGTCAGCTTGCCACGCACAAGGCAACCATCTTCTTGTGGTAACAAAAAGATGTTCCCCTGCAAAGGCTTGGCAATGCGGTAGGGTAAACCAAATTCAGTCAGTGGAGTGGTCCACACGGCAACGTCGTCAATGATGAACTCTTGACCACCATGAGCTACCGTATTAAGTGGAATCCAAATGTCGTGCATAATTAACCTCGCGAGCGGATTTACTACATGTGATTGCACCTCCCGTCAAGAAATGCCTTTCATAGGGCTTGCATTTTCTTTTGACTAGGTATAAGACACCTTTTCTTGACGGCGGGATACTTTTGCATAGTTGCCAATAGGCTCGCCATATGCCGATATTAACTAGAATTTTTCCGATATATGGAGGAAGCCATGGCTAAGCAATGTGAAATTTGTGGCAAGAAGCCCCAATCTGGTAACAACGTAAGTCACTCAAATATCAAGACTAAGCGTCGTTTTGAACCTAACCTGCAAGACGTTCGTCACCAATTCGCTAACGGCGAAGTTCGTACCGTGACCGTCTGCACCCGCTGCTTGCGTTCCGGCGCAATCGTAAAGCCTGTTGTTCGTAAAGAAGCTTAATTCTTACTGACATAGCTCGCAAAATCCCCTTAACAGTTCTCTGTTAAGGGGATTTTTTTTTATTTTTATTTTTATTTTTTATTTTTTTGCTGGAGAGGAAGGAAATTTTTTTAGTGTTGCTCTCTGTATCCGTAAGACTCGCTACGCTAGCCTAGCGGCTATGGCCTTCAGCCATCCTTCGGGTAGGAAATTTTCCTCCCTTCTACAGCGAACTTTTTTCACAAGCCTCTTGCCACATTGCGTGTCATGCCTATTTTATAGCAAGCGCAATGCAGATTTTTTATCTTTCGGAGGTTACTTTGTCTCGTTTATTTCTGCTTTTTGCCATCATTCCTTTCATGGAACTCTATGTATTGATACAAGTTGGCGGTGAGTTCGGTATTATTCCAACCATTGCTTTGGTCATTTTGACAGCTGCTGTGGGTGCGTGGCTTGCTCGCAGTCAAGGTCTTGATGTTTTGGCACGTATTCAAGCGGAAACAGCCGCAGGCCATACGCCAACGGATGCTTTGCTTGATGGAGCATGTATTTTATTTGCAGGTATGCTTTTGCTCACACCAGGCTTCCTCACAGACGGACTTGGTTTGATGCTCCTTTTCCCACCAACGCGCATGCTTATTCGTGGCTGGCTTGGGAAGAGTATGGCTACTGCATTTACAGCTCGTCAGAGTAGTTTTGGGCAGGGTAGCTTTGGCGAGGGTGGTTTTCACTTTGGCGGCCAAGGTGGTCAGGGTGGCCAAGGTGGACAGGGTGGACAGGGTGGACAGGGTGGCCAAGATGCCCAAGATGTCTATGACACGACCTTCACCTCTTCAGGTCAAAGCGGAACCTATACAAATAGTGCTGATGCTCAAGGTTATCAGGGTGGCAGTGATGCCACAGTGTACAAAGGGACTGAGGCGCAGCGTGGACCTTTTGGCAACGGTATGCGCGTTGTGATGCATACCATGACCATTGGTCCAGATGGTCAGCGCGTGTCCAATACGCGGACCTTTCAGCAGGGCAATCCGTTTCAGGGTACCATGCTTGATCCTGAGCACATGAATGACGCAGATGATGGTCAATCACCACGCAAGACTGTGATTATTGATAGTAAGCCGCTCGATAATCCTAAATAATTCTTTTCATGAATACAAAAAAGTCCTCGACTTGATGCCGAGGACTTTTTCTATTACTTTGATATGGTACGCAAAAAAAAATGGCGGAAGCGTATAGGAGTCGAACCTACCGCAGACCTCTCGACCTGCCACCGGTTTTGAAGACCGGGCCCAGCACCGGCTGGAAAACGCTTCCACGAAGTTTTTCTATAACAAAAACTTGTATGATGGACAATTACTTTTATGGATAAAATATTTTTTGTTTGCCTTGTCTCACAATAAATAAAATTTCTCCCTTTACAGCATTGTCAAAAGGTCCATAGCGACTTAATATTCTACAGCGGCATCCTTTAAGATGTCTTAAAATACGCCATGGAGGCACGCTTTGAACCAGTTCTCGCGGAATCTGGTGCTCTGGGCGGCTATCTCTTTATTGATGGTCGTTCTGTTCAACCTTTTCAATCAGCCACAGGACACGCATTCTCGCGTGACGTACAGTGCCTTTTTACAGCAAGTTGACGATGGCAATGTGTCCAAAGTCAAAATTAATGGTCAAAAACTGACAGGTATTTTGACCGATGGCACGGACTTTGAGACCTTCGCTCCTGAAGATGCAGGCTATGTCAGCCGCCTCATGGAGAAGCATGTCGCCATTGAAGTCGAACCACAAGAAGATTCACCATGGTACATGAGCATGTTCATGTCATGGGTACCTATGCTTTTGCTCGTTGGTGTGTGGGTTTTCTTCATGCGCCAGATGCAGGGCGGTAATGGCAAGGCTATGTCCTTTGGCCGCTCACGTGCTCGCCTGATAAATCAGGACTCGGCAAAGGTGACCTTTGCGGACGTTGCTGGTGTTGATGAAGCTAAAGACGAATTGCAAGAAGTTGTGCAGTTTTTGTCTGAGCCAAAGAAGTTTACGCGCCTTGGTGGCCGTATTCCTAAAGGCGTGTTGCTTGTGGGCCCTCCAGGGACAGGTAAAACCTTGCTTGCACGCGCTGTAGCGGGTGAAGCTGGCGTACCATTTTTCTCTATTTCTGGTTCGGACTTTGTGGAAATGTTCGTGGGCGTTGGTGCGTCTCGCGTGCGTGACCTTTTCGAGCAGGGTAAGAAAAATGCACCTTGCCTCATCTTTATTGACGAAATCGACGCTGTGGGCCGCCAACGTGGTGCTGGCCTTGGTGGTGGTCATGATGAGCGCGAGCAAACCTTGAACCAGATGTTGGTCGAGATGGATGGCTTTGAGTCCAATGAGGGTGTCATCCTTATTGCTGCAACCAACCGTCCTGACGTTTTGGACCCTGCTTTGCTTCGCCCAGGTCGCTTTGACCGCCAAGTCATTGTGCCAACGCCAGACGTTGTGGGTCGTAAGCATATCCTTGAGGTGCATTCGCATCGTACCCCCCTTGCACCCTCTGTGGATTTGGATGTGCTGGCCAAAGGCACACCAGGTTTCTCAGGTGCTGACCTTGAGAATTTGGTCAACGAAGCTGCATTGCAGGCCGCTAAGCAGAATAAAGAAGTGCTCGAAATGGGCGACTTTGAATATGCCAAGGATAAGGTACTCATGGGCCGCGAGCGTCGTAGTTTGATGCTTAGCGACGATGAAAAGCGCATCACAGCGTACCATGAAGCTGGTCACGCTTTGGCCGCAGAGCTTATCCCTGGTTCGGACCCAGTGCATAAGGTAACGATTATTCCTCGTGGTCGTGCCCTTGGTGTCACCATGCAGTTGCCTGAAAGCGATCGCCATGGTTATTCACGCAAATACCTTGAAGGCAACCTCGTTGTCTTGCTTGCTGGTCGCGTTGCTGAAGAGCTTATTTTCAATGACATCACCACAGGCGCAGGCAACGACATTGACCGTGCCTCTAAGATGGCGCGCAAGATGGTGTGTGAGTGGGGCATGAGCGACCTTATCGGTCCTTTGGCTGTTGGCGAGCAAAATGAAGAGGTCTTCATTGGCCGCGAATGGGCACATGGGCGCAATTATAGCGAAGAGACAGCACGCATTGTGGATGGCGAAGTGAAGCGTATCATTATGGATGCACGTGAACGTTGCCGTCAGTTGCTTGAAGAGCACAGTGCAGAGCTTGATGCTATTGCTAATGCTTTGCTTGAGCGTGAAACCATCAGTGGCGAAGATATCCGTGCTTTGTTGCGCGGTGAAGAATTGCCACCTATGGAAATTCCTGTTGCTCCTGTGGTCCCTGCTGACCCATCTGATGACGAAGTATCACCAATGGCCAATGCAGAAGGTCCAAAGGAAGATAGCGCGTCCCCAGTAAACACACCAGATGGTGCTAAGCAGGATGATAAGGAATTCCTTTTTGATGACGACGTGAATAATTCAGGTCAACCTAAGCAGTAAAACTGACGTTCATGACAAATAAATGGACTATTAGAGGGGGTGGGGTGTATAACCCTGCCCCTTTTTCAATTTTTGGTATTGTCAATGTGACACCTGACTCGTTCTATGATGGTGGTAGCCACCATGGTGCGGCTGACGCTGTGGCTCATGCCAAACGGCTTGTGGCTGATGGTGTTCATGTTTTGGATTTGGGCGCGGAATCATCACGTCCCTTTGCGCCACCAGTGTCGTTGGATGAAGAGTTAGCGCGGCTTGTACCTGTCATGGAAGGCTTGGCCGAATATGCGTATGACGCACAGTCTACGCTGCCTTTGCAGCCGTACGCAGAGGGCCCCCTCCTTTCCGTAGACACCTATAAAGCTGCCACAGCCGTCGCGGCTCTTGAGGCTGGCGCACATATTATTAATGATATTTCAGCCTGCGCCTTTGACCCAACCTTGCGCGATGTTGTGGCGCAGTACCGTGCAGGGTATGTGCTCATGCATAGTCAGGGAAAACCTGAAACCATGCAGATTGCGCCGCGTTATGACAATGTGGTGGATGATATTCTCGCCTTTTTTGAGCGTGAGATGACAGCCATGGTCAAGGCTGGCTTACCTGAAGAGTATATTGTTTTGGATGTGGGTATTGGTTTTGGCAAGACCATGGACCAGAATTATACCATTCTTCAAAACATGGAACGGTTCGCAAGCTTGGGGCGTCCTTTATTTATGGGCCTATCCAATAAGTCCCTTTTCAGTGACTTGCTTGGCGTGCCCAAGGATGGCCGACAGTGTGCCACACAGGTGGCCACAGCATTGCTTGCGGCGCGTGGGGTGGCATACCACAGAGTACACGATGTGGCAGCTACAGCACAAACGTTGAAGCTTGTGTCGGCTATGCAGTCATTGTACTAAGCTGGTGGGGGATTTTGAAACGTTTCTCCCCCCCCATCCCTCTGTTTGACCATGAAGAAATAAAAATTTTTGCTATCTGGCTTTCATATCTTGTCTAAATAGTTGGTCTATGAAAGAATAAAGCAATACTTTATTGTATACATAGTTATTGCCCCAAAAAATGAGCATGCTCTAATTTTGTGTAAAAGAGAGGCCGCATGGATTTTTTCACAACCATGCCTTTAAGTTGGCGCGACGCCTTGGACATAGCCCTTGTGGCTCTGTTATTCTATCGCCTTATCCTTATGGTGAAGGGAACGCGTGCGGTTTCTGCAATTTATGGCCTCTTATTATTGGGTGCGATTTATGCTTTTTCGCATGCCTTTGGCCTGTATTCTTTGGGCTGGCTTTTAGAAAATCTTTTTGGTTCTCTCTTTCTTGTCATTGTCATTTTATTTCAACGGGATATACGCCAAGCTTTGACGGATATGGGCGCCCGCAGTTTTTGGCGTCGTCGTCAAAGTGATACCTCATATATAGATGAAGTGAGCGCCGCGGCTCTGTATTTGGCTCAGCGTCGTATTGGTGCACTCATTGTTATTGAGCGCAATGTGGCTTTGGGTGATGTCTTGGCACGTGGTGTGGCCATTAACGGGCAGATTAGCCGAGAATTGCTCATCACCATTTTTTTCCCCAATACGCCTTTGCACGATGGCGCGGTTATTTTACGCAATGGCGAACTCGCTGCTGCTGCCTGTATCCTGCCTTTGGCATCTGTCACAGAACGTAAGGAATTTGGCACAAGGCACCGTGCGGCTCTTGGCATTACAGAAGAAAGTGATGCTGTGGTCATTGTGGTTTCAGAGGAGCGCGCGGCCATCACCATTGCCGTAGATGGCACCTTAACCACAAGTCTTGATGCAGCCCATTTAAAGAAAATGTTGCATGAAATGTTGGAGAAATGACATGGCGCGGACTAATTGGTCATATATGCTCTTGGCATTCGTCATGTCGGTGTCGCTGTGGTATATGGTTGTAGGGCAAGCCCGTGTTGAACAGCCAATCACCTTGCGCATCGAATATAGCGGCATGCCCTCGGACCTCGTCATTAAAAAGGGCCTTGTGCAGGATATTACTATTCAGCTCCGTGGCCCACGTGCTCTAATCCGCACAGCTAGTGATTCGCGCTATACCTATACCGTCGATCTATCAAACATTAAAAAAGGTATGAATACAGTACCTTTAACAACAAAAGACTTACCCTTTACGCGTGCCTTTGAGGTTGTAGACATGAATCCCTCGCGTCTCACCTTGGAGGTGGACTCTTTGGTTGAGCGTGTTATTGGTGTTGACGTGCATATGCGTGATGGACTTCCTACTGGCGTTGATGTGGAGCATTTTTCATGGGAGCCAGAAAGCGTCACTGTGCGCGGTCCAGAAACTGTCGTGTCAGAAATTCTCCGTTTACATGCAGAAGTTCCGCCTCCTGCGCAGTCGAGCTCTAGGCGTATTGCAACACAAGCTTCCATTGTGGTTCCACCCTTAGTTGAAGCTATGCCTGTACAAGTTGATGTGACGTATTACGCCAATGTTGCCATGCGCGAAATGGTTTTAACGCGAACTTTGAACCATGCTGTGAACTTGGAGCATTTTAGTGTTACACCACATCAAGTCTCGGTGCGCGTTTCTGTGCCTGAACTTGATGCTGATGATGAGGCTGTATTGCAGGCTATTACAGCCTATTTTGAGGTTCCCGAAGAAGCGAGTTATGCTTTTGAGCGCTATAATATATTGGGAACACCGTCAGAGACTTCTGTGAATTCTGTGGATGTAGATGGTGAGAATATATTGTCTGCACCGCTTATGTCTGATACTGTGCCGACAATTATGGCGTCTGAAACACTGGCGACCATACCCTCCACTGAGCCCTCCACTGTGCCCACCACTGTGTTAACTGATGCGCCTAGCTTGGATGCAACGTTATCGCCTTTGGATGGTGATTTGGCTTCTCCCATGCCTAATGCTGATGTAGATGAATTGCCTGCCTTCGCTGAATTGCCCGAAGTACCTGATAATGCACTTATTTTTTCTGATGTTGATGAAGCCTTGACGGATGCTTTACGAGAGTCTTCACGGGCGTCTGAGCAATCTGGGGCTTTTGGGTCGTCTGGGGAAATTTTTGAAGTATCTTCAGGTCTTATGGAACTTGTGCTGACAACTGTTCCAGTGCGTATCAGTGCACCATCAAACGTAAAAATTCTTGAAATTACGCCTCCAGAAATTGAATTAATGTTACGATAAGTTTTGAGAACAGACCATCATGAAGTATTTGTCATACTCGTGGTGGCAGAAATGTAGAGGTTACTATGACCAAAAGGCTCTTTGGTACCGATGGTTTACGTGGTGCTGTGAATAAATATCCCATGACCGCAGACATGGCCTTACGCCTTGGTCTTGCTGCAGGCGTGTATTTTCGTCGTCAAGGTGCACGTCGTCACCGTGCCATCATTGGCAAAGATACGCGGCTTTCAGGCTATATCTTTGAATCTGCCCTAACAGCTGGCCTTTGTGCTGCTGGCATGGATGTTTTTCAAATAGGACCATTGCCAACGCCAGCCATCTCTTTTCTTACCCAAAATATGCGCGCTGATTTGGGCGTTGTCATTTCTGCATCGCACAATCCTTTTAGTGACAATGGCATCAAATTTTTTGACAGCCAAGGTTTCAAGCTCGTGGATGAAACAGAGAATGAAATTTCTGCCATGGTGCTTGACCCTAATTGGCAATGCGATTACCCAGCCCCTGACAAGGTTGGCCGCGCCCGTAAAATTGATGATGCCCTTGGGCGTTATATCGTCTACACTAAGAGCAGTTTTCCACAGGAATTAACCCTCGAAGGGCTACGCGTTGTGGTGGATTGCGCCAACGGGGCAAGCTACAAAGTTGCACCACGTGCGCTTGAAGAGCTTGGGGCAGAGGTTTTTGTCATTGGCAATGAGCCTAATGGCACCAATATCAACCGTCGCTGCGGTTCATTATATCCACATCTTGTGGCCGAAAAAGTGCGTGAGACCCGCGCAGACATTGGCCTCGCTCTCGACGGTGATGCTGATCGCCTCATCGTGGTGGATGAAAAGGGCACTATCCTTGATGGTGACCAGCTCATGGCTCTATGCGCTCTTGATCTCATGAGCAAGCAACGCCTGCCCAACAATATGCTTGTGTCTACTGTCATGAGCAATATGGCTCTTGAAGTCTTCATGCAAGATCACGGTGGCACGCTCTTACGCACCGCTGTTGGTGACCGCTATGTCATGGAAGCCATGCGCCAGCACGGTGCGCTTCTTGGTGGCGAACAATCAGGTCACCTCATTTTCCGTGAATTTAGCACCACTGGTGATGGCCTTCTAGCGGCTCTGCAAATTTTGCGTATCATGCGCGAACGCGACAGGCCCCTTTCATTTCTTGCAGGGCAATTGCAACTCTATCCGCAAGAGCTCATCAACGTTCAAGTTAAAAAGAAGCCACCACTAGAAGAATGTCCAAGGCTTCTCGAGGCTGTGGCTGATGCAGAGCATGACCTCGCTGGCCGTGGCCGTGTGCTCCTCCGCTACTCTGGCACCGAAAATCTATGCCGCGTCATGGTCGAAGGTGAGCACACTAGTCAAGTGCGTAAGCTTGCTGAGCAGCTCGCCGACCTCGTCCGCGCTGAGCTTGGCGCTTAGTTTTTTTATTTTTATGTGGGGGGAAGGGGAAAAACTTTTTGAAAAAAGTTTTTCC
>JAWXUA010000063.1:0-15072 GCA_044433065.1 Pseudomonadota bacterium
AAACTCTTGACTATATGTTGTCAGCTTTCCCGATGTCATACATATTCTCCATTTCGATTTTCAACGATGAGATTAGTAGGGCTCTTTAACGTTGTCTACCTAAAGGGGAGCATATCAGAGCTAGGGGGCAAAAAGACATTAAATCAGTTTTTCCTTAGACCTTTTTAGCGGCCATCCCGTTTCACAGAATAGGCTCCAAGATGGTGAGTTCACACGAAATAGGCGAAACATTGTCGTCACCCTGAGAACCACCGCCGCCATCGAATTTCGTGATTTTACACGATTTCAAGGTGTCCGTAATGTGCCCCATGTCATCGTTGGCATAGGCGACCACAATCACAAAAGGAGCATGATCATAAATACCTCCACCAGAACCGTCCGTGCCGGCAATAGCATCTTTCAAAAGCTCCCAAGCGTCACGGTCAAGCACTATAGAACCACTTGCTTCATAGTTACCGCGGCCGTAGCCAATCGGAACAGAACCGCGGCCATACCGCGCTGTAATAGCTTGCCCGTCAGTGTATTTGATTTCTGAAATACCTACCGCAGTGCCGCTAGGAAGCGTAACGGTAATATCTTCCCAGTCATAATTTCTTCCGTTAATAGCCATATTTCCTCCTATTTGATTCGTGGGTCAAAGGCAGCCCCCGCATAACTATAGCTCGTAAACAGCTTGATTGTACGGATGATAGGAATACCAATGAGCGTTGTTTCCACAGCGACACCGTTGTTGACAATGTCCTGACCACTAGGAATATCCACAACGTAATCAACAAGTTCACGAGGAATAGCGCGCTTCATCGTATCAAGAGCATTCTCAATGCTTGCCTTAAGGTAGGTAAGACCGCCGCTATCAGAAGGGCGCAAAGGGTCGCCAGCTTCATCATACAAGCTTTTCAGAGCGGCAATGCGTTGCTTGCGTATAGCTTTAAAGGCCGTGCGCAATACTTCTTCATAGCGGAAGTCGCTCGTATCTTCAGCCATAGTTCGAGAGTCGCCCCAATAAACGCCACTCAATCCTGCATACTTTTTTGCGGTCAAATAAGCTGCACTTTCAAGGACTTGTTGCACAGCTTCAAAACCCTCAGGCAAGCTACGCCTGCAATAGGGCCATCTTTGACCCGTCCTGCGGCGCGTTGTACGGGAATAGACATGGTGCGTCCTGCTTGAAGGGCAGACATACTGCGAACATGGCTTTCACCATTCACGCCTACAATTTCACCATACTGACAACAGACGGTGACGAAACGCCCAGAAAAGTCTTGCCGCTCAGCCAAAAGATATGCCGTAAAATCGTTAAGGTCTTCATCGGAATAAGGAAGGCGTGTTTCCATTTTGAAATACGTTGGGCGGTGCACATTCCAAAGTTCTTCAGCTTTCGCCTCTGCCGCGGCTCAGTCCACAGAATCCGTTGCCCCTGCAACCACAATAAATTCCACATCATACAAGCTAAGCGGAGATTCAAGGGCTTGCATGACATGAACAATGGAAGGAACAGGAGCAAGCAAATTGCAGGTATACGTTGTCCCAGCCATAAATGCATCATCGGGAAAACTAATCTTCACGCCGTAATCTGGTACGGTGACAACACCACCAAGCGGAATAGTTCGTATTTTATCGTAACTATCACCGCCATCAAGCGAAAGTTGGTATGTGCCTTCGTTGCGTTCACCGCTACGTACAATCTGAATCACAAGCTCTGCGGCGGCAAGAACGCTATCACTTGGCGAATCTTCAGCAATGTCTACGGCAAGAAGAGGACTTGCACTATCGCCAATGCGGCGCACAGGACCAACGGAAGTACGCACAGTAAAAGTATAGTTTGCGTCTTTGACAAGTTCAGCACCACTAGCAAAAAGAAGTGTTGCGCCGGTGGCGTCGTCGCCTGTACCGATGACAATTTGCTCGCGAGCACTTTGGTCGTCTTCAAAGCTTTGACCGCCATCAAAGGATATCTTCACCTTTGCACTAGAAAGAGCGCCGCTCGTTGTTACATGAACAACAATGTCACCATTTTTTGCAGGATAGCCCGAAACAGTAGCCGAAGGACCTTCACCGCTTTGCACCACAGGGGAAATATAGCCGCCCACTTGTCCTTGTGCAGGAACAGCCACGATGATGGGATTTTGCCCACCCGTCGCAAGCATATCTTGCACGCTATCAGCCAAAGGACCCGTATCAAGCATGGCTTTAACGTCGCTATGTTTACTTATCAGGTACGCCTTGCCCATAGTGCCAAGGGAGCACACGCCCACCACAATGGCTTTACCATCAACACCTTCAGGCACAAGCCCAGAAGTACCGTCAACAATGCATTCAAAAACCTCGCCCATATTATGCCTTCCTTCCCGACATGAAACGGCCGCCGCCCATATGACGATGTTTCAAGCTTTCAAGGGCGCGTACATAGTCAGCATCGGTAACAAGCTTGTCGTCTTCCCATCCCATAAGGCGAAGTAGGGCCGCTTGCTGCCACGAAGCCACACGGTGGCTATCAGCGAGTGTAGTAAGGCTTAAAAGCGGAAGGTCCTGTTTGTCGTCGTTACTTGAAGGGCTTTCAACTTGTGCCATACCTTCATCAAGAGGCGGCTCAGAGTGTTCAATTACAGGCTCAGCGACAGCTTCTGTCTTTACACTTTCGGCCGTTTCGGCAACTTCACCTTGTGCCACGTTTTCATCAGAAAGAGGTTCAAGGTGTGCAGCTTCTGCTTCCACAGGTTCCACGGTTGCCTTTGCCTTCTGGGTAGTACTCTTGGCCATAAAAACTCCTATATTTTCTGCATGTTTGAAGTAGTAATTTCTACACTTGGGATAAGCCCCACAGCTTCATCACGGGTAATACGCGATGTGTATGCAATGGTAAAAAGTGTTTCAACTTTGTTGAAAACCTTAATGACGCTATTCCCCACGCGCTTATCAGGTGGCCTTGTAAACGTTGCTTCTTCGGCTTTAACAGTCACGTAGTTCCCCCGTGAATCATTAAAACCGCGCGGCAAAGCCTTGATAAAATCATAAGCAAATGCAGAGAGCCATGCATCGTGTTCTGCAAAAACGGTAGCAACGACATTTTGTGTAACGATATACGCTTCTCGCTTAGGCAATTCATCAACCTTAGTACGACGAAGACTAATGGCACGACCAGATTCCGTATACGTCGCTGGCAAAAATTGCAGTTCAAGGCGAGGGCGGGCCAAGGTGATATTATCCGCCGCCGTTTGGGGAATAAGTCGCCCATCGGGCAATCCTGCTTGATACGCGGCACGGCTAATGCTTTGTGTGATACATTCTTGCATTATTTCCCCTTCATCCAGTCAACGATAGTTCCCTGAATTTCCTCGTGGTCATCTTTGGAAATGCCAAGATAGGGACGTGCAGGAAGAGTAACACTGTGGCCACGTCCTGCCTTACCGCCTTTCTGGTGAATACGAGCATAAGGAAGATTGCTCCCCACCATGACGGAGCTAGAAGTTGTGGCGCGGTCAATGGAATTTCGTAAAGAAGCGGTGTCCACAAGCGTTTGCCCTTCTTGCTCCACGGCTCGCTTTGACTTTGGCCACTTTCCGCCTTCAGGGTCTTCCTCGTCGCTGAAACGTTTCATTGTACCAGAAACAAGAACTTCCCCGATGTTTTCCAAAAGTTCGCCCTTGTTTTCTATGCGTTTTTCAAGGCCAGAAAGCATCTTGTCAAAGCCATTCCATTCAAGGCGCACACCCCTCTTAGCCATATTAGAAGCCTCTCAAATCAAAAAATGGACCTCGACTGACAACAGCAATACTGGCGTCTTCTCTGTCTGCATTAGCTTCAGGCAAGGGAAGCTTCACAGTGCCTGCCGCAATCTTGGTGAGCATGTCCGTGCAGTATTTCCATTGCTTCTGTAGGGGAATCCACTCGTTATCCGTGCTGCCTTCAGTGGTCACAAGCGTGGTGATAGCCGAAACAATACGGTAGGCGCTCAGTGTCGCCGCAATGTATCGAACAAGGTCAGGCGTGCGGTCCCAAGGTTGCGGATAGCGATATGAAAGCATGTCGGCAATTTCTTGTGAAACCGCCTCCATCGTCCGCTCAATAATGCCTGTGTTTTGCGCTTCATAAGCGGACGCATATCCTTCCAAAAGAAAGTCCGTAACGTTTTCGCGTGCACAAAAAAGCATAGCTTCCCCCTATATGACGCTTTGAACTAGTTTTGAACTAGTTCAAATATGGTTCTCGGCTATTGGGCCGCCCTAAGCTTATTTTGAAGCTCAGGGCGCGTTTTTTACTAAACGACAACCACAGCCTTACACGTCCCCTTAGAAGGACGAGCAGGTAGCGGCTTGGCTTGACCAATAAGCGTCAAGCCAGAATCATCAGGGCGCATGACGGGCACAATATGTAGCGGCAAGGCAGCGTTGTTTGCAGAAATAGAGTCAATGGCGCAATACCACACAGAACCTTGCACATTGGTTGCCGTTGCAAGCATGGTCTTTGAGTCAAGCTTAGGTAGCCACGTCGTTTCGTCGCTAGGGTCGGGGTACGTTTCATCCATGAAGCGAATAGAATAATTTCCCACCATGATTTTACCCTGCTCAAGCTTCACGGTATACGGTTGGCTATTCTGTACGGTGGAAGTAAAATTCTCGACAATGGCAAGAAGCACAGCGACAACATCAGAACCGGCCCAAAACTCTACGTTACCACCAAGGCCAGCTTTTTTGACCTCAAGCTCCATATCGCGCAACAGGCGGTACACGTCAGGCAACTTGCTTGTAGCGGAAAGCTTTGCCGTAGGCGTATAGCTAAGCGGTGCGCCATAGTCGACTTCGTAAATCTCAGTGCACCCACCTTCCAATTCTACAGGCCACGTAAGTTTACCTGTAGACATCACCACAGAGCACATTGCTTCCGTCGTGTTCCGAACCGTTTCGCGGATTTTTTCAATTTTACGGCTACGCCATGCATTCACAGCTTCGGCATTGCCAAGCATGACGCGCAAGTCATTAAGCTCAGAAGCCGTTACAGGAATTTTTACCTTTACGGGCATAGGATGGAAGCAGTTTCCCTTCGTAAGGCAATAGGTGTTCCGTCTCGGCGAACGACTGGAACCGTCTGGGTAACAGAAACAAGTTCAGACACCCCAATAAGAGACAGTGGATGCGTTGGGCGCTGCTTGAACAAGTTGTTCATAACCGTTGTTTCAAGGGGCGACATGGTTTTTAAATTTTGAGCAATGGCCGCAGGGGCAAAAATGCCTCGGAGATTAGCAAGCATATTTTTTCCTTTTACTCTATCTGCAAATGATGAATTTTTGCGCTCTATCGAGGAAGACGAGTTTGCTTTGAGGGAGTGTACGTCTTTGGTACATGACCGAAAAAGCAAAGGAAGTCTGACAAAGAGAGAGCCAAAAAGGCGCATTTGATGTCTATACGGAGAAGATTCCAGATTGCATAAGCCGCCCAAGCACCATCTGAGAAGGCGCTTTGCTATCGCCAGTAACAAGCACCCGTGTTTTCACAGTGCCATGCACAACACAAAGAGCGCTGGTTTCAGCATAGTCCCCAGTAGGATCGCACGGCTTATCGACCACAGCACAAGGCATGACCGTTGCGGCGTCAGTAGACAAAAACGGCGCATAAGCTACGTCAATGACGGCATCATCGTCGTCTTCAACATCAACGCGCTTTAAAAGCGTGCCTACAGCAAGTTTTGCCGTTACAGTGTCTGCAAGAGGTAAGGCGTGCAAAATAACAGGGTGATCATCGGTAGCGGCGCGCTCGCCACTTAGTGTATGTCTTCCAAGAAAACCTTCATTCATAACGGGACTCCTTACAGCTTGGTAGCAATTTCGCTAGCCGAATAGCTTGGGCTTGGATTGTGGGCATGGCTTGGCGCTGGGGAAGAAAAGGCATACATACGCCCGTCAATAGGCCGTGCTTCTAGTTCGCGAAAATAGCGCTCTTCGGCGCTCATGCTTTCCGCTTTGCCGTCGGGAGCAGAAAAATCCACCGTCCCCGTCACCCCTGCAAGGGCTGCTGCAAAGCTAAGGACATTGTCCTTTTCAGCCGGCGTGACCTTGCCAGCCTGCACAAGGGCAGGAACACGGCCATGGCGGCGCTCGCCTTCAATCTGTTGCTTGTAGGCGGAAAACTCAGCAGTAGTTTCACCCGACTTCTTTTCAGCTTCGGCCTTACCATTGTCCGCAGAATCCTTAGCCTCTTTCAGCTTGGCATTTTCCGCTTCAAGGCTCGTCAGGCGCTCTTGCAATTTGATTATCTGCTGTTGCAGCTCTTCCACATTCATAGATGCTCCTTTGATTTCAATGTCTATGCTTCCGTCTCCATCTGCAAATTCAACAATGCCAAGCCCGTCAATGGCAGGCTGTGCAGCCCCAAGAAGCCCCACATGACGCAAGGTTTTCTTGTCTGGCATAAGCGACATAGAAACGTGGCGGTATCTATGTTGTGCCACAAGCTCTTGAATTTCGTCAGGAACGTGTGCGAACTGCGCAAACAATTTTTGCCCTTCGCGTTTTAAGGAAGACACCCAACCAAAGGCTGGCGTATTCGTTTCAGGGTGGCCTAAAACAAGGGAAGCATCTCGCTTGCTTGGACTATAATTTTGGACGATGGCATCAAGATAGGACTCGTTAAAGGTGTGTGCACGTCCTGCGCTATCCGTAAACGTTCCCACGCGTGCAATGGCGACCCATTTTTCTTTGTTCATCCCTTTTTCTTCCTATTGACTGTTACAAAGCGGTGCGATACCCTAAACGCTATGGAAAATTTCTTTGATATAGCCACCCCTGAAGAAGTCTCGGCAGCCTATGAAGACTTCACAGCAGAAGAGCTTGCTTTCAAGCGAGAAACTCTTCTCGCGTCTCCTGACCACAATAGAGAACGACTTGCCTTTCTTTTTGCAGACCGCGGCGACTTTGCAGAGGGTTGCAAAAACCTTGACGCCATTGTTGATGGTTTTCTCCGTGCTGATGTAGGGCGCATGCTTGCTCATGACATTGCTTATCTTGATTGGTGCGCCCACAACACTAAGCAATAAGCCCCGTATCTTTAAGAATTTCCTCAAAATCAACAGACTTCCCGATGTTTGCAAGAGAGCGCTTGATAGCGCTTTTTTTCTTGCCTGAAAAATCCACTAGAATTTGCTCCACCGCGCCTAAATATTCTGGTGTTTTTTGTTGCTGAATTACATTCTGCAAACGAGGAAAAAGGTCTCTATCATCCACACTAAGGACCTCAAGCAATCTATCAAAGTGCTTTATATAGCTACCATATCCTAGACCATTCTTAATAATATCAGCTTGGTGTATAGCCTTTCCGCCTAATGATTCAATCATCTCATGGTAGCTTCTTCGCGCTGTCCACTGTGTAACAACTTCCATCATGCATAACTTTGAACTTCCTCGCGACATACTTCCACGAGTTTGCGTGTTATGTACAACTTCATGCCAAAAGCTCTCAAGGCTATATTCTTCATTCCACGTAAGTTTTTCACCACTTGCAAGCTTATTCCATGCGTTTTTAAGCTCTTGTGCAGCATTAAAATTTTTGCCATTGCCAAGCTTAAAAGTACGATTGCTTAAAAGAAAACGCCCATCACAATATGTTGCCATAAAGTAGCTATCTGTAGTTACTTTTACAGAAGTAATACCGTTATTACTTGCAAAGGAAGAACATCGCAGTTTAAGTTCTTGTTCTAACTCATTAAAATTATTGACCGTCTTCGGTCGTTTGTTTGCCTCGCCGCGGACTTCATCATAAGCTTTCTTATGCAAATCTGGGTATTGTTCTAAATCAAGCCCTGCAAGCCAATCTTTGCCGACATTGTTACGAAAGCCCTTATCCGCCCCAGGGAACGCCACATGGTATTCCATTCCTGTTTTTGGGTCAGTCCACATAGTGGCTTTAGGCATGGCACGCTTGACGCTAAGCCCTTCCTTCTCCGCTTGGCGCTTAGAAAGGGTCCTCACGGTACAGCGGCATCGAAAACCGTTAGGCGGATAATTCGCGTCCCAAAATTCATGGTCGGCAGGATAGACAAGGCCATGCAACACGGCATGACTAGGTCGGCGGCGCTTATCTTCCACAGAAATATATTGCCAATAGGGCCGACTCTTTTTCACGGCTTGCATCTTGGCATAGCGCCCTGCGGCGTAGGCCGTTTGCATATTGGTACGGAAAATATTCTCTACACGGTGACTATGCCAACCTTGAGATTTAATAGCTTTTTGAATACGCTTCTTAAAATCTGCGAGCGTTTCCCCACTTTTAAGGGCCTCTTCAATGCCATCGCTTACAAGACGAACAAGATCATGTTGTGCAAGCCCTGCCACATAAAACGCCCTATGCCGTGCCCCATCGCCCAGAGCCTTAGCCTCACCATAGGTCAGCTTGGCGCGTTGTTGCCAAAAGGCTATGGCTGCATCAGGTGCTACGGGTTTCGCAACAGTTGTATAGCTAGGAATGGGCATCACGCGTCCCCATCCACATTTTCATGAGCGGCACTAGCGCCAAAGCCAGCCGCCGCCGTCATGGCGCTTGCAAGATATGCTTCAAGCTCGCTAGGGCTAAGATTTGGCGCAAGTAAACCTGCAAGAGTCATTGCTAACTCGTCATAATCGTTGGCTTCCTGTATGGCCTTTTCGACGCGTTGTATAAAAGGAGCATTGGCCTGTAGCGCTTTGGGAAGCATAGTTGTCAAAGCTTTATCAAGGCCATTCTGTGCTTCTATGGCCAGTGGTTCTTTTTGTGGGCTTGCAAAGTTGCTTGCGCCTTCCACGTTTTGAGTACTAGGGCTTGTTTTGAGTCTAAATTCCGACGCCTTTAGGCCATAATTTTCGGTAAAATGCTCTTCGGTAAAGGAGACGCCTATTTCATAAAGCTTTTTATCAAGCTCGGCGCGAGATAATAAATCCTCGGGTTCTTCATAGCTTGCCAGTGGCGCACGCACGGTGCTTGGCATATTTACTTGAGCATAAAGCCACGCAATTTCATTCCATGCGTCAACCACCATAGCCTTGTCGGCATCGGCTAATTCATCGGCAACGCCTTTGTGGGTTTCAGCGGCCGCAAGGCTATTGTTTGCGCCTTCCATTTCTACGGTCAGGGTTTGGCCCATCAAAATCTTACTTAGGGCGCGGTCCTGTCTATCAAGAAAGGCTTCGTACAGGCCGCTTTGCGTTTGTCCTGCCGTTAAAAAGTTCACTTCAGAACCGCTAGGAATGACGGCAACGCAATCTTGCACCATACGGGCAAGGTTCGCCGCCATCGTGCGCTTGTCATCGGGCGCGGCCTTGCTAGGTGCTTTGCCCACAACCCACGGCATACCGTGCCGCTCTACAAAGCGACTATAAAACTCTAAGCCACCGCGTTTAAATGCCACAGGCCATAAGCAACGGGAAAGCAAGCGCAAGCCATATGGATTGTCATACGTAGCATGATGCGTGGCAAAAATACATTTTCCTACTGGTATAGCTTGCGGATCTGCGCAAAGAGAGCCATAATTCCCCACAAATACGGGTACATTTTCAGGGTTAAAAGCAAACCAATGCGCTGGCCTTGGGATAATATCCACCAAGTGCCACCAACTGTCGCTATATTTCCACACTAACTCTAAAGGAGTCATGCCAAAGAAAGGCGCGTCTAAAATTCCAGAAATGATGGTACGCAAATTTACACGCTCAAGGTCACGCATAAAGGCGTCATAAAGGCGTGTAGCTTCTGGACTTGGCGTTTCTCCTTCAGGCGCACCGGCCCGAAGCGTGAAGTGTGGACTATTGAGCACACGGTTTTTGCGTTCTAAAACAGCCGTCGTCACTTGGTCATCTGCCAAAAGATCACGGAGCACGCTTGCATCGTCTCCACGTTTTCTAAGCACAGGATCTGGGTCAGGCAAAATAGCGAGCCACGATTCAAGAGAACCTGCACCACCTAAAAACTGGTCTGCGTTCTCTCTGCTTGCAACGATGGTGGAAAGGGATTCGTGCTGAAAAGGCTGAAATGTACCGTTAGGAAGATAAAGACCGTCTGCCATGAAAAACTCCTTTATAGGGAGTGAGCATAGCAGATTATGGGAAGTGGTGAGGGGAGTAGGCGCAAGGCGTGCGGAGAGAAAAGTGGGAAGGAAAAATTTTCACGCAAAATGAGAATGGGCTTGAGTTCGTAGTAATAATGGTTTAGTTCTCATCTTGCGATATGAACTCATTTAGGTAAAGAGGCAGTATGACAAGCGAGCAAGGCGACACTCAATCACAAAGTATAAAAAGAGAATTTATCTGGGGTCTTCGAATTGAAAAGATATTGGATAAGCTGATATTTTTAGGCTTTCTGTATTGGTGCTATAGTACTACGCTTGACTCCCTTGCGTATGTACTTCGCTATTCTTCTCCTGACCAAATAAGAGCTGTAGGAGAAGCTATCGCAACTGTTTTACCCTTTAATCCCCTACCATGGGTTATTTCTGCAGTATGTTTCGTTAGCTGGTTCCTTGGACGCCTTGAGAAAGTTCACCAAAATAAACGTTTTGGTGAACGTAGAGAGAAAAAGGAAAAAAATGATGTTCCTAAGCGTACTTCGAGTGGGTTAACAAGAGAAGGTAAAACTCCAAAAGGAGTAAATTATGACTGAAGCTTCTTTTGCTATAAGTCTTTTAGTACTATATGTTGTATGGAAAAAAGTATGGCAAGTTACAGTGCTTGAAATAGCACGAGACGAGCTATTTCATGTACGAGATACTGTACGGGAATACTTTTTAACGACAGAACAAGGGGTAAGCGACCCTGTGTATTCTGCTTTGCGTGAGCATATTAATAATTGCCTACGCCATACGGAAAATATTACAGTTGCAAGAGTTTTGCTTTGTAAATTAATGAGAAAACGTCACGGTGAATATATGCAAGCTGTTTTTGAACAACACCTGCAAACTTTTATGACTGACGACAAAGAAATTAGTAACTTTGTCGAGGATAAACGTTTAGCATGCGCTTCAATTCTAATGACATACATGCTCGCAAAAAGTTTTTTGGGCATGCTTGTTATTACAGCGATAATTATAATAGCCATACCATGTGCACTTGTTCACTTTTTTGCTACGCGAATAAAGGGTCATTTAGTTGTGCCGTCTGAATTACTTGGTGCAGCTATACGATTCATATTTGCAAAGCTTTTAACTCGTCCGATTGTTGCCCGCAATCTTGAAACGGTGGAAAATTATACAGCCACTCCAGCAAATGCATAAGATATAAAAACAAACCGCCGCTCCATCACACGATGAGGCGGCGGTTTGTTTGTGTAGTATTACTTACACCCTCTACCAACCCCTAAAATCAATGCTAGCACCACTCACTTCCTGCATGGACACACCGGTATAATCCCATTGTTCAGCAGTACCGAGCTTTTCGCGTGCATCAATACACATGGCAGCCGCCACGGCACTATCCCCGTGGCGGTTTCCTGTTTTGTCGCTCATCCGTTTTTCAGGCACACGAGCAACGCCTTTGACCACGCGCAAAGAACGCAAGTCATTCAAAATATCCGCGCTTTCTGGCAAGAGAAACGTCTTATCTTCAATGCCAGACTCCAACTTCAGCATGGTTTCACGATACCACGCTTCGGTAATCATCACTTCACGGGCCTGCTCCACGCCGTAAAGCTGGCGCATAGCCTCGGCAAGAGCGGAACCATTACCGCGAGCATCAAGGGAAATGTCTGAGAAGTGCGGAAGGTTATCAAGAATAAAGCACAGAATTTGCTCTTGGGTACGGTGTGGGCAATTGCGTAATTCAAGCACAAACGGCGGAACAAGAGAAAGATTCTCTCCTTCCGTAGCTGGCCATATAACGGAAAGGTCGCCAGAACGGCCGAAGTCCATGCCGACGTAGTGAGCGCGGTCATGGGGAAGCATTTCAAGCAATGGCATCAGGGCATCCGCAAGCCATCCCTTAATGTACATTTTTGCAACAGATAGAGGCCAGTCCACAAAATCGCTAGCCGGCGGCGTCCATGTAATAACGGGAACGGGTTTCATACAAGCGCGGATCATGTCTGTGGTCAAATACGCGCCCGTTGAACGGTTCGGAATGCAAAAAAGCTCCTCATCCGCGCCGTCACCATACGTTTTAATCAGCTCGTCACGCCATGCAGTCTCAGTCTCTGGCGTCCACGTCTTGTGTGTAATCGCGCTAATACGGCGATACAAGCCGTCAGCAAGTGCGTCATCAAGCGTAATACGATGCAGGCTATATGGCTTTTTCCCTGCGTGAACATCTTCAATAAGCTCGTTAAAAGCATTGTCGGCCCCGTTGTGGGTACTAACTACGATAACTTGCCCACCCCACATAAGAAGTGCAAGGGCCGCTTTGAGCAACTCTTCAAGGTCGTCTACGAAAGCGGCTTCGTCTATGACTACGCGTCCTTGCTTGCCACGTAAGTTTGAAGGTCTGGACGAAAGAGCAAGAATTTTATGGCCGCTGTCAAAGTCGATGCGAAAGGCTGTAATTTCCTTCTCGTCATCATCTTTGAGAACAAATTCATCAACATCGCTTGCTATGGTATTGAATTTCTTTGCCCAATCGGCACAGGTGTCGATGTATTCTCGTGTCATATCTTGATTGAAAGAAATATATAAAACGTCCATACCGTCGCGCCCAGACGTTGCAGCAAGAAGCACATCATCAGCCGCTTGCGCCCATGTTAAGCCAATACGACGGCTTTTCTCGCAAACTTTAACCTGCGTTTTGTCGCCGCCCCATTTGGCTTGGTATGGTAGAAATGGAGTGTCTGGATTGTGACGTATGGACATATTTTTATACCCCTAAAATCTCACGGATCCGCTGTGTATTCTCAGGCGAAAGTGCTTTGCTCTTGTCGGCCTTGGCTTCCGCTTGCTTAGGCAAGGAGGCTTCAAGCTCCGCCACAAGGTCAAGACATCGCTTTACATCTTGAACAGTGGCTGTCGTTATTTGACTTGGATCACTAAGCGCTAAGCCAAGCTTTTTCTCCACCGCTTCACGCAAGGCATGTATGGCATCTTCACGGCTTGCAAGTTTAGGGCTTGTCACCGTTTGCATGTAGCCAATCTTGCCAGCATTGAGCAATTCTTGTTGCTTCATCGCCAGATTTTCTAGCGAAGAAACAGCAAAGGCCATTTGAGACGCTTTTTTACCGTCCTGCGATTGCAAAAGCATCTCAAGGGCAAGTTGGCGGCCTTTAATGGTATTAACGCGAATATCAGACTCAGCTTGAGCTATTTCTTCGCGCTTTTCAGCCCACTTAAACTTTTGCCCCCAAGCCTTGAGCGTTGTAGCAGAAACGCTCGTCAACTCTGCAACCTTGGCGAAAGAAAGTCTGTCTACACAATACAACTCTTGGGCACGCCATACCGTATCTGGACTGTGCTCTGTGCCCATTTATTGCCCCATTGCTCGCTCTAAAATGTCCATTTTTTTACGGAGGCCACGTAATTCCATGCACTTTTCATTGAGCGCAATGGCCATGGACACAATAAGGTCGCCGTCAATATCTTGTGCTTCACATAAAAGCGGCAAATGATTACGAATGCTTTCCTTATGGCTTTGAATAGCACTTTCACAAATAGAAACTTGCTTTTTCAGTCCTTCCAATTGCCCTACATGCTCAAAGTATTCACTCATGCCCGCTCCTTAATAATAGTTTTTACAACACTTTTGAGTTGCTCCATAGACGTTGTATTATTCACAACAACAGTATGCAAAACGGCACTGTTCTCTTCGGAAGAACGTAATTTCCCAATACTATCCTCATGAAGCTTCAATGCCGCATTATGACGTTCACCAATTTCATGCAGTATGTGCGATGTATCCTTGCGATATGCTTCTAAAAGCTCATTGTTGCTTTTAAAAAAAGCATCTTGAGACTTTTCCGCACGCATAGTTGCTTGGTGATTCATGTACATAAAAAGGCCAAGAACGCACGTCGGGCCAAAGCAAAATGATAGCCACGAGACCAGGTAAACCGACTCCGTTTAACGTGGACGCTAAGGATTGCATAATCTTCAACATGGCGGTCATTTCAGCAGGTGTCATCGGCTAACACCCTTGTATTTCTCAAAAGACCGCAATGCGCCCATGTCAAGCAAGGCAAAAACAAGCTCAAGCAATACGTCGGACACGCTAGGCGGTGCGCTAAGCTGTAATGAAAAAAGCGGAGAAAGCCATGTGAACAAGGGGCGCAAAAGAAATTCATAAGCAAGGCCAACGTCGCACACCCAACCAATAAATGGACGCCAACCTGCAACAAAGATAGAGCTATGCGCCGCTTCCACTTGGTTTATGGCTTGCTGGCCCATACTTTGGGCGTGAAGTTGGTCAAGCTGTTTAAGGGCAAGCTCCGCCTCGCGCTTGTCATCACCTTCAAAAAGGTCGAGGGCTTTGGTTAAAAGCCCTCCAACTGTAGTAATAATGGCAGGGGCAATCATCACATTCTCGCAAGAAACGTTTTCACGTCAAAACAGGGGCAAGCCTTGTTTGCGTACTCGTTATGGCCTGTGATCTTTGCGATGGACGAGTGTTCACGCTTCAAACGGCGCAAAAGTACGTCGAAGCGTTCCATTTGTTTCACCGTAAAATTGTTTTCTGGCTTGCCGTTTTCATCAATGCCACCCACAAGGCAGACGCCAAGAGTATTCACGTTGTGCCCTTTACAATGCGCGCCGATTCTATGCACTGGGCGTCCAACTTCAAGAATACCGTTGCGGCGGATAATGTAATGATAGCCGATGTCGCTCCATCCGTTATCCTTAACGTGCCAATCACGAATTTGCGCGGCCCCAATGTCCATGTTTGCCTTGGTTGCGGAGCAGTGGATAATAATTTCATCAATGTGACGCATAAACCCCTCACTTAGCAGAAAAATAGTGCAGCCATGCTTGTCGCTCTCCCTTTCTTACAGAAGCACTGATTTAATGCCTTTTTGCCCCCTAGCTTCGTCAGCCTCTTTTTCGAAAACCTGTGAACCTGCTACAAACTTGTGGAGAATGAGTTAAGCCAGTATTCTCTGAGAAAGGGGTATGAAATGGCAAAACGCACACGTCGTAGTTATGATGCAG
>JAWXUA010000064.1:0-14825 GCA_044433065.1 Pseudomonadota bacterium
CACTGCCGATAATGGTTCAGCTCAAGGAGCAAAAGTCGAAGGACACCGCCTAGATGGATACATGACCAAGCAACATGGCCAAGGTAATGATGACGGCATAGTGTGCTCGTTTTGCGGTAAGGGTGGCGACCAAGTAGAGCGTCTCGTTTCTGGACCGGGTGTCTATATTTGCAATGAATGCATTGCCCTTTGTGGTGACATTGTGGCCCAAAGCGATCAGCCAGATCTTGCTTTGCCCGATGAAGGCCTTCTCACACCAAAAGAAATCAAAGAAAAGCTCGACCAATACGTCATTGGTCAACAGCAAGCTAAGAAAATTCTCTCCGTTGCGGTGCACAATCACTACAAGCGTGTCTTCTTTACTGAAGGTGCCACCGAAGATGATGTAGAGCTTGAGAAAAGTAATATCTTGCTCATCGGGCCATCTGGTAGCGGTAAGACCTTGCTCGCCAAGACTCTCGCCCGTGTTCTCAACGTGCCTTTTGCCATTGCGGATGCCACTACGCTCACAGAAGCTGGCTACGTTGGTGAAGACGTGGAAAACATCCTTGTGCAGCTTCTGCAAAATGCCGATTACGACATTGAAGCTGCCAGCAAGGGCATCATCTACATCGACGAAATCGACAAGATTTCTCGCAAAAGTGAAGGCCCTTCCATCACTAGAGACGTTTCTGGTGAAGGTGTACAGCAAGCGCTTCTGAAAATTATTGAAGGCACTGAGGCCAATATTCCTCCTAAGGGCGGCCGCAAGCATCCACAACAAGAATACATGCGCCTCAATACCTCGAACATCCTTTTTGTTCTTGGTGGTGCCTTTGTTGGCCTCGATAAAATCGTTGATCAACGCCAAGGTGCAGGCTCCATGGGCTTTGGTGCAGAGCTTAAGCGCACGCAGGAAACGTCCCTCACCGATTTGCTCGGTAAGGTGCATCCCAACGACCTCGTGAAATTCGGTCTCATCCCCGAATTCATCGGCCGTATTCCTGTTATCACCAATGTCGAAGAGCTCAACAAGGAAGACCTCATCCGTATCCTTACTGAGCCCAAGAATGCCCTCGTGCGTCAATATCAAAAGCTCTTTGATATGGACGACGTGATCCTGCATTTCACCACTGATGCCCTCGACTGCGTTGCAGAGCAAGCTCTTGAGCGCAAAACCGGTGCTCGTGGTCTCCGTAACGTGCTTGAAAGCGTCATGCTCGACATCATGTACGAGCTGCCAAGCATGGAAGGCGTCCGTGAATGCATCATCAACGAAGGCGTTGTTAAAAAAGGCCTCGCTCCTGTATTGATTTATGAGGGCGATGCGGCAGATGGCAGTGGTGTTGCTGAGTAAGATTTAGGATTACTGGGGGAGGGAAGCCCGTTAAAAAGGTTTTTCCTCCCTCAGCTTTGCTCCCTCTATCCGTAAGGCTCGAAGACTTGCCAGCGTTGCTCTTTGGGGCTGTAAAGCGCGAAGACTCGCTAACAGCCATGGCCTTCAGCCACCCTTCGGGCAGTTGACGTCTGTGCCCTCGGTACTCTTCGGTAGGCCAGACCCCCATCCCTTCCCAAATTTTTTATTTGTGGATACAATAAATACGCTGAACATCCATCACGGCCATATGAAAAACTGCAGGCTTTGTGGCTGCGTATGGTGGCTAGTCCCTTTTTTTGTAGATGATAATGCGTCCCTTCGTGTGGTATTTTGTGGCCACATGGGGGATTTTTTGTTTTTTAGGGCTATACGAAGTACGTCTTTATGAAACAAGAACAAGAACAAAAAATAATAAGCTTGAGACTATAATAAAATTTATGTATGTTTCTTGTTAGGGAAAATGAACTTTATATGTGGAATAACAATGTCACTATCATTCAAGAAGGGATAGCTATGTCGACTATGAAAAGATGGATGTCTTTGTGTCTTGTGCTGTGCGCTACAGTTTGTTTTTCTGCAAGTGATGTATTTGTATCGCATGCACAGGATGCCAGTGGCGAGCAAAACAACGTTGTTACTGAAGTGTTGCTTGATAACGTGACGTGCAGTTGGGATGGTAAAACCCTTGAAGCCTATCTTAGTGGGCAGCCAGCAATCACTATGCTTAAGATAACCGTTCCACCTAAGACGAGATTGAAGAGTCACTATCATTCCGTCATCAATGTTGGCTATATGCTTGAGGGTGAATTGACTGTCATTGGTGAAAATGGGCTTACAAAGACCATTAAAGCTGGCGAGCCTTTGATTGAAATGGTGGGCACTGTTCACTATGGCGAAAATAAGAGTGATAGCCCAGCAGTCATTTTAGTCTTCTATGCTGGCGATACTGTGACGCCAATCACGACAGCGGTTGATTAAGTATAGATTGAGCAAAATATTTTGACTTCAAATAAAAAAAGCCTCCATGCTTTCGTATGGAGGCTAAATCATTTTAAACAGAAAAAGCCTCCATACTTTCGTATGAAGGCCTAATTCTCTGGCTCCCCGGGACGGACTTGAACCGCCAACCTAGTGATTAACAGTCACCCGCTCTGCCAATTGAGCCACCGGGGAACAACTGTGGCGCTTTGTGGCGCGAGGGAGTAAGTACGAGTTTTTGGGCTAGAGGTCAAGCAAAAAAAATAAAAAAAAGAAAAAAAGTTTTTGCTGCGTATTCTAGCCTAAGCTTCCTTGACGTTAGCGCGCATTTGGCATACCCATTTGAACCGAAACATATGCGATTTTTCCACGTTTACGGAGAGCCTGTTTGACTATGCAAGAACAGCCCAAGCGCAAAAAAATTAAGTTGCCCACTAAGTCGCCTCGCGTAGAGTACTTTAGCTCTATGCTTGAGAGCCTTGACGCTCGTGATGAGCTGAACGAAGTGGTGAAGAACCGTGTGGCCAAATCCTGTGATCTTATGGATGCAGGTGTTGCCATTTACCCTAACGGTTTTGAAAAAAAACACGATATAGCCCCCATACTCACTGAGTACGAGGCATTAGATAGCGAAGCACTGGAAAAGGTTGAAGAACGCTTTACTGTTGCGGGTCGCATCGTTTTGTCGCGCTCATTTGGTAAGGTAGCCTTTTTCCATTTAATGGACCGCACGGATCGCATGCAATGTTATGTTGCGCGTGATATCTTAGGTGACGAAGCCTATGCTGTCTTCAAAAAATTGGACATCGGCGATATTGTTGGTGTGACTGGCCACCTTTTCCGCACAAAGACGGGTGAACTCACTCTGTCTGCGGAGTCCGTGCGTCTTTTGACCAAATCTATTCGCCCACTGCCAGATAAGCACCATGGTCTGAAAGACGTGGAAATGCGCTATCGTCAACGGTATGTTGACCTTATCGTGACTGAGCGTTCAAGAGATATCTTCTTGAAGCGTAGCATGATTGTGCGCGAATTCCGTCGTTTCCTCGAAGACCGCGGCTTCATGGAAGTAGAAACTCCCATGATGCAGGCCATTGCAGGTGGCGCAACGGCAAGCCCGTTCACCACACACCACAATGCCCTTGATATGAAGCTGTATATGCGTATTGCGCCAGAGCTTTATCTCAAGCGTTTGTTGGTTGGCGGCTTTGAAAAGGTCTTTGAACTCAACCGTAACTTCCGTAACGAAGGTATTGATACGCGCCACAATCCAGAATTTACCATGTGTGAATTTTACTGGGCATATGCAACCTTTGTGGATCTTATGGATTTGACTGAAGAACTTTTTGCGCACATTGCCAAGAAAGTTTGCGGCAGTACGGTGATTATGTATCAGGGGCAGGAAGTGGACTTGACGCAAGGCAAGTGGCACCGATTGACCTTCCATGAGTCACTGGAGACCATTGGCGGCCATAAGCCTGATTTTTATAATGACTATGATGCGGTATCGAAATACGTTCGTGAGCGTGGTGAAAAGGTCGTTAAGGGTGAGAAGCTTGCAAAATTGCAAGCAAAGCTCTTTGACGTGGATGTAGAACCAAAACTCATTCAGCCAACCTTCATTTACCATTATCCAACAGATATTTCGCCGCTTGCTCGTCGTAATGAACAAGACCCCAACGTAACGGACCGCTTCGAGCTGTTCATTACTGGGCGCGAACTTTCCAATGCATTTTCGGAGCTCAATGACCCTGCGGACCAACGTGGGCGTTTTGAAGACCAAGTGCGTGAAAAGGAAGCTGGCGACGATGAAGCGCATTGCATGGACGAAGATTACTTGCGTGCGCTTGAATATGGCATGCCTCCTGCGGCAGGGCAGGGTGTTGGCATTGACCGTTTGGTCATGCTGCTCACAGATTCGCCATCCATTCGCGAAGTTATCCTGTTCCCGCTCTTAAAGACTGAAAGCTAGGTTTTTTCATGTCATTTGAACTGTTTGTTGCTACGCGCTATCTTTTTGCGAGACGCAAGCAGGCCTTCATTTCTGTTATATCTGTGATGGCCATTCTCGGTGTTGCACTGGGGGTGGCCTCACTTATCGTTGTAATGGGAGTTATGAACGGCTTCACTACGGACTTACGCGAAAAGATTTTGGGCGCTAATGCTCATGGCATTGTCATGAGTTATAAGCCTGAGGCGATGTGCGATGTGGTTGCATTGGAAGAGCGTATTTCCAGTGTTCCAGGGCTTGTGGGGCAGACACCATTTATCTATTCGGAAACGATGCTTTCCACCCCGCGCGGTGTTAAAGGTGTCATTTTACGGGGTATTGACCCTGAGAGTGCACCTGATGTCCTTACTATTCTGGACCGCTTGACTGTGGGCAGCGTAGAGGCTTTACCTGCTGGAGCTGTGGACGGCAATCCGCTACCGGGCATTATTGTCGGTAAGGAATTGGCGCGTTTATTGGATTTACGTGAACATAGCCGTGTCAATGTGCTTGCTCCAGATGCCAATAAAGGGGCGGCTGGCTTTACGCCGCGCATTCGTCCGTTCCGCGTAGCAGGAATTTTTTCCACGGGCATGTTTGAATACGATTCGAGCCTTGTTTTTGTGACGCTTGATGCAGCGCGTGATGCCTTTGCTTTGCCAGAAGGGCAGGTGACGGGCATTGAGGTGGCTGTGGATAACGTGTACAAAGCGGATATCATTGCTGAGGAAATTACCAAAGCTTTGGGTGGCTTTCCATACTATACCCGTAGCTGGATGGAAATGAACGCTAATCTTTTCGCAGCTTTAGAGCTTGAAAAGACAGCTATGTTTGTCATTCTGGCTTTAATTGTTTTAGTGGGATCGTTTTCCATTGTCACCACGCTTGTCATGCTAGTCATGGAAAAGACACGAGATATTGCTATTCTTATGTCCATGGGCGCAAGCCGCAGCATGGTGCGGCGCATTTTTATGTTACAAGGCACCATCATTGGATTAGTGGGCACGAGTCTTGGTTTCTTTTTAGGTCTTGGTGTGTCGTGGCTTTTGCAGAAATATCAATTCATTACGTTGCCTAAGGGCGTGTATTCTTTAGATCATTTACCTATATTACATCAGTGGCCTGACCTTGTGGCGGTGGGTGTTGCGGCCATGGCTTTATGCTTTGTGGCAACACTATATCCCTCTCGACAGGCCGCAAACCTTGAACCTGTAGACGCATTGCGTTATGAATAGCTATGATGCAATCTGATACACTATATCACCTTGAAGGCGTAGGGAAATTCCATGATAGCCCAGCGGGTTTATTAGAGATTTTGCCAAGCCTTGACTTGACCATTATGGCGGGGGAATCTGTGGCCATTGTGGGGGCTTCTGGTTCTGGCAAATCTACGCTCTTGCACTTGCTTGGAGCGTTAGATGTGCCAAGTAAGGGAAAGCTTTTTTTTGAAGGCTGTGATCTTGCGACGTTGAGCTCCGATGAAAAAGCCCACATACGCAACCGTAAACTTGGCTTTGTTTTTCAGTTTCATAATCTTTTGCCAGAGTTTTCCGCGGCAGAAAATGTCGCAATGCAAGCTATTATTTCGGGAATGCCACGAAATGATGCCATAAAGCTTGCCTATACGGCCCTTGATACAGTAGGTCTTTCAGATAGATGTGATGCCAAGGTAACAACCATGTCTGGCGGCGAGCGGCAACGTGTTGCCATTGCGCGAGCCATTTTATTGCGACCAAAGGTTTTGCTTGCTGACGAACCAACAGGCAATTTGGACGAAAAGACTGGCGAAACCATCGGCAAACTTTTACTCGAACTCAATCGCGAATTAGGCATGACGCTAGTCGTGGTCACACATAACCGTGAATTAGCAGAACTCATGACTCGGCGTCTTGAACTCAGAGCTGGAGAATTGTATGACCAATCTTGTTAAATTGTTTGTCCTTGCAACGTTGTGCATGGTCTTGGGTGTCGCCCATGTATCACCTGTACAAGCCGCAACAGGCGAGGAAAGCACTGCTGTCATGGTGCTTCCTTTTGAAATCAATGCAGGACAAGACTATGATTATTTAAACGCTGACCTGCCAGAGCTTATCACACAACGCTTGGCAGCGAAGGGTATTGCTGTTATTCCGCAGTCTGATGTGAATATCATCATGCAAAAACAAGGTGTTAAGGACCTTGATATTGCAACGGCGCGCAGTCTTGCTTTACTTGGACAGGCCGCGTATTCCGTTTATGGTAGCTTTACGCAGCTCGGCGATGCGTTTAGTATTGATATGCGTGTTGTTGATGCATCAGGTACTAAGGCTGTAAAGCCATACTTTATTCAAAAAGAAGGCATGATTAATCTTTTGCCTGCTGTGGATGAAGTTGTAAGCGTCATTGTTAGTGAATTTACCTTTGGTAATACTATTGCTAAAGTAGAAGTGCGCGGAACCAAAGTTCTTGATTCAGATGTTGTACTCATGCGTCTTTCTAGCCGCAAAGGCGACACTGTAGACCTTGCCGCCATCAATAGAGAAATTAAAAGAATTTGGGATCTGGGCTACTTTAGCGACGTCCAAGCTACCATTGAAGAAAGTGGCGAAGGCAAGGTGCTTGTGTACACCGTGCAAGAAAAGCCACGCATTGCAAATATCGTTATCCAAGGCTCAGACGAAATTGACGAAGAAGACATTTTGTCAGCCATGAATTCCAAAACGGGTTCTGTTCTGAATGAAAAGCTTCTTGCTCAAGATTTGCAAGCCGTTACGGAATTGTACCGCAAAGATGGTTTTTACCTCGCTAAGGTGACCCATGAATTGTCCACATCTTCCAGTACTGGTGCCGCAACCTTGATTTTGAATGTCCAGGAAGGCAACAAGCTGTACATTCAAAAGATTAATATCAAGGGCTTAGAAGCTCTTGATGAAGATGAACTTAAGGACCTTTTGGGTCTGCAAGAAGAAGGCTTCTTCTCATGGTTTACCAACTCTGGTATTCTGAAAGATGAGCTTCTTGAGCGCGACTCTGCTGCTATTTCTGCCTACTGCTTGAATCGTGGCTATATCGACGTGCAAGTGTCTGCCCCTGAAGTCTCCTATGCTGAGGAAGGCATCACTATTGATTTTGTCGTTAAAGAAGGCAAACGCTACAAGATTGGTGAGGTTAAGCTTGCAGGTGACCTCATCGATACAGACGAACGTCTTTATGGTCTTATTAAGCTTGATGACTTGAAAGAGGGCGATGGATATTTCTCGCTGGAAGTCATGCAAGCAGACGATACCAAACTCACTAATTTCTATAGCGACTATGGCTATGCCTTTGCGGACATCAATGCCAAAACAGCAAAACATGCTGAAGACGGCATCATTGATATTACCTATGAGGCTGTGAAGCGTCAGAAAGTCTTTATCCATCGCGTTGTTATCGAAGGTAATGCCAGAACGCGTGACAACGTTATTTTGCGTGAAATGCGTCTTACCGATGGTGACGAGTTCAACGGTGCTAAACTGCGTCGTAGTAATGAGCGTTTGAACCGCACTCGCTACTTCTCTGCAGTGGACATGCAACTTGTGCCGCTGGAAAATCCTGCTGAAGTTGACTTAAAAGTCCGTGTTAAAGAAGACAATACAGGTGCCATTTCTGGTGGTGTTGGCTATTCAACCTACTATGACTTTGGTGTTAGTGCCAGCATCATGGAGCGCAATCTCTTTGGTCGCGGCTATGTCGCCTCTTTGCAAGGTTTCTTGTCTGGTACCACAACCTCACTCATGGCTTCTTTTGTGAACCCTAGAGTCAATGATGGTAACATGAGCCTTGGTTATGATATCTATGCTGTGCGTACCTACTACGATGACTACAGTAAGAATACGTATGGTAATACTGTGCGCTTCGGTTATCCAGTCGGAGAATACAGCAGTATTGGTTGGGGTTATCGCCTTGACTTCTACACCCTCTATGACATTGATGAGGATTCCGCTGATATCATTAAAGAGCGTGAAGGACACAATATTTCCAGTGTTCTCCATGGCCGCTTCTTCCGTGATACAACAGATAGCGTCAGCATGCCTACAAAGGGTACTACGTTCAGATTTACCACAGAATATGGTGGTAGCTTCTTGGGCGGCGATGACAACTTCATTAAGCCTGTGCTTGAATACCAGATTTATCAAGGTCTTATGAAAAATCACACCCTCCACTTCCGAACCAAGTGGGGTGCTGTACTCGAAAATACCGATGAAGCTGTTCCAGTCTTTGAACGCTTCTATATGGGTGGCATCGACAGTGTTCGTGGTTATGACTCCAGTGATATCTCACCGCGTGAAGCCTCTTCTGGTGACACCATCGGTGGTGACCGCATGGCCTTCATGAACTTTGAATATATCTGGACCTTTGAAGAAGATCTTGGTTTGTCCCTTGTTCCTTTCTTCGATATCGGTGTGAACTATGACTCCCAAGACTACGAAAGCTATAGCGACGAAATCAAGCGCTCTTATGGCCTTGAACTTCGCTGGCGTTCGCCTATGGGTGACCTTCGCTTTGCTTACGGTATTCCGCTCGATGATGGGCGTGATGGCGAAAGCTTAAACGGTCGCTTTGAGTTCACCATGGGGCAGTTCTTTTAATTAGTATACTTGGGGGAGGAAACTTTTGGAAAAGTTTTCTCCCTCTTCCTTTCAGCGTTGTTCTCTGTACCTGTAAGGCTCGAAGACTCGTCCAACGGCAGTGCCTTTCGGCACCCTTCGGGCAGGAAAATTTTTCATTGCGATGATAACTCGTCCCTCCGTATACCGTTCGCGGCGCATGGAGGGATTTTTATTTGTACGAATTGTATTACAAAGAATGTGATGTCGATAGGCTGTTCGTATATTAGCGGACGTAAGAGTATTTCGTTCTTTCCCATAGCTTGTTGATAAGATAATCCTTAGCTCAGAATTAGCAGCCCAAGATACTTGCTTAAGTGGCTGTGATAGCATAAATATAGTGGACGTATTGCTGCTAAAAAGCAGCAGCCACCTTTTTCCGCTAAAGTAGTATGCACCGTATATATTCTTTTTTTACTCATCTATTGAGACGCTCATCAGCACACATGTCCCATAATTTTCTTGTCCGCATCATATGCATTGTTTGTTTAAGCCTCGTACTACAAGCAGTATGGCTTCCGCGCGCTGTCTACGATGGCACTGTGTGTGGCCTTGCTGAAAAAGCGATAACGGCTCTATGTATGGCTCATGGACAGCATACAGTAGATCAAGATGGTGTTGCTTTTGCAGCATCTATTGCCGTTCGCTACGAAGAGGCTAAGCGTGACTTTGCATCTCTGGACGCTGACCCTAAGCGCGCCGCTTTTCGTGATCAATGGGAGCGTGTGGAGCGTACTTTTGTCAATCTTTTACGTGATGCCAAAGCTGAAAAATGGAATAATGCTGCGGCTATAGCCTATCGTGTTGGAGTCGTGCGCGATGAGCTTGCCCGTCGTTCGTTTTTGAAAGCAGATTATACCAGAGCAGCCGAAAGCTATGAAAATATGGCACGTCAATATTCTCATAGCGTTCTTGCTGACGACGCTTTGTTATCTGCGGCACTTTTACACGCCAATAAGCTTGGCGACATGGCTACGTGCACGTCCATATTGCGTCGCCTCGTGGCTCAATATCCACAAGGTGACATGGCCCCCACAGCTCGGGCCATCTTGAACGGTGCTGAGGAAACCATTTTTCCGCCTCACCGTTGGCTTGATGGAAAATCGCCTTTATTTGGTGGGATTTCTACAGTGCCATCTAGCGCCACGCCTTCTGCGCAAAAGGCCGAAACTCCCAAGCCCCAAAATACAAGCCCACCACCATATACGTCTGCCCACAAAGAATCTGCTTTGCCCATGTCCAAATTGCGCCACCTTTCATGGCATAATGGACCTACTACGGGCACAGTGCTTTTAGACCTAGATCGCGAAGCCCGTTGGCGCCACCAGTTTGTTGCTGGTGATGCTAGCCGCAATATTCCACCGCGTCTTTATATTGACGTGGATAATTGCCGTATGGGTGGATCTTCTGTCTCACGTGGTGATCACGTGGGAGGTTCCATTCTTTCTGCTGTTCGTGCCGATACATCCGTACAAAACCATATAAGAATTATCATTGATTTCAATGCTATACATTCTTATGACGTGCAGGTTGAGCATCGTAATGGCTATGCCTTACGCATCACAGCGCGTACTGGTCAGGCACAATCCTCAACGTCTCGCGATGTGGTTGTCGTGCCATCGCAAGCCTCAACAGGGCAGGCGCCAGCGCAAAAAAAGCAGGCTCCAAGTCAGTCTCAAGCAGTGACGTCTACTGCTCCTCCCAAAGATCTTGTAGAGCAGCTTGGTCTTGGCATCCACACCATTATGATTGACGCTGGTCACGGTGGCAAAGACCCTGGGGCCTTGGGTAATGGCTTGCGTGAAAGTTATATCGTTTTGGATATGGCTTTGCGCGTGGGAAAAGCTTTGCAAGCTCAGGGCTTTAAGGTCATTTATACCCGTACAAAAGATGTTTTCCTCGAGCTCAACGACCGTACCAAATTGGCCAATAAGCATAAAGCGGACCTTTTTATTTCTTTGCACGTGAACGCGAGCACGAAGCCTGAGACCAACGGCATTGAAACCTATTACTATGCCTCACAGGCCTATAGTAATAGCGCAGCAAAGGTTGCTGCCCGTGAAAATGGCGTAAAGGAAAAGCAGCTAACCGAGACCCAGCTTATTTTAACTGATTTGGCCTTGGACAATAAAACTCATGAATCTGAAGGC
The DNA here is from genome assembly GCA_044433065.1 of Pseudomonadota bacterium. Classification (GTDB taxonomy): domain Bacteria; phylum Desulfobacterota; class Desulfovibrionia; order Desulfovibrionales; family Desulfovibrionaceae; genus Nitratidesulfovibrio. The sequence goes on from JAWXUA010000064.1 coordinate 11,101, forward strand.
TTAGCTAAGAAAATTCAGGCTTCGCTTTTAAATCGTCTCAAGCGTGCGGGCCATAAGGTGAAGGATAATGGTGTGCGATCTGCGCCGTTTTACGTGCTTATGGGAGCGCGTATGCCAGCTGTTTTGGTGGAAATTGGCTACTGTAGCCATAAGGCAGAGGCCAAAAATCTTGCTTCGCCAAAGTACCGCGATTTTCTCACCCAAGGCATTGTCCAAGGGATTGTAGATTACAAAAAGTCCATTACTGTACGCTAACAAACTCGCCTCTTTTGCTTTCTGGCCCTATTTGTTAGTCTGGCTCGTTTTGACTCCAAGCCAAGCAGCTTGAGGCTTTATGTTTTTCCACAAGCTCTTGGAGAGAACTTGACGGGCCGTGGCCATAACGTTATTCATAGTTGCCCCAAAAAATTTGTGGAGCTGTCTATATTGTGCCACTCGGACCTGTTTTTATGCAGTTTATGGTACATGATGATACGATTTACATGTGGCTATGTTTGTATTTACAATCTGTTTAGAAAACTAATTTTTGTATGTTAAGGAGTTTTTTCATGCGTAAAGTTCTTATTTTTACCGTACTTAGCCTTTTCTTGATGGCTGGAACCGCCGCTGCTGCTGATATTAAAATTGGCCTTGTGCATATGCAAGAATTGGCAACCAAATGTGATGCAGCTCAAGAAGCTCAAAAGAAGATGGAAGAGACTTTTGGCGCTGAAAGAGATGCCCTTGAAAAGCAATCTGCAGAATTGCAAAAAAAGGCTGAAGCAATGCAAGCTCAGTTTGCCGCTCTTTCTCCTGAAGCTAAGGAAGACAAGAGAGTTGCTTTCCTGAGTGAGCAACGCGCTTTCCAAGAAAAAGCTCAAGTTTTCCAGCGCAAAGTACAAGCTGCTGAAATGCGTATCCGTCAAGAAATGGCTCTTTTGATTACCAAAGCTTCTGAAAACTATGCAAAATCAAAGGGTTACACCATTATTATGGATGGCGCTGCTGCTGGCGTATTGTACGGTGCAGAAAAGCTCGACATTACTGAGGCTATGCTTAAAGAAGTTAATTCTGTTTGGAAAGCCGCGAAGAAATAGGGTTTACAATGGCTAAAAAGCTCTCTGAAATTGCACAAATTCTTGGCCTTGAACTTCGAGGCCAAGATTGTGATATTGTTGGTCTGAATACCTTGGAACTTGCTGGGCCTCACGAAGTCAGCTTTTTAGCCAATCCGCGCTATGCAGATAAGGTTGCCGCGTGTAAGGCGTCGGCTATCATTATTTCTGCTGATCATGCGGACGCTGTACCAAGCCATGCCGCGGCTTTAGTCAGTGAAAATCCCTACTTTGACTTTGGTCGCACACTTGCCCTTTTTGCCAAGCCACAAGGCTCGTTTACGGGCATAAGCGAAGCAGCATTTGTGCACCCTGATGCCATCCTTGGCGATAATTGTACTGTATATCCAAATGTTTATATTGGACCGCGTGCCAACATTGGTGCCAATGTTCAGCTTTTTCCAGGCTGTTATATTGGTGAAGACTGCAAGGTTGGTGCGCGCTCCATTCTGTATCCTAATGTCACGCTCATGGCAGGTATTGTGGTGGGTGAGGACTGTATTTTGCACGCAGGTGTTGTGCTTGGGGCCGATGGTTTTGGCTTCGTGCCAACACCTATGGGCATCCAGAAAATTCCACAAATTGGTACTGTGCACATTGGTAACGATGTGGAACTTGGCGCCAATACCACCATTGACCGCGCTGTCATGGGCATTACACGTGTTGGCGATGGTACTAAAATTGACAATCAAGTCATGCTTGGCCACAATGTGGAAGTGGGCAAACATTGTATCATCGTGTCGCAAGTTGGTGTTTCTGGTAGCACAAAAATTGGTGATCAAGTCACCATCGCAGGGCAGGCTGGTATTGCTGGACACCTAACAATTGGCAATAAGGTTACGATTGGTCCTCTTGCTGGTGTGGCACAAAGCATTGCCGATGGAAAGACCATGGGCGGCACCCCTGCTGTTGACCAAAGAACGTACATGCGCACCTTGGCTGTTATGCCAAAATTGCCAGACTTGTTTAAGCGGTGCTCTAAGCTTGAAAAAGAACTTGCCGCACTTAAGGTCACCATGGAAACGGCTGAATAAGTCCCGTAATGAGTAAGGAATACATATGCCTAATATCGCTGAAAATATTTTAGATATTCGTCAAATATTAAACCTTTTGCCACATCGTTATCCCTTCCTTTTGGTGGACCGCGTTGTGGATTTTGTGCCTCACGACTATATTCATGCCTATAAAAATGTCACCATGAATGAGCCTTTTTTTCAAGGTCATTTCCCTGGTGTTCCTGTTATGCCAGGCGTGCTCATTCTTGAGTCCTTGGCACAAGCTGGCGGCATTTTAGTCATCAAAAGTACCGAACTTTCTGTAGAAAAGCATCTTTTCCTTTTCACAGGCATTGAATCTGTGCGCTTCCGTAAGCCTGTGTACCCAGGTGATAAGCTTGAACTCAAGTGCCGCCTCATCAGGCATAAAATGAAGCTTTGGAAAATGGAAGGTCATGCCTATGTTGACGGTCAGCTTGCCGCTGAGGCCGTCATGACCGCCGCTATCATGAATAAAGAGGATATGTAATGGCAACACAAGTCCATCCTTCAGCCTTTGTGCATCCTTCTGCTCAATTAGGTGAAGACGTTATCGTTGGCCCATGCGCTGTCATTGAAGAAAATGTCACCATTGGTGACCGTACCCGCATCGATGCCTTTGCCTCCATCAAAAACTTTACCCGCATTGGCATGGATAATCACATCCATTCTTACGCTTGTGTTGGTGGAGATCCTCAAGACCTTAAGTACCATGGCGAAGAAGCATGGCTGGAAATTGGTAATGGCAACACCATTCGCGAATTCTCCACTCAGCACCGTGGTACCGAAGGTGGTGGTTGTCTTACACGCATCGGCAACAATAACTTGCTCATGGCCTACACCCACATAGCCCATGACTGCGTTCTTGGCGACAATATCGTTATGTCCAACAATGCAACCCTTGCTGGACACGTGACAGTTGGCAACTACGTCATCATTTCAGGTCTTTCCGCTGTTCACCAGTTCGTGCGCATCGGTGATCATGCTTTCGTAGCTGGTATGTCTGGTCTTCCCCAAGACTTGCCGCCATTCATGCTCGCTGTTGGTGGACGCGCCGCCATCCATGGACCAAATCTTGTGGGTCTGCGCCGTATGCAAGCTTCACGTGAGGTGATTTCTGCCCTTAAGACGGCTTTCCGCCTTCTCTGGCACTCAGAAACTCCACGCAAAGAAGCCCTCGAACAAATCGAGTATGAATACGGTCAATCATCTGAAATTATGGACCTCGTCAACTTTATTCGCACTAGCGAACGCGGCGTTTTGTCCGCTAAGTAGTTTTTTATGGGGTAGGGTTCTTATGTGAGTTTCGGCATGTATTGAACTTGTCGGACGGTTTGGCTAAAAAATCATGAACAAGGGGAATACGGATATAACCGTATTCCCCTTTTTTCATTGGCTCAATGAAGCAATTTTCTAATGTATATTTTTTTGTTCGGGTAGACCATCATACGAAGCCATACGTATTCTCAATGATAAAAAAACTACATGGCCACGACGCACTTTATTTGTAAGCCTCCCCCAATGCGCCGCGAATTTCGTTCAACGTCCATAACTTCCATCGCAATTAAAAAGTTTTGAAAGAGGGAGGGGGTCTGGG
>JAWXUA010000065.1:0-14822 GCA_044433065.1 Pseudomonadota bacterium
CAGACCCCCATCCCTTCTAAACTTTTTATTTGCGGATAAGAACTTTTTCCTTGAATTGGCTATGTGGCCGCATGGGGAAGATAGGACTGTCTGGAAATAGAAAATATTTTGTTTATTGATAGAACTGGCAAATGAAATATTTTTGTTTATATCGAGGAATATGAGCTTTTTTTGAGGGCGTGTATGAATACTACATGACTGATAAAGAAGCTAAATATGACAAAGAGAGAAGCAAAAAGATACATTTGCCGCGCAGGAGTGAAAATGCCCAGATGGATGAGCCTATACGTTCACTATATTGACCTTGCAAGCACCTATGTTGGCAAGGTTGCTTTGTATTTAGTCTTTGTAATGATGGCTATTTTAATGTACGCGGTCATATCGCGAGCTGTATTCAATGCGCCCGTTATATGGGCAATGGAAATGTCACAATTTACCATGGCCGCCTATTACACACTTGGCGGTGCATTCTCTATGCTTTTGCGTAGCCACGTACGTATGGACGTTGTGTATTGCAGATGGTCCATGCGCACTCAAGCAAAAGTAAATTTATCAACCTCGATTTTCCTTTTAATTTTCATGGCTATTCTTTTTTATGGTAGTATCTCGAGCACAGCATACTCCATTCAATACAATCAGCACACCTATTCTGCATGGGCTCCACCCATTGCACCAATCAAATGTATCATGACCTTTGGTATCTTCCTCATGCTCTTGCAGTGCATCTCTGACGTATTCAAAGAAATTGCACGCATGAAAGCTGTGGTTATCGACGGTAATGTGCCCGATGGCTATGTGGATGAATTTGAAAGCATGGAATTCGGTATGCGCTCTGTGCTCATTCCAGAATTCATTTTGCCGCCAACCATCATCAACGAGCAAGGCAAATACGGTGACTTTAGCGTTAAAGCTGACGCCCAAGAAGCCGCTGCCCAAGTTTCAGGCAATCCACAAGGTACTGCCGAGCTGACGCTCAACGTCACCACAGGTCAAGATCGAGGTTCCAAATGATTGAATTAGGATATGGTAGCATTGCCCTATTGATGTGTGGCTCACTCATGATGTTGCTTCTCAGCGGCATGCGTGTTTTTGGTGCCATTGGCTGTGTTGGTGCTGTGGCAAGTCTGCTCCTTTGGGGTGATGGCGGCGTGGAAATGGCCTTCAACGCGAGCATCAAGCTGCTCAACTGGTTCCCTCTTATTACCTTGCCACTCTTCGTCCTCATGGGCTACATTCTTTCCGAGTCTGGCATCGCCAACGATATGTATCGCATGATTCACGTTTGGATGGGGCCTCTCAACGGTGGTCTTGCCATCGGCACGGTCATTCTCATGGTGGCTATTTCCGCTATGAACGGTCTTAGCGTTGCAGGCATGGCCATTGGTTCCTCCATTGCGCTCCCTGAAATGCTCAAACGTGGCTACGACAAGCGCATGGTCACCGGTGTTGTGCAAGCAGGTTCCACCCTCGGCATCATGGTTCCGCCGAGCATTGTTCTTGTGCTTTACGGCATGATTGCGCGTCAGCCTGTAACCCAACTCTGGCTTGCAGGTGTTGTCCCAGGTATCATGTTCGCTACCATGTTCATCGCGTACATCGTTATTCGTTGTAAGCTCCAGCCTGAGCTTGGCCCATCCCTGTCCATGGAAGAGCGTAATAGCATTTCACGCGCTGAAAAGTTCAAGACACTCCGTGCAGGTCTTTTGCCGCTCGTCATCATCTTCTCTGTCATCGGTCTCTTCATGCTCGGTGTCACCAGTCTTGTGGAAAGCTCTGCCGTTGGTGCTTGTACCGCTATTATTGCAGCATGGGTCACCAAGCGTCTCACATGGCGCGTCATCTACCGTTCACTTCACCAATCCCTTGGCGTCAGCTGCATGTTCATGTGGATCATCATGGCTGCTCTTTGCTTCGGCGCAGTGTTTGACGGTCTTGGTGCTGTTCACGCCATCAAAGCTCTTTTCCTTGAAGATTGGGGACTCAGCCCTTGGGGCGTACTCTTCATGATGCAAATTTCCTACATCATCATGGGCATGTTCCTTGACGACACAGCTATGCTCGTCATCGTGGCACCTCTCTATATTCCGCTCATTAAGTCTCTTGGTTTCAACCCTATTTGGTACGGTGTTCTCTACACAGTTACCTGCCAAATAGCCTATATGACGCCACCTTTCGGCTACAACCTCTTCCTCATGAAGGCCATGGCACCTAAAGAAGTCACCCTTCAAGACATCTATTCGTCCATCGTGCCCTTCGTCATCATTATGTTCGTCGGCCTCGGTATCCTCATGGCTTTCCCACAAATCTCTCTATGGTTGCCAACTGTATTGAGATAATTTAAGAGGGTTGTGTGTATGGCCGCTGGATGAGAGGGAAACCCTTTAAAAAGGGGGTTCCCTCTCACCCAGACCCCCCTCTCCCTTCCTAAACTTTTTATTTGTGGATGTTGTTTTAATAGCGAATACGGCCACATGCTGTTCATTAAAACTTTTCCAACAGTCACCATAAAATTCTTATTCTCCCCCAGCTCGCCTCATCCACCAAAAGGATCCCCCAATGGCAAAACAATCATTAAAACAAATCATGGCCTACGCGACACCGGCGCGGTCGGGCGATATGCTGGCCGGCGTTGCGGCTCCAAGTGCCAAGGAACGGGTGCTTGCACAGATTGCGTTGGCGGATGTGCCGCTGAAACGATTTTTAGAAGAGTGCCTTGTGCCTTATGAAGAGGACGAGGTGACGCGGCTTATTATTGATAGTCATGATAAAGTCGCTTTTGAGCGAATTTCGTCGTTTACGGTGGGGGATTTTCGGGATTGGCTTTTGACCGATGAGGCGGACACAGAAACACTGAAGAGTATTGCCAAGGGCGTTACACCTGAGATGGCCGCGGCTGTGTCTAAGTTGATGCGCATGCAGGACTTGATTTTGGTGGGTTCCAAGCTCAATGTGGTATCGAAATTCAGAAATACCATTGGCCTTGAGGGTCGGCTTTCGGCGAGATTGCAACCTAATCACCCAACGGACGATGCTAAGGGAATTTTGGCGTCCATTGTGGATGGTTTGAATTATGGTTCTGGTGATGCTGTCATCGGCATCAATCCTGCCACAGATAGTTTACCTAATACATTGTATTTATTAAAATTACTTGATGGTCTCATTGAAAATTATTCAATACCGACACAAAGCTGTATTTTAACCCACGTGACCAACGCCATCCAGCTTATTGAGCGCGGCGCGCCTGTGGATTTGTGCTTCCAATCTATTGGCGGCACGGAAAAGACCAATGCGAGTTTCGGCTGTAGTCTGGAAATTTTGCGCGAGGCTTACGAGGCGACGCTGTCCTTAAAGCGTGGTACGGTGGGGCAAAATTGCATGTATTTTGAGACAGGGCAGGGCAGTGCTTTATCTGCTGGTGGGCATTGGGATGTGGACCAGCAGACTATCGAATGCCGTGCCTATGCAGTGGCGCGTGAGTTCAAGCCTTTGCTTGTGAACACAGTTGTAGGCTTTATTGGCCCAGAATATCTATATAATGGTAAGCAGATTATGCGCGCTGGCTTGGAAGATCATTTCTGCGGCAAATTGCTTGGCCTGCCTATGGGCGTGGATATTTGCTATACCAACCATGCTGAAGCGGACCAAGATGATATGGATAGCCTCTTATCCCTACTTGGCCTTGCTGGTTGTAATTTCATCATGGGCATACCGGGCGCTGACGATGTTATGCTTAACTATCAGTCAACGTCGTTCCATGATGCCGCGTATGCACGCAAAATCCTGAAGAAAAAACCAGCCCCAGAATTTGAGGCATGGCTTGAGCATATGGGTATTCATGACTCGCATGCCAATCTTTTGCCAGCTACGGATAGACTTCGAGCCATCGTGTAAAATTATCGTAGCCTTCATCATGCGGCCGAAAATGTCGCTTAAGGCCAGACTGTATCCGCAATTAAAAAGTTTTGAAAAAGGGATGGGGGTCTGGGGGAAGGGAAAAAACTTTTTCAAAAGTTTCCTCCTTCCCCCCAGCGTGTCCCACCCCACAAGGACCACATATGAATATTGTACAAGCCGACCCATGGCGCGATTTGAAGCAGTTTACTGATGCTCGGTTAGGGCTTGGTCGATGTGGCGTGAGCATTCCTTTGAAAGAGGAGTTGGCATTTCGTTATGACCATGCTTGTGCACGAGATGCTGTGTGGACACCTGTGAAGACGGCGGACATGGTGTCGCGGTTGCAGGATGGATTGCAGGAATTGGGCGTTGAGCTTGACGTATTGGCCATGCATAGCCGTGCCCAAAATCGGCAAGAGTATTTGATGCGTCCTGATTATGGTCGGCGACTATGTTTTGAGGCGACAGACGAGCTGAAAAAGAGAGCGCACGATGCTGAAGCGCATGAGTTTGGCCGTCCACAAATTGCCCTTGTTCTGTGTGATGGATTGTCGTCGAGAGCTGCTGAGGAAAATGGCGTGCCTATGATGCTTGCCTTTGTGGAGGCATTGCACAAGGTTGGTTACGCTGTTGGCCCTGTTTGCCTTGTGGAACATGGGCGTGTGGCTGTGGGTGATGAGATTGCGCAGATTTTAGGCGCTAAGCTTGTGATTACCATGGTAGGTGAGCGACCTGGGCTATCGTCGCCTGATTCGCTTGGTATTTATATGACGTATGCGCCGCATGTGGGCATTACGGATGAAGCGCGCAATTGTATTTCTAATGTACGGCCTGCTGGCATGAGTATGCATGATGCTGTTTGCAAGTTGGCGTATCTTGTGGAAAAGGCTTTTGCCATGGAAAATTCTGGTGTTGCTTTGAAAGATGACATGCCAGATGGGTATTTACCATTTACCAAAGTCCATATTTTGGAATAAGATATATATTGAAAAAGGCCTGCATCGTAAAATGCAGGCCTTTTGTTTCCAATTGCAGCAGCGATTGCAATGGTTTTTTGTATATGAAATTAGTTGATGCTTGTACTTGTCGTGCCAACGCAGGCAGCACGGCTTTTACATTTTGCACATGCAGAACATGAGCTTTTACTTTCGGGAGAAATAAGAACGCGGCAACCTTGAGGAGCCATGGAAAGCCCTTGCTCACCTTTAAAAAATACTTGTTCATTGGCGGTATTAGAGACTTGCAGAGCTTCTTGTATGGCAATTTTACTATTGGTAGCTACAAAAGCAATATTTTTGGTGTCCACAAATGCACGTCCACCTTCTGGTCTTTGCTCGTCAATAAGTTGCAAAAGATTTTTTGCAGCATCACCAGAAAAAGCGCCAGACATTTGAATGTAAACGTGTCCACGACGATGGCGGTATGTCATTGAAAATGCGTCGTTCATGCTCTTCCCTTTATAAAAATCGAAATACATAGTCTTACATATGGAGCGAATAATCTCTGTTCGTTGAAAACAAAATATATCTATTGATTTCGATTGTCAATATCAATCAATAAAAAATATTAAGAAAAAGAGAAAATGTGCATGCGTATAATGTTGGCTAGCGCATATAGTTGAGTGCGGGTAAAACGTAGTAGGGTGAGATGAGTAGGCTAAAGATTTGTGAAAAGTCGAGCATTTCATGCCTATGTAAGGACTGTTCGCTCAGTGAATATGTATTTTTTGTAAAATCGTACGTGACTTTGTCATATAATTATGACAGAATGCACGCCGAATTTGTTTTTACAACGTAATGAGGGCAACATGGAAAAGATAAAAAACAGATGGCTTATTGCAGCATCCGCTGTGGGTGTGCATATTTCCATTGGATCTGTATACGCATATAGTGTTTGGATTTTGCCGCTAAATGTGTTGCTTGGCTGGAGTAAATTGGACATCGTTATTGCTTTTAGTATTGCAATATTCTTTCTTGGTTTTTCTGCTGCTTTGCTTGGCCCTATGGTTAGCCGCATTGGTCCGCGTAAATCAGGTACATTGGCTGCGCTCTTTTATGGCGTAGGCGCTCTTGGCTGTGGTCTTGCTGTTTCACTTGCTTCGTTGCCGCTATTTATCCTGTCATACGGGGTACTTGGGGGCATCGGACTTGGTATTGGTTATATCACGCCTGTGACGACGCTGATCAAATGGTTCCCAGATAAGCGTGGACTTGCTACTGGTATTGCCATCATGGGCTTTGGCTTTGCGTCCATGGTTTTTGGTCCCATTATCGCAAAATTATGCGAAATGATGGACCCTTCTAATGCTTTCTATATTCTTGGTATTGTGTACTTTTTCCTTATTTTCTGTTCTGCGCAATACTTGGCACCACCACCAAACAATTGGATTTTAGAAAAGGAAAAAGCCCTTCTTGCTAAGGGTGGTATTTCTGCGCAAAAGCGTGAAATTGCGAGCATGACCATCCACGAAGCACGCCGCACAACGCGCTTTTATTATATGTGGATCATGATGTTCATCAATATTTGTTGTGGCATCGCGTTGATTTCCGTGGCATCGCCCATGGCTCAGGAAGTTATTGGCCTGACGGCTTTGCAGTCGGCATCTTTGGTGGGTATCATGGGTTTATTCAATGGTCTTGGACGCATAGCGTGGTCTTCGCTGTCCGACTATATTGGTCGCCCCAATACCTTCATCGCTTTCTTTGTCATCCAGATTGCGGCTTTCATGCTCTTGACCATGACTGAGTCTTCATTGGTATTCCAAACGCTTTTGCTTATCATTATGACATGTTACGGTGGTGCATTCGCTACATTGCCAGCTTTCTTAAGCGACATGTTTGGTGCAAAGCAATTGGGTGCTATTCATGGTGCTGAGCTGACCGCGTGGGCTATGGCTGGTCTTGTTGGCCCTGCTATTGTAAGCTATATCCTTGAATTTACAGGGAACTATAATGCAACCTTGTATATTTTCACGGGCTTCTTTGTGGTCGCTTTCATTGTATCGCTTATGATGGCTCGCAATATAGCTATGCTTCACAAAAACGTATAGCCTTACTTTCAGTGCAATAAAAGGGCAGTCCTTCATTGGATTGCCTTTTTTTGTGTATGGCAAGCTGAGGCGTTCATGCTTTGACCTTACTTTGACCTTAGTTTGAATGAGCTTTGACCGTGCTTCGCCTTGCCTTCCATCTCAAAAAAAAGTACTTACCATCATTATGCAAAGTAATTCCACACCCATAAAACCGACGTTCTTATTTAATGCCAACCTGTGTACCGGTTGTCATGCTTGCTCTGTGGCCTGCAAGGATAAACATGACTTGCCCATAGGCTTGCTATACCGTCGCGTGCGTGAACATGGTGGTGGTCAATGGACCATTGGGCCGGATACTACCTTTACGCAAGACATTTTTGCTTATTATATTTCCATGTCATGCAACCATTGTGAAGATGCTGCATGTTTGCTTGCATGTCCTAGTGGAGCCATGCAAAAAGATGAGCATGGTGTTGTCTTTATTGATCAAAATTTGTGTATTGCCTGTGGACGTTGCGCCAAGGCTTGTCCATATGACGCTCCACAAATGGATAATGAGCGCAAAAAAATGCGTAAATGCGACTTCTGCCGTGATGAATTAGCCTTGGGCAAAATGCCTGTTTGCGTTGCAGCATGTCCGTGTCGTGCCTTGGATTTTGGGTCCTATGATGTCATGGCTGAACGTTATGATGATGTGCCCGTCATGGAACCTTTGCTAAATCCTGAAATGACTAAGCCGCATTTCTTTTGCCTTCCGCATCGGCATGCCAAGAATTTTTTATAATTACGAATTAAGCATCATGAGTATCACCATCATCACATTGCCAAAGCAAAAGGGCCATGACAACGTCATGGCCCTTCTTTTATCCTAGGAGAATGTTGGTCTTTGCAAGGTCCCAAAATCTCAAGAAAGACTTTGGAACCTCAAGACTTACATGCACTTAGTGTACAGTTCTGCGATTTGTTCTTGGGTGAAGACTACAGGATTGTTGGCAACAGCAGCAGCTGAAACCTTCATGCAGTTTTCAGCCATCCAAGATGCATCCACGTGGGTAATCCCAAGGCTGTTCAAGGTGACCGTCATGTCGAGGTCAGCGAGAATAGTGCGGATGCAGTTAGGCAGGTCAGCGGCAGTGGTACCACCAAGGAGTCGAGCAACTTGCGCGAACTTGAAGTGGTTGCCAGCCAAGGAGGCTTCGAGGGCCACAGGTGCGAGGGCTGCGAGGCCGAGACCATGGGCAACGTCGTCCTTAAGACCACTTACTGGGTGTTCCATGCCATGGGCAAGGCCAACACCAGTTTGGTTAATGGCCATGCCACCGAGGGTGGATGCGAGGGTAATGCGTTCCCAAGCAGCCATGTCCGCATCGCCCTTGTAAACGGAGACGAGGTTATCAGCGAGCAACTCAATGCCGTAGAGGCAAAGGGCGTCGGTGATAGGCTGAGCCGTCTTGGACGTGTAGGACTCGATGCAATGGCAGAGCGCGTCAAAACCAACGATAGCAAGAACCTTTGGAGGCATGGTCATCATGCAAGTTGGGTCCACAATGGAGACCTTAGGGATGATGGCGCTGCAACGCAGACCCTTTTTGTCGCTGGAAACTGGGTTGGTGAGAACGGCGAAACCGTTAGCTTCGGTGCCAGTACCACAAGTGGTTGGGATGGCAACGACAGGGAGAGCTTCAGTGCCGGTCTTACCGTTGTAGATGTAGTCGATAACATCGCCTTCGTTCTTAGCGAGGAAGGCCATGGCCTTAGCGCAATCGACTACGGAGCCACCACCGATGGCGACGATGACGTCACAAGCGTTGGCGTTTGCAAAAGCAGCGCCTTCGTTTGCAGTGGTGGTGAGTGGGTTTTGTGTCACTTTGTCAAAGAGGACCGTGGCGATGCCAGCGGCTTCAAGGTCAGCTTTGACGCGGTCATAAAGACCAGAAGCCTTGGCAGAGTTCGCACCGGTGACGATGAGAGCTTTTTGACCATATGGCTTGGTGAGCGCGCCAACTTGGGCGACTTTGCCTGCACCGAAAACGATGTTCACTGGCAAGCAGAAGTCAAAGGCCATGGCTGGAGCTGGGGTACGTTGCTTGGCCACAGGAGCGGCAGCAGTCTTTGCAGCAGGAGCGGCGGCCATAGCGGTGGTTTGCATGCCATGGAGTTCGTCGTTTTGTACGTCGATGTGGGAAGCGAACTTGTCGCCGTACTTGGCTTTGCAGAAGAAGAAGAAGCAAGCACCAAGCGCAATCCAACCACCAACGAAGACCCATTCTTCAGGAGTCAAAGCAGCAGCAGAACCTGGGATGACGTACATGACAACCATGAACATGGACATAAGGATAGCCGTAACACCAACAAAGGTAGGATATTGTACCTTGTATGGGCGAGGCATATCAGGAGCTTTCTTACGCAAAATCAAGAAGGACAAAGCAACCATGGCGTAGGCAACGCAGCAACCGAAGTTACCAGCGTCAACCATCCAAACCATCATGGTACGACCACAGAAAGGAGCAAGCACAGACAAGATACCCATGAGGTAAAGGGCAGCTGTTGGCGTCTTGTACTTAGGGTGGAGTTTCGCGAAGACACGAGGAATCATGTAGGTGTCAGCCATGGCGTACATAGCACGGCTACCACCGATGAGGAAGGAGTTCCAGCTTGTGATGATACCACACATACCACCAACAATCATAACTTTGGCCATGACAGAGCTGTTGAAAGCGGCGGCCATAGCGTCAGCGGTAACAAGACCGGTGGCTGCTTGGGAAGCCTTAATATCAGCGGCTGGCATGATGTAACCAACACCAAAGATAATGAGAGCGTAGAAGACAACGGCCATGACAATGGAGAGAACCAAGATACGGCCGATTTGCTTCAGTGGTACGTTAATTTCTTCTGCGGCCTGTGGGATAACGTCAAAGCCGATGAAGAAGAACGGTGTCATTACAGCTACATAGATGATGCCTTTGAGGGCAAGACCTGAGTCACCAGCTGCGTCAGCGGCTGTGGCGAAAACTTGGCCTTCAAGGTTGGTAGTAGAACCATTGATGACGGAAGCAGCGATGAGCGCAACACCAGCACCGGCGATGAAGACGGTGAGGATAGTTTGCAAGATAGCCGCTGGCTTTGCACCAATGATGTTAATGGCGGTAACAGCGATGGATACGAGGATAGCCACAGCAAGCCAAGATGCATAGACCTTGAAGCCAGCGATGGTGTACAAGTAACCTTGCAAGAAATCAGGATAAAGATAGGTCATGATGGTTGGCAGTGCGCAAGCTTCGAAGCACACAACGCCAAGATAACCAAGAATAATCATCCATGTACAGATGAACGAGCCAACAGGGCCCAAGGCTTTATAACTGAAGACGTGTTCGCCACCACACTGAGGCATGGCTGTGGTGAGTTCTGCGTAGGTGAGACCTACGAAGAAGACCATGGTACCACCAAGGATAAAGCCGATCATAGCGCCGATAACGCCACCGGTTGCAATCCAACCACCTGATGCTACAACCCAGCCCCAACCAATCATGGCGCCGAATGCGATCATCAAGATGTCCCATTTACTAAAGACTTTATTAAAGTCTGACTTTTTCGTGACTTGCATAATCCACTCCCTTCCTACGGATCATTCCCTTCAGGTTACTTTTTGCCGAAGCGTAAATCCGCTAATTGGACAATATATTTGGCGGTTTTTTCCCAGCCAAGCACGCTCGAATCCAAAATCATCTGACGGCCTTCGCGGTCACCGCGATTACGGCCAGTGATGTATTTGTAGCGAGACATGAGAGCATCGTCCTTCTCCGTGAGGAGCTTTTCAGCATCAGCATGAATGAGGCTGTGCTTGGTCATGACGGCCTTAATGCGTACATCTAAAGGAGCGTAGAGGAAGACATTCAAGACGTCGTCGCGCTCTTGCAGAAAGAAGTCACTGCAACGTCCGATGATGACGCAATCAGATTCATCAGCAAACTTTTTGATGGCTTCGGATTGAGCCGTAATAACCTTATTGGACAAGTTGGTATAGCGAGTACCGAGCTTGGTCTCAAAGGCGTAGGTTACGTTTTCGGTATCAGCTTTTTCAATCAATTCTTGATCGATACCAAGCTTAGCCACAACGCTGTCCACGATGTCACGGTCATAAAATTCGATGCTGAGCATGTCAGCAACGCGTTGGCCAATGTGGTTACCACCACTGCCATATTCGCAACCGATGGTGATAATCATTAGTGTGCTCCTTTCAGCGCTTCCTCTACGGATTCCTTAATGGTGTTGTATGCGATGTCGCAATGTTCCTTGGTCAAGATCAGTGGTGGAACCATGCGGATGATGCTTGCACCAATAGCGGTGACGAGGAGCTTTTTGTCCATGCAAAGGTGCTTGATGTCGATGGCTTTAACGGTGTTAAATTCAACACCAACCAAGAGACCCTTACCACGAACTTCTTTAACGTCAGGCAAGGTTGCCAAGAGGCCCATGAAGTATTCGCCCATGGCAGCAGCGTTGCCAGCAAGGTCACGGTCCAAGATTTCAGTGACTTGAGCCAAGGAAGCTGCGCAGCAAACTGGGTTGCCACCGTAGGTTGTGCCGTGGCTACCCATGGTGAAGGCTTTGGAAATTTTGTCAGAGGTGCAGATAGCGCCGATTGGCATGCCGCCGCCCATAGCCTTTGCCATGGAAACGATGTCTGGAGTGATGCCGTAGTGCATGAATGCCATGACTTTACCAGTACGGCCCCAACCGGTTTGAACTTCGTCGATCAAGAGCAAGAGGCCCTTTTCGTCGCAAAGCTTACGAAGGCCGGTCATGAATTCTTGGGTAGCAGGACGTACGCCGCCTTCGCCTTGTACTGGTTCAACCATGATAGCGATGGTGTTTTCGGTGACAGCGGCTTCGAAGGAAGCGAGGTCGTTGAAATCAGCGTAGGTGAAGCCTGGGGTCAAAGCGCCAAAGCCTTTTTGGCAAGCGTTGTCAGGCTGACCGGTTGCGCTCATGGCACCGAAGGTACGGCCGTGGAAAGAAGCCTTTGCAGTGATGATGTCGAACTTATGAGGGGTGCCAGCGTCAACGCCGTATTTACGGGCCATTTTGATCATGGCTTCGTTGGCTTCTGCGCCGGAGTTTTGGAAGAAGATGCGGTCCATACCGATGGTGGTGCAAATCTTTTCAGCGAGGAGAGCTTGTGGGATGGTGTAAGGGTAGTTGAAGGTGTGGATGCAGTCAGCAACTTGGTCTTGCACAGCAGCGATAACTTTTTCGTTGCAGCTACCAGCGGAGTTAACAGCGATACCAGCGTAGAAGTCGAGGTAACCATTGCCGTCGCCGTCGTAGAGGTACATGTCCTTAGCGGTGTTAGCAACGAAAGGGTAGCGCTCATAGGTTTCAACCATGTACTTTGCTACTTTGTCCTTAATGTCCTGTTCAGTGAGGCCCAAGTCTTGTAATTTCACGATGCATTCCTTGTATATGAGATAATTGGAGTTTTTGAATAAGGACCTAAGCGAGGGTTTGGCCCCCCACATGGGTTTTCCCCTGCGCGCGGTCTATTGTTTGGGTGGGGAGTTTTGTGAAGCTTTAGTGTAATTATTTGCTGTACACTTAAGCCCACCTCTATGATTAAGAGTGTGCACTCACTGTCTACCCAAGCAATATACAAACACCGTTTACGTGACAGGTAAAATCATGTCAATGAATTAGGGCAAAAAAAATACAAAAAAGTAAAAAATGCGTGGAATGATGACAATATTGAAGATTTTTTGGGTCGATTGTAGCCAGTAATAACTGTTTTGTAAAGTTAGTTTTACAATTAAAACAATGGTTTAATATATTTTTGGCTATATGTTCACAAATACGTGATAAATGGTAGACTCAAAATCTTTCATCATTAATGTAAAAGATAAGAATAAAAAATCTTTCTTAATATGGACAGCGACCTGTCTTGACAGCCTTGAGCTTAGTCTATAGGGAATCCGTGAGAGTACTCCCCCAAGCACGGGAGTGCCTCATGAAAAGCATGGATGAGCTTATGCAAAAACGAGTGCGCCCCTTGCTTTTTTTATCTAGCTTATATTTTAGGAAAAACATCCCCAACACTATATAAAAGGCGGACCACATGCTAAGAAAAACGCTCATTATAAACCACGTAGAACGTGAGATTTTGTGCAATCCTGACGAATCGCTTGCCCAAGTTGTTCGTAGAATGGGTTTAACCGGCACAAAAGTTGGCTGTGGCACTGGCCAATGTGGCTCGTGCTCGCTTATTCTTAATGGTAAGCTCATCCGTTCCTGCGTCCGCCTTATGAAAAGCATCAAGGATTACGCTGAAGTAGAGACCATCGAAGGGCTTGGCACGGCTGATAATCTGCACCCATTACAGCAAGCTTTCTTGACCTATGCTGCTGTGCAATGTGGTTTCTGCTCCCCAGGTTTCATCATGTCTGCCAAGGCACTTTTGAACGAAAATCTTTCCCCAACACGCCAAGAAGTGCGCGACTGGTTCACCAGTCACAATAATGTCTGTCGTTGCACAGGCTATAAGCCTATCGTTGACGCTGTTATGGCGGCAGCTGAAGTCATGCGTGGTGAAAAGACCATGGCTGACATCACCTTTACTCCAGACGAAGACGGCACCATTTACGGCACCCATTTCCCTAAGCCTGAAGGCGCTTCCCGTGTCCTCGGCCAATGTGACTACGGCGCTGACGTGGCCTTGAAAATGCCTGAAAATGCCTTACACCTTGCTGTTGTTTTGGCCAGAACGCACCGCGCACGCATCACCAATATTGCTATGGATGAAGCGCTTGCCATGGACGGTGTTGTGAACGTCATCACTGCCAAAGACGTTAAAGGCACCAACCGCCTCTTCTCCCCACAAGCTTCTGTACACAGTGCTTGCGACGGCTTTGAACGTCCTGTAATCAATGAAGATCTCATCTATCGCTTTGGTGACATTGTAGCCATTGTGGCAGCCAAGACCAAGGCTCAAGCACGCCTTGCAGCAGCTAAGGTTGTCGTTGAATACGAAGAATTGCCTGCTGTCATGACCTTCTTGGATGCCGCTAAAGCTGACGCTCCTCGAGTTCATGCGGACATGCCTAACATCTTTATTGAACAGCCTGTGCTTAAGGGCGAAGACCCACGTCCAATTGTTGAAGGTGCTCACTGCGTTGCCGAAGGTTCCTTCAGCACTTCAAGACAATCGCACCTGCCTATCGAGCCTGACGTTGTCCAAGCGTACCCACAAGACGATGGCATTGTTATCCAGTGCAAGACGCAGTACCTCTATTTTATTAAGGCTCAAATTTCTGCTGCCATTGGTCTTGAAAAGGACAAAATTCACATCATCAGCAACCCAGCTGGTGGTAGCTTTGGCTACAGCATGTCCCCAGCCAACTATGCCGTGTGCGCCATTTGCGCCCTCGCTCTCAACGCTCCTGTGAGCCTTGAACTCAGCTACGAAGAGCATCAGCACGTGACCGGCAAACGCTCTCCTATCCACGCCAATGTCCGTCTTGCTTGCGATGAATCCGGCAAGATGCTCGGCATGGACTTCCTTGCTGGCGTTGACCACGGTGCTTACAGCGAAATGGCTGGTGCCTTGACCACCAAAGTCATCCGCTTCTTTGGCTATCCTTATTCTATTGCTAGTGTACGTGGTCTTGTTCGCACGGCCTACACCAACGCTAACTTTGGCATTGCCTACCGTGCGTTTGGTTCCCCACAAAGCTACACTGCTAGCGAGCAAATCGTTGATATCCTTGCTAAAAAGATGGGCATGGATCCATTTGAATTCCGTTACATCAACGTGGCTCAAGAGGGCGACCTGTCCACCACTTCCGTGCCTTATTTTGAATATCCTATGCAGGGCATGATGGATATGATGCGCCCTCACATATAATTG
>JAWXUA010000066.1:0-14772 GCA_044433065.1 Pseudomonadota bacterium
TGTCTACCTAATTGGGGGCATATCAGTCTGGGGGAGGGAGAAAACTTTTTCAAAAGTTTTCTCCCTCCCCCAGTTTTTCAAAAAAAATAAAAAAAGTGCATTTTTTACTTGCCAAGTCCGAAGGCCTTTGCTAGATACGTCTTCTCGCACGGAGAGGTGTCCGAGCTGGCCGAAGGAGCACGATTGGAAATCGTGTGTACCCTAACCCGGTACCAAGAGTTCGAATCTCTTCCTCTCCGCCATTTAGCTTCGAGCTAAAAGGTTTTTCGCAAAGATAATGTGCCAGCATTATCTACGCCCACATCGCCCCTACGGGGTAAAGGTGTAGGGAGTCGGGCGGCGGCAACGCTGCCAACTCCGCCAGGTCCGAAAGGAAGCAACGGCAACAGTTGTTGACGGGTGTCCGACTCCCCAAAGCCGCAAGAGCAATCTTGCGGCTTTGTCCGTTTTGTGGGCTTTTTTTATTTGTCCTATTCTTTGATAAAGAGCCGGCTAAGCCTTTTCATGCCTTAAAAGCCACGCTTTAAGCGGCAGCCCAGCGCGGGTAAAAGCCTTGCGGTGGGCGACCTTTTCTTCTTTGCTTACGAGTTGCACAGCATCACGCTTCTGCCGTTCTTTATCCATACCGCTTGCCGAGAAACCGCCCAAACCTTGAGCCCCAAGTACGCGGTGTCAGGGCACAATGAGGGGCCACGGATTAGCCGACATGGCTGAACCCACAGCACGCGCGGCCTTGGGTGAGCCTGCTAGCGCGGCGAGCTGTCCGTAGGTCACGGTTTGTCCGTGTCCGACGTGTTCGTATAAGGTCTGCAGAACGCGCTTTCGAAAGGGTGGCATAGCGTGCCAAGAGAGCGGAATATCCGCGCAGACAGCGTGCCAGTCCAGAAAATCACCAGTGACATATCTTTCTAATCCTATCTTAATCTGCTTTCCATACGCACTTATATTCTCAGACGCCTTATATTCTCCCTTTCCTGCATCATGTTCAAGTGCTTCCGTCCACAACATATCGATGCTTTGTAAAAAAAGTTCGTCATTATTGTCCCACCAATGTAGGCGCAGGATGATGGGGTCTACGACGAGCATCTCGCTGAATGTCGTGTGGCTTTGTGTGTTCATGGTGTCTACTCTTTTATTTGACGTGTATCTATCCTTGTTCCCCCCCCAGCTACTTCCTTACATAAAAGCTATTCATCTCCCTTAATTCCTCCAAAGCGAGCTCCAATGCTCCTAATTTCTTTTTCGACATATCTGCAGGGTTATCGAACCACAGGGGACGGTCCACGGCGGTCCAATCACCAGAGGCACGGCAGCCTTGCCAGAGATTGGGGCGGCGCATGGCAAGATCGATGTCGCGGATGAGATCGGGCTTTTCTGCGGCCCATAGTGGGGCTACAAGCTCTTCAAGCTCGGGGTCACCGGTGAGCCGGTGGACGACGATATCGGGGCGGAGCATACACAGCGCTTCGACGAGGATGTCGATGTAGGCTTGTCTGGTGAGTGGGGTGTAGTCGCCACGAGCGTAGAGGTCTGCGAGGGCAGTGTTGTGGCAGACGTAGAGGTTATGGAATTTAATGCCAAGGATGGGGAGCCCATTGAGCCATTGGACGGTTTCGAGCATTTGTGAGGGGGTCTCGTTGGGTAGACCAAAGATGACGTGAGCGCAGACACGGATGCCACGGGCGGCGGCTTCGGTGATGGCCCAAGCGGAAGCGGCGGCATTGTGACGTCTGTTGATGAGGTGCAGGGTTTGGTCGTGAGCTGTTTGCACACCAAGTTCGAGCCATGTTTCGGGCAGTCTGGATGCAGCGAGAATGTCGAGCTTTTGGGCGTCGAGGCAGTCAGGACGGGTGCCGATGGAAATACCCATGGCGTCGGGCAGAGATTGCACGGTATCCATGAGCGAGGCGAGGCGTTCAGCTGGTCCGTAGGTATTGGAAAAGGACTGAAGATAGGCTATGTAGGCTTGCTTGCGGCCTGATTGGGCGTAGCGGTCGCGCCAGATATTCCATTGGTCGTGGAGTGAGGTGCCAGAGAGGGCCATGCCTGAACCGGAACCTGCGGCGTTGCAAAAAATACAGCCACCACGGGATAAGGTGCCGTCACGGTTGGGACAGCCGGAACCAGCATCCAGAGGGATTTTCTGTGCACGTGTGCCGAGTCTATGGCGAAAATACGCTGGTAAAGAATTGAATATATTCACGATATGCCTTATGTATGGGGCTTGTTTATAGCGGGCTTGAGCTGTACCTATGGTGGGAGCTGTAGCGGCGAAAGGCCATGATATGTATACTTGGTCTTGGACGTTAGCTTGTTATACGGAATAGGAAAAATATGTGTCAATGGCAAAATAGAGTGCAAAATGGACTTGCCAGAGGGTACTAGAATAGGTCAAGTAAGGGAACCAATAGTAACGTGGTAACGTTTGCGGAAAAGTGAGCCTTATTTCTCATGGCGCTTTTCCCAGCACGACCTTCATATAGATGTACCAACTGTTTTTACCAAGTAGGATTTTATGGCGAAAATTTTAGATATGATGCTCGGCATGTTCTCCAGTGACTTAGCCATCGACCTTGGCACAGCCAATACCTGTGTGTATGTGAAAGGACAGGGCATTGTCTTGCGCGAACCATCTGTGGTTGCAGTGAAAAAGGACAATCGTGGTAATAATGTTGTGCTGGCTGTGGGCCGCGATGCAAAGCGCATGCTTGGCCGTACACCGGGCAATATTGAAGCCATCCGTCCTATGAAAGATGGCGTTATCGCCAACTTCGAGATTACCGAAGCCATGCTGCGTCACTTCATCATGAAGGCCCATAATTCTCGCCGCTTAGTGCGTCCTCGCATCATGATTTGCGTGCCAACAGGCATTACTCAAGTGGAAAAGCGTGCGGTTAAAGAATCGGCACAAAGCGCTGGTGCACGCGAAGTCTATTTAATTGAAGAGCCCATGGCCGCAGCTATCGGTGCGAATTTGCCAATTCAAGAAGCGACCGCCAACATGGTCGTCGACATCGGTGGTGGTACCACTGAAGTTGCCGTCATTTCCTTGTCAGGCATCGTGTATGCACGTTCGGTGCGCATTGGTGGCGACAAGATGGATGAAGCCATCATGACCTATGTTAAACGCAAGTATAACATGCTTATTGGCGAGTCCACAGCGGAAGAGATTAAAATCAATATTGCGTCTGCGGCTGAGCTCAATCCAGAACTTGAGGTTGAGGTTAAGGGTCGCGACTTGATTACGGGTATTCCACAGAATATCGTCATCACGTCGTCGGAAATCCGGTCGGCTATTGCAGAACAAGTTGATGGCATTGTACAAGCTGTGCGTATTGCCCTTGAACAGACACCACCAGCTTTGTCCGCTGATATTGTGGACCGCGGCATTGTGCTCACTGGTGGCGGTGGCCTCTTAAAGGGCCTTGATGAACTGTTGCGTGCGGAAACGTCCTTGCCTATTACAGTCATGGAAGATGCGCTTTCAGCCGTTGTTTTGGGCACGGGCCGAGCCTTAGATAATATTGATATTCTTAAAGAGGTTTGCGTAGACTAACGTGACACCGCGTCGTCTTATCCTTTTATTGATTTTGTGTCTTTTGGCCTATTTGGGCCTATACACATGGAATCAACGCACAAGCGCCCTTGACCGCTTGGCCGCACATACCGGCCTTGAGGCCATTGGTGCTGTGTTGCGTCCTGTGGCTTGGGTTCATGAAACTGTGGACAGAAATTGGGACAATTACGTTTCCCTCGTCAATGCGCGTGATGAACTCTTTGAGACACAGGCAAAGCTTGAGCTTGTGACCATTGAATTGGCACGGCGCAATGAAGATGCCGCAGAGCTTGTGCGCTTGCGTGCTTTGTTGACTTTGGGCGTGCCCCCAGAGTGGGAGACCGTGGGTGCAAGGGTTTTAGCCTCGCGCCTTGGCCTCAATGGCATGCACGAGACCATGACCATCGACCATGGTTATCTCAGCGGCGGTGGGGCTGGTGTGCCTGTGGCGACGCATGAGGGCATTGTAGGGCGTATATTGCGCTCTGGACCGCTTACAGCCACGGTATTGTTGGCCATTGACCCTGATAGTCGTATTGCCGTCATAAGCCAAGATAGCCGCACTCAGGGCATTCTTGTGGGTGGCGGTGTTGGTGCGCCCATGGACTTGAAATACGTGCCTATCAATAACGCTTTGAGGACTGGTGAAGTTCTAGTCACGTCTGGCCTTGACGGTGTCTATCCTAAGGGTATTCCTGTAGCGCGTGTTGTGCAAAATAGCATGTCAAGCTCCACCATGTTCCAGTGCGTTACAGCGACGCCAACGACTGATATCAATGCTTTGGAAGAGGTGCTTTTATTGCAGGCACCGACGCAGCAATATTTGCCTTTGCGCTATGAGGAACCTCTGGCTGCCCAGAATAGTGCTGCAATTGCTACAGATGAGCAGGCACCAAAGCCATGAGAAATACAAGCTTTACGTGGAGTTCGTGTTTCTTTTGGTTGGGCCTTTTTGTTGTAGGCATTTATGGGCAATACCTTGTGGCTGGCTTGGACGTGCTGTGCCTCGCCTTCATATGGACCCTACATGATGAGCGTTGGTCACGCTTTTTGTGGCTCATGCCTGTGCTGATTGTATTGCAAGAGGGTGGCGGCTCCATGGACTTTGGCACAAGCATTGTGTGGTATGCTGCCATGCTTAGCTTGTTTTTGCTTGGCCGCTGTATTTTTGCTGTGGAAAGCATTGTCTTCATGCTCGCGTTTAGTTTGGGTATGGGCGTCATTCATTATATTTTATTGAGTTTTATGACAGGTTTACAGAAGATTAACGTGACAGGCAGCAGCCTTGTTCACGGCAGTATTTTACAGGCCATTTGTGTTTTGGTTTTATGGGGTCTTGTGACCATCACGCGTCAAAGGTTTATGAAACATGCGCATACAGTATGAGTCAGAAGGCTTTCAACCACCGCGCCATGGCTTGATTTTATTGCAAGCCTTGGTGCTCTTTTTGTTTGTACTTTTTTTGACGCGTTTTTGGTATTTACAAGTCCATCGTGGCGAAGAACTGGCGCAACAAGCAACACGCAACCATATCCGGCACGAGCGCATTTATGCAGCACGGGGCCTTATTCACGATAGAAATGGCTTGCTCCTTGCTGGCAATAGACCTGCATTTAATCTGGCCTTAGTGCGCGAAGATTGCCGCGATATTCCGACCACATTGGCACAAGTTGCTGACTGGGCCAATGTGCCTGTTGAGGACATGCAGGCTAAATATGATAAGGCTGTGCGCCGTGTGAAGCCCTTTGAGCCGCTGGTGCTCATGGACGATATTTCCTTTGGCCTTTTGACTCAGATGGAAGCTTCGCTGCTACATTGGCCCGGTCTTGAAGTCATGTCCACAAGCAAGCGCATGTATCCGCAAGGACCGCTCTACGCTCATATCCTTGGCTATGTGGCTGAGGCCAATGAGCAAGAATTGCGTGCTGACGAGAACTTGTCCTTGGGCGACTTTGTGGGCAAGCAAGGTCTTGAGCTTGTGTATGAGAAGTATGTGCGTGGGCAGAAGGGCCTATATGAGATGGAAGTCAATGTGCTTGGCCGTAAGATGGCGAGAAGGCTGCAAAAAGCTCCGTCCAGTGGCCATGATATTGTGCTGAGCCTTGATAATGATTTACAGCGTGCGGCCCGTGAAGCTTTGGGTGATCAGGCTGGTAGCATTGTTGTCATGGACCCTGATACAGGGAAATTGCTGGCTCTTGTGACCACGCCTGCTTACGATAATAATGCCTTTGCCGCTGGTCTGTCGCAAAAAGAATGGGCTGCTTTGCGCGATGACCCATTCCATCCCATGCAGAACCGAAGCATCCAAAGTACGTATCCCCCAGCGTCCTTGTGGAAACTCATGATGACAGGGCTTTTCCTGCAAGAAGGGATTTCGCCCAAAGAAAAAGTTTTTTGCAATGGCCAGATGAAGCTCGGCAACCAAGTCTTCCGCTGCTGGAAGAAGTGGGGCCATGGCAAGGTGGCCATGGACGAAGCTATTAAGGTTTCGTGCGACGTATATTATTATGAAATGGCCAACCGTGTAGGCATTGATAAGATTGCAGAATTTGCTAAAGCGTGCGGCTTTGGTGCGCCCACGGGCATCAATTTGCCCCATGAGGCTTCTGGTCTTGTGCCAACTCGTGAGTGGAAAAAACGTCGCTTTAAAGAACCTTGGTATGGCGGTGAAACGCTCAACGTGTCCATTGGTCAGGGCTATACCTTAGTCACCCCTTTGCAGATGGCGACATTCATCGCTTCTGTGGTCAATGGTGGTCAATTGTTGACGCCGAGCCTTCTTTTAGATGAGCCTGTTATGGTGCGTGGTACAACGCCCATGAGCAAGCTTGCACGTAAATTTGTCATTGATAGTATGCGTATGGCTGTGGAAGAAAAGCATGGCACAGCGGCTGTATTGCGCCGTAAAGACGCTGTTATTGGCGGCAAGACAGGCACTGCGCAGGTTGTGCGTATTGTGGGTGATAAACGCCTCAAGAAAGAAGAGATGGAATATTTACATCGCGACCACGCATGGATTGGTGCTTGGGGCGAGAAAGATGGCAAACGCTATGTTGTGGTATGTTTGGTGGAACATGGTGGCGGTGGCTCGTCTACTGCTGGTCCTATTGCCAAACAGGTTTTTGCCAAGCTTTTTGATGAGGAAGAGAACCATGGTAGTTAAAGCAATAGTATGCCATGGTCGTTACAGGGACATTATGCTAGGAAAATCCATGATCGCGAGGGTGCAAGCATGATAGCCATGGACCGACGTCTTTTTACCCACCTCAATTGGGCCCTCATC
Organism: Pseudomonadota bacterium; assembly: GCA_044433065.1. Lineage (GTDB taxonomy): Bacteria > Desulfobacterota > Desulfovibrionia > Desulfovibrionales > Desulfovibrionaceae > Nitratidesulfovibrio. Next base: position 6,843 of record JAWXUA010000066.1, read on the forward strand.
GCCTTTACTGCGCTCCTTTTTTTCGTTGGTGTGGCCAATTTATACTCAGCAAGCGGTACACGCCTTGAAGAAGGCATGGAAGTATCATCTTTTTATCAAAAACAACTTATTTGGGGCGGCATGGGATTTTTGTCCATGCTCGTCTGTATGACCTTTGATTACAGGCATTTAAAGAGTCTAGCACTGCCGTTTTTCTTGATTACTGTGGCCCTTTTATTGGGTGTCCAGCTCTTTGGCGTCGTAGTTTATGGTGCCAGACGCTGGATTTCTTTGGGATTATTTAATATACAGCCTAGCGAAGTAGCGAAAATCACTGTGCTGGTCATGGGTGCGCTCATGCTGTCCAAAGGGAAAAATTCCCTTAATTGGAAGGAGCTTAGCATCATTGTTGGAGTCGGTTTAATACCAGCAGGACTCATTGTTATTCAGCCAGACCTTGGGACGACGCTAAATCTTTTACTTTTGCTCGGCGGTATGATACTGTATCACGGCATTCAGTGGAGAGTGCTCAAAGTGTGCCTTTGTGCAGTGCCCCTTGTGGCGCCGCTTGGTTGGTTTTGTTTGCATGATTACCAAAAACAGCGCATTATGACCTTTCTTGATCCAAGCCTTGATCCACATGGTTCTGGTTATCATATCCTGCAATCACAAATTGCCATTGGCTCAGGTGAAATGTGGGGAAAGGGCTTTTTGCACGGCACGCAAAGTCAGCTACGGTTTTTGCCTGAAAAGCATACAGACTTTGCCATTGCAGTGTTTGGTGAAGAGTGGGGTTTTTGGGGTTGCATTGCATTGCTTGTGTTGATTTGCTTGTTCTTACTGAGCATATGCAGTACAGCTCGCGATGCTAAAGACCGCTTTGGTAGCACTCTTGCAGCAGGTGTGTTCTTTTATTTTTTTTGGCAATTCTTGATTAATATGGGCATGGTCATGGGATTGTTGCCTGTTGTTGGCATTCCCATGCCTTTTATCAGTTATGGCGGCACAGCGACGCTGGTAAATTTTTGTCTCATTGGTCTCGTGCTCAATGTGTCCATGCGACGCTTTGTATTTAAATCATCGTGAGGCAAATGTGTCGATTTTTAGCAAGACGGAGAAGCCAAAAAAAATGTCAAAACAAGATATCTGTTCTTTTCTTGGAGCTGGTACAAAGTATCAGGGCACACTCCAATTTGAAGGCGCAGTGCGCATTGATGGTAGCTATGATGGTGAAATCATTTCAGAAGGTACACTCATCATCGGTAAAGATGCTATTGTAAATGCAACAATAAAAGTAGGTGCACTTGTATTGAATGGAAAGCTGACTGGTGATATAAGCATAAGCCGAAAGCTTGTTATACACCAGACAGGCATCATTACAGGAACCATAGCGACGCCAAAATTCATCGTCGAAGAGGGTGGCTTGATTGACGGTACACTCAAGATGGTGGAAGGCGAAGCAGAATAAGGCGACATGGCGATATAAAAGATATTATTTTAAAATTCTTCTTTTATATCAATATGTTATGGTGTCAAAGTTCGCAAGAACCTGAGTTGAAAGAAAAAAGCTTTTGACACAATCAGGTAAACGGGGTAAACCTTTTGCGACTTTGAGCTTTAATTCACAACCTCACCTAGGGAGCATTCATGATTGATTTTAACATCACAATGCTATTCCAGCTGGTGAACTTTCTTGTCACAATGGTTGTTTTGAATATTCTCTTGATTAAACCAATCAGAGAAAACATGAAACAACGTAACGACAAGATGGCAGGACTGCTTGGGGAGTCTGAGCAGTTTTCTAGCCAAGCCGAGGACAAGCTCAAAAATTATGAGGCCGTTCTCGCTACCGCTCGCGCAGAAGCATCTGCTCAGCGTGACGTAGCGAAGGCTGCGGGCGTAGCCCGTGAACAGGAAATCGTTGCAGCTGCCGCTAAGGAAGCTCAAGATTACCTGATCGCGTCTCGTGCTTCGGTAGCTGCACAAGTTACCAAGGCCATGGACGACCTCAAAAGCCAGGTGGGTGCCCTCGCCGCCTCGGCTACTGCTAAGGTCCTCGGGTAACCAGCGCACCGTGCGCGCAGCAAGGAGGGTTGGGCATTGAAAGGGCTGAGAATTACGGCAACGGCCGTACTCATGACGTTGCTTGTCACCGCCATGGCGTACGCTGAAGGACATGGCGAAGGTGGTCATCATTACGATTGGACCAACCTCGCATTCCGCGTTGTCAACTTCATCATTTTCATCGGGATCATCTGGAAGGTCGCTGGCAAGAAGATTGTGGGCTTCTTCTCTGGGCGCCGCCAAGGTATTGAGCAAGAGCTCAATGATCTCGAAACCCGCAAGGCTGATGCCGAGAAGCAACTCGCTGAAGTCGAACGTCGTATTGCAAGTCTTGAAACTGAACGTAAGGCCATTTTGGCTGAATGTGCAGCACAAGGCGAGCAAATCAAAGACGCGATCATTGCTAAAGCCGAACATTCGGCTAAGCTGGTCATCGAACAAGCGAAACGTACTGCTGACAATGAAATCAAATCCGCTATCGTTGAAATGCGTTCAACTTTGGCTGACGAAATTATTGTTGCTGCAAGTGCCAAGCTTCAAAGTGAGTTGACTGCTGATAAGCACGCCAAACTCATTGACAAATACTTAACCAAGGTGGTGCTCAAGTGACCGGCAACATCGTAGCACGCAGATATGCTAGAGCGCTTTTTGCTCTTGGCATGAAGTCGGGACTCTCGCAATGCGAGACGTTCGGCAACGACCTCACTGCTCTTGCCGGCGCTCTCGAGACCTCGCCTGAACTGGTGCGTATCTTCCGCAACCCCGTTATCTCGGTGGAAGAAAAGCGTAAGGTAATCGCCAGTGTCATGGATATTCCAAAGGTTTCACAAACGGTTCGCAACTTCTGTATGTTGCTTGCAGACCGTGAGCGCCTTGAGTTTATCCAAGACATTCAGGCCTACTACAGTGTTCTTCTCGATGCTGAAAAAGGCGTCATTCGCGGTGAGCTTGTGACGGCTGTGAAGCTCTCTAACTCCAAGCGCAACCAAGTAAAGGGCCAATTAGAAGCCCAAGCTGGTAGCAAATTGGTCTTGAGCTTTAGTGTTGACGAGAACATTCTGGGTGGTGTCGTGCTGAAAGTCGGCGATCGGGTTTTGGACGCGAGCTTAAAGGCTCAACTCGGAATCCTCAAAGACAACATCAAGTGGGGTGAGTAGGGATATGCAGATCAAAGCCGAAGAAATCAGCAAGATCATTGAAGAGCAAATCCAGAGCTACGAGCAACGCGTGGAAATGAGCGAGACGGGCACCGTCTTGTACGTTGGTGACGGTATCGCCCGCGTACACGGTGTGCAGAACGCCATGGCCATGGAATTGCTTGAGTTCCCTGGTGGGCTCATGGGCATGGTGCTGAACCTTGAAGAAGACAACGTAGGTGTCGCTCTTCTTGGCGCAGACACTGGCATTAAAGAAGGTGACCCAGTAAAGCGTACTGGCAAAATCTTCTCCGTACCAGTGGGTGACGAGGTCATGGGCCGCGTACTGAACCCACTCGGTGAGCCTATCGACGGTCTTGGCTCCTTGGACGCTAAGGAATTCAAGCCTGTAGAACTGAAGGCACCTGGCCTCATCGCACGTAAGTCCGTGCATGAACCAATGCCTACCGGTATCAAGGCTATCGACGCCATGACCCCTATCGGTCGTGGCCAGCGTGAGCTTATCATTGGTGACCGTCAAACTGGCAAAACTGCCGTTTGTCTCGACGCCATCCTCGCGCAGAAAAACACTGACATCCATTGCTTCTACGTTGCAATCGGCCAAAAGAAAGCAACTGTTGCTCTCGTAGCTGATACGCTCCGTAAGTACGGCGCAATGGAATACACCACCATCATCTCTGCAACTGCTTCTGAACCTGCTCCTTTGCAGTTCATCGCAGCATACGCAGGTTGCACCATGGCAGAGCACTACCGTAACAACGGTAAGCATGCCTTGATCATCTACGATGACCTTTCCAAGCAAGCAGTGGCTTATCGCCAGATGTCCTTGCTCCTTCGCCGTCCTCCAGGACGTGAAGCTTACCCTGGTGACGTTTTCTACTTGCACTCACGTCTTCTTGAACGTTCTGCAAAAGTTAACGATTCACTCGGCGCAGGTTCGCTCACCGCTTTGCCTATCATTGAGACGCAAGCAGGCGACGTATCCGCATACATTCCTACCAACGTAATTTCCATTACCGATGGTCAGGTTTACCTCGAGCCTAACTTGTTCAACGCTGGCATCCGTCCTGCAATTAACGTTGGTTTGTCTGTTTCCCGTGTAGGCGGCGCAGCACAAATCAAGGCTATGAAGCAGGTTGCTGGTACCATGCGTTTGGACCTTGCTCAATACCGTGAACTTGCTGCGTTCGCTCAGTTCGGTTCCGACCTTGACAAGTCCACTCAGTTGAAGCTTGAGCGCGGTGCTCGCTTGGTTGAACTCCTGAAGCAGCCACAGTACCAACCAATGCCAACCGAAGAACAGGTTATCTCCATGTACTGCGCAACTCGTGGTCTTATGGACGACGTCGCAGTCGAAGATATCCGTACCTTCGAAGCAGCAATGCTTGAGTACATCCGTAGCGCTAAGGCAGACATCGTAAGCGACGTCGTTACCAAAAAGGCGTTTGACGCTGACATTGAAAACCGTCTGAAGGCAGCTGTCTCTGAGTTCAAAAAAGGCTACCAGGCCTAGGACCGGGAGGTACGCATGCCTTCGTTAAAAGACGTTAAGATGAAGATTGTCGGCGTAAAGAAAACCAAGCAGATTACCAAGGCCATGAACATGGTTGCTTCGGCTAAACTGCGTGGTGCTCAACAACGTATCGAGCGCTTCCGTCCATATGCGGCGAAGTTCTACGATATGTTGGGCGATTTGGCCGGTAAGGCGGACAGCGCCGCTCACCCACTGCTCGAAGCTCGCGAAGAGATTAAAACCTGTGGTATTATTCTCACCAGCTCCGACCGTGGTCTCTGCGGTAGCTTCAACGTCAACCTTATCAATGCGGCTCTTAAGCTTGCAAAGCGAAAGACCGCCGAAGGCAAGACTGTTAAGTTCTATTGCATCGGTAAAAAGGCTCGCGATACCATCCAAAAGACTGATTATGAAGTCGTAACTGGCATGGGCGACCAAATGAACTCCTTTGACTTCCAACTGGCTAACACCATTGGCCTCGAAGTCATCGATCATTACCTTGCAAAAAAACTTGACGAAGTTGTACTTATCTATGGTGAATTCGTAAGCATGGCAAAGCAAGTACCTACCGTACTTCCTATCTTGCCTATGGTTGCTGAAGCTAAAGAAGAAGAAACTTCTGGCGTAGCTAAAGAATACATTTACGAACCAGCTGTAGAAGGTCTTCTGGCCGAGTTGCTGCCCCGATTTATCAAAGTTCAGGTATACCGCGGTCTCCTCGACACCTCCGCAAGCGAACATGCTGCTCGTATGGCAGCCATGGACAACGCAACGCGTAGCTGCGACGACATCGTAGGAGTTCTGACTCTTATCTATAATAAGACTCGTCAGGCCTCCATTACCAGTGACCTGATGGACATTGTCAGCGGCGCTGAAGCGCTGAATGGCTAATAAGGGAGCGTAAGATCTATGAGTGCTAATATTGGCAAGATCGTCCAGGTTATCGGCGCCGTTGTAGACGTCGAATTCCCTGACGGGAACCTGCCGAACATTCTGAACGCGCTGGACATCAAAAACCCAAACAACACCGACGCACCAGAACTCGTTTGCGAAGTTGCTCAGCACCTTGGCGATAACGTTGTGCGTACGATTGCAATGGACGCTACCGAAGGTCTCGTCCGTGGCATGGAAGCTGTTGACAGCGGGAACCCAATCACGGTTCCAGTTGGTCCGGGTGCTCTTGGCCGTATCATGAACGTCGTAGGCCGTCCTGTGGACGAAAAAGGCCCTGTCGATACTGATAAATTCCTTCCTATCCACCGTGCCGCTCCTGAGTTCGTTGACTTGAACACTCAAGTTGAAGTTCTCGAAACCGGTATCAAAGTTGTTGACTTGCTCATTCCGTTCCCTAAGGGCGGCAAGATGGGCTTGTTCGGTGGTGCAGGCGTAGGTAAGACCGTTATCCTTATGGAAATGATCAATAACATCGGTAAGCAACACGGTGGTATCTCCGTATTTGCTGGTGTTGGCGAACGTACCCGTGAAGGTAATGACCTTTACCACGAAATGAAAGACGCTGGAGTTCTTGATAAGTCCGTACTCGTTTACGGTCAGATGAATGAACCTCCAGGAGCTCGTGCTCGTGTTGCTCTTACCGCACTCACTTGCGCAGAGTACTTCCGTGACATGGAAAATCAGGACGTGTTGCTCTTCGTTGACAACATTTTCAGATTTACTCAGGCTGGTTCCGAAGTATCCGCATTGCTCGGTCGTATGCCATCCGCTGTTGGTTACCAGCCTACGCTGGGTACTGACCTTGGTGGCCTCCAAGAGCGTATTACTTCCACCACTAAGGGTTCCATCACTTCGGTTCAGGCCGTTTACGTTCCTGCGGACGACTTGACCGACCCAGCACCAGCTACCACCTTCTCGCACCTTGACGGTACCCTCGTTTTGTCCCGTCAAATCGCAGAACTCGGTATCTACCCTGCTGTTGACCCTCTTGACTCTACTTCCCGTATTCTTGACCCACTCGTTGTTGGTGAAGACCACTACGCAGTTGCTCGTCAAGTACAGATGGTTCTCCAAAAGTACAAGGACCTTCAGGACATCATCGCCATCCTCGGTATGGACGAATTGTCCGACGAAGACAAGCTTACCGTTGCTCGCGCTCGTCGTATCCAACGTTTCTTGTCTCAGCCTTTCCACGTTGCTGAAACCTTTACCGGTACACCTGGTGTATACGTAAAGCTTGAAGATTCCATCAAGGGCTTCAAGGGTATCCTTAGCGGCGAATATGACCACATGGCAGAAGGCGACTTCTACATGGTTGGTGGTATCGAAACCGCTCTGGAGAAGTTTGCGAAACGTCAGGAGCAATAAGGAGCTGACCTATGGACAAGTCGCTCCACTTAGAAATCGTTACCCCTGATCGTCTGCTTCTCAGCGAACAGGTGGATTACGTAGGCGCACCGGGCATCGAAGGCGAATTCGGCATCATGCTGAACCACATTCCCTTCCTTACAGCTCTCGCTGAAGGCAACCTGCACTACAAAGCAAACGGCCGTACCTCTTATGTGTACGTAGCTGGTGGTTTTGCAGACGTTTCAGATAACAAGGTCACTATCCTTGCTGAATCCGCAGAAGTTGTCGAAAGCGTTGCTAAAGCAGCCCACTAAGCCAATGTGCATGGCAAGAACATAGCAATATACCCTTGCCACCCTGCAAGCTTAGCTTGCACCGCACGCCCGTCCACACAAAACGCCTAGCGCGTCTGATATGAAACGCTAACGCGTCTAATATGAAACGCTAATGCGTCTGATATGAAACGCTAGCGCGTCTAAGTGAAAAATATAGGCCGATGAGAGAAATCTCATCGGCCTATTTATTTTTGGTTTATGCTAACTTTACACCATCGTGAATTAGAGAAATTCAATAGGCACTCCAATCCTATTTTCAGTGATATAGTGAATTAAGTCGCAACATTCTTCAAATTTATCTGTAATTTCGATGTTAGTGAAACGCAAAACGTCCAAGTCGTGCTTTTTTAGTACTGCTGTTCGTTCGTTATCGTATTGTATTGCTTCTTCGGTAAAATGTTGACTTCCATCGATTTCAATAACAAGTTTTGCTTTATGGCAATAAAAATCAACTATGTAGTCACCCCTTAGAAACTAATCAAGCTATTAAAATATATTGAAAAATAAGGAGAGTTACTATAACATTCTTAACCAGCAATATAATTTCTATGTAAAAAAACTGGCAGAAAAGGATGTTG
>JAWXUA010000067.1:0-13984 GCA_044433065.1 Pseudomonadota bacterium
ATTACGTCGCAATTAAAAAGTTTTGAAGGAAGGGGGAAGGAAACTTTTTCAAAAGTTTCCTTCCCCCTCCCCAGTCTCACAAAATCAAACTACCCCATACGCCTTTGCAGGAGCAACGCATCTGCGAGGGTGAGGGCCATCATAGCTTTGAGTACGGGCACAACGCGTGGGATTGCGGAAATATCATGGCGTCCACCGATGCGGATGCTGACGGCTTGCCCTGTGCTGTCCACAGTAGACTGCTCGAGAGCAATGGACGGAATGGGCTTGATGGCCGCACGGGCGACGATGGGCTGGCCTGAAGAGATACCGCCGAGGATGCCGCCAGCGTTGTTGCTAGCGAAGGCGATAGAGGATTGTGCAGAAGGGTTTGGGGCCATGGCATCGTTGTTGAGACTGCCACGGGAGCGTGCCGCGGCAAAACCAGCACCGACTTCAACACCTTTCACAGCACCTACGGACATGAGGGCATAGGCAAGCATGGCATCAAGCTTATCAAAAACAGGCTCACCAAGACCAGCTGGCACTCCATGGGCTTCGACTTGTACGATGCCACCAAGAGTGTCACCAGCTTTTTTGACGGAGGTGACTAGGTCGGTCCATGTGGTGACAATGTTGTCGTCGGGTGCAAAAAATGGACGCGCATGTGCACCAGAAATGTCGGTGAGGGGCGCAACGATGCCACCAAGCTCGGTGGTGAAGGCGTGAATGGATATGCCTTGCTTAGCAAGAAGCGCTGAGGCAATGGCACCGCCAGCAACGCGGCTTAGAGTTTCACGGCCAGAAGAACGCCCGCCGCCGCGATAGTCACGACGACCATACTTGGCATCATAGGCCATGTCTGCATGGGCAGGACGGTAGACTGTTGAAAGATTGCCGTAGTCGCGTGAACGTTGGTCTTCATTTTCGACGTGAAAAGCAATGGGCGTGCCTGTGGTGTAGCCTTCAAAAACGCCAGAAAGAATGCGCACTTTGTCGCCTTCTTTGCGTGAGGTCGAGGCAATTTGTCCGCTTGTACCTGCGAGGCCACCTGGGCGACGCTTGTCGAGCTCCGTCTGTATGATGCTTTCATCAAGAGCAATGCCAGCAGGACAGCCATCCACCACGCCACCAAGACCTGCTCCGTGGGATTCACCGTACGTGGTCAGTTTGAAAAGTCGTCCAAAGGTATTGCCGCTCATGATTGTACTCCTGTATAAACCTATAATTCTTTTTGTATCGCTAAGCTTTCTTAACAAAATTCCATACACATGTCACTATTTCCCCACCATCCCCAAAATTTCTTGTACCAAATCTTCTACGGGGCGGCGTGCGTCTAAAATCACGTCAGCTACATCCTTATATAATGGCATACGCTCAGCAAGTACACTTTGCACTTCTTCGGTCAAGGTTGTGCCTGTGAGCGATGGTCTTTGTCCATGGAGTGGATTTGCGTTCAGGCGTCTTACAATTTCATCCACAGGCAAATCAAGAAAGACAGTGAGAGCTTGCTTTTCTAGACTCAGCTTTTTCAAGATACTTCTATTTTCTTCACGTAAAATGATACCGCCACCAGTTGCAATGATGAGCTTTGCAAAACGTGGATCTGTAGTATCTTCTTCATTCCGCTTTGCACACTCTTGGGCATGGTCATCAAAAATAGTTCTCATGCCAGATAGGACAAGCAAAGCTTCGTGTTCGCGGTCTCTAAAATAGTCCCAACCATGTTGTTCAACAATTTCCGCAATCTCTTTTTGTGCAGTCTCTACGACCATGACATCCGTATCAATGGCAGCCCATCCACCGACCTTTGCCAACGCCGTTGCCACTGTAGTCTTACCGCACGCACGATAGCCCACAAAAAATATTGTATTCATAAGTATCCTCTTATATAAATTTGTAATCATCTATACCCCACCCTTTCATACGGCCGCAAACCATCTTACAAAGAGAATATTAGCTCCGTAAGTAACAAATTTAGAAAGAGGATGGGGGTCTGAGGGAAGGGGGAAACCTTTTCAGCGTTGCTCTCTGTATCCGTAAGGCTCGAAGAATCGCCAACAGCTATGGCCTTCGGCCACCCTTCAGGCAGGAAAGGTTTCCCCCTTCCCCCAGTAAAATTCACAAAAAAAGTATATTTCATACACATAACAGCGCACAAGGGCTTTACAGATGCCTTTATCCTTATATATGCTCATTTTTTTATTTGTACACTTTTAACCATGCAGGAGTCCGAGCCATGAGCCAGTTCCCACGTATGCACCGCTTGCCTCCCTACGTCTTTGCTGTGGTGAATGAGCTGAAAATGCAGCTTCGTCACCAAGACATTGACATTGTGGACTTTGGCATGGGCAATCCAGACATCCCAACTCCGCAACACATTGTTGATAAAGTTATTGAAGCCGCAGGTAAAGGCGTAAATCACCGCTATTCCGTATCGCGCGGTATTCCCAATTTGCGTAAAGCCATTTGTGACTGGTACGCTCGCCGCTATGATGTGGAAATTGATCCTGATAAAGAAGCTGTTGTCACCATGGGCGCTAAAGAAGGCCTTGCCCACTTATCGCTGGCCATGCTTTCCCCTGGTGATGTTGTTTTTGCACCAGACCCAACGTATCCAATCCACACCTACGCGCCTATTATTGCAGGTGCTGACGTACGCCGTATTCCCATTGGCCGCGATCGTGACTTCTTTGATGATTTGCTTACAGCAACGCGCCAAACATGGCCACAGCCAAAGCTTTTGATCTTAAGCTATCCACACAACCCAACCACGGAAATGGCCACGCCAGAATTTTTCCAGAAAGTTGTGGATTTTGCTAAAGAACATAATATGTATGTTATCCACGACTTTGCGTATGCTGACCTTGCTTTTGATGGCGAAATGCCACCAAGTTTCATGCAAGCCAAGGGTGCAAAAGACGTTGGTGTTGAATTTTTCTCCATGTCCAAGAGCTATTCCATGGCTGGCTGGCGTGTAGGCTTCTGTGTTGGTAATCCGCAAATGGTCAATGCGTTGACGCGTATTAAGAGTTACCTTGACTACGGTATTTTCCAGCCAATCCAGATTGCCGCCACAGTTGCGCTCAATAGCCCAGATGATTGTGTTAAGGAAATTGTGAGCACGTACGGCAAGCGTCGTGATTGCCTCATTGATGGCCTTGCTCGCGCTGGTTGGAATGTGCCTTCACCAAAGGGAACCATGTTTGCGTGGGCACAAATTCCGGAAGAATTCCGCCATATGGGCTCCGTGGAATTTTCTAAGTTGCTCTTGCGTGACGCTCACGTAGCTGTGTCTCCAGGCCTTGGCTTTGGCTCCAATGGCGACGACTTTGTACGTTTCTCGTTCATTGAAAATGAACACCGTACTAAACAGGCATTGCGTGGCATCCGTCGCGTCTTGTCTGGCAACCCTAACGCAGATTAAAAAGGACTCGAATATATGGATCGTTTGGTTATTGGCATTGCAGGGTGTGGTACCGTTGGCAGTGGCCTCCTACAAGTGCTTCAGGAAAATCGCCAATGGATTATTGATCGTACTGGTCGTGAAATCGTTGTCAAGGCTGTGCTTGTACGCAACCTTGCGCGTGCTCATGCCTTGCCTGATGGAGCGGTCCTCACCAATGACCCAAGCGTGCTTACTGATGATCCAGAAATCGACGTCATTGTTGAACTTATGGGCGGTATCGAAGCACCACATGCTCTTATCCAAAGTGCTCTTGAGCACGGAAAGCATGTGGTCACCGCTAATAAAGCCCTTCTCGCTGAAAATGGTCTTGATCTCTTTGCACTAGCCAAGGAAAAAGGCCTTTGCCTTGCGTACGAAGCGAGCGTTGCTGGCGGTATTCCTATCATCGAGACTCTCAAGAACAGCCTTGCAGGTAACCGCATCGCGTCCATGATGGGTATTCTGAACGGCACAGGCAACTATATCCTGTCCGAAATGACAAGCTCTGGTCTTGATTTTGATACAGCTCTCCAGCAAGCTCAAGAGCTTGGTTTTGCTGAGGCTGATCCAACTCTTGATATTGATGGCCATGACACAGCCCACAAGCTTGTCATCCTCATTCGCCTTGCCTACGGTCTTGAGTATCCTTATACCGAATTGCCGCTTCAAGGTATCCGAGGCATTGACCGCATGGATATCGATTTTGCCCGCGAATTTGGTTTCCGTATCAAGTTGCTTGGCCAAGTGCGTGAAGTCAATGGCAAGCTCGAAGCTGGCGTTTTCCCAACCCTTGTCAAGCATACCTTCCTTCTTGCACGCGTTGGTGGGGCCTACAATGCCATCCGCATCGAAGGCAACGCCGTTGGCCCTCTGTTCCTGCACGGTCTTGGCGCTGGTAGCCTTCCAACCGCAAGCAGTGTCCTTGCAGACCTCGTCACCGTGGCTCGTGCTTCAGAACCAAACAACACTGGTTTTGTGCAGCAAATTCCTGCCAAAGCGAGCATCCTCTCGCCCAATGAATCCATCAGCTCCTACTATGTGCGCGCCATGGTTCATGACAAACCTGGTGTGCTCCGTGATATCGCAGGTGCCATGGCTGACCACGGCATCAGCGTTGCCCAAGCAACCCAGAAAAGCCACCATAGCGAAGGCGTGCCTCTGGTCTTCATGACCCATGAGGCGAGCGCTTCTGCCATCCGCCTTGCCATTGAGCAAATCAAGTCCGCTGGTTTGTTGGTTGCTGAGCCTGTTTGTTACCGTATTTTGGATAAGTAGAAGGGGCGCCACCCCTTCACCCCGCCAAGGGGCGTTGTCCCTTGGACCCCAGCAGGACTCTGCCCTGCACCCGCCTAAGGCTTAGGCCTTAGGAATCCTTTTTAGCGGCCCGTGTGTAGACTCAAAAAATCGTCTACACACGGGCCGCAAATACGTTACTGAGAAAAAATATTCTTGACGCATAGTATCTGATTGGATACATTTTTTCTATGAATACCTTCTACCAAACACAAACATTCAGTAAGTGGATAAAAAGTTTGAAAGACCTCAAAGGTCGTATGCGAGTTCTTACCCGTATCCGCTCTGCTGAACTTGGCCACTTTGGTGACTGTGCGCCAGTGGGAGATGGCATCGTCGAAATGCGCATTCACTATGGCGCAGGAGAGTATATTATTGGCAAGAAGGTTCTCAAGTATATTGGCTCCTTGCAGGCGGAGACAAGAGTTCACAACAACGAGATATAGAAAAAGCAAAAAAATTACGCCAAGAAATTAAGGATACTCCGTATGGAAACGCTCACTAAATTTGACCTATCAGAATATCTCGATAGCGAAGAAGCCATAGCAGAATATTTAGCCGCGGCCTTAGAGGAAAACGATATGGACCTCTTTCTTGCCGCTCTGGCCGATATTGCCAAAGCTCGCGGCATGGCGCAACTGGCTAAAGATTCTGGTCTCGGTCGCGAAAGCCTATACAAAAGCTTGAGTGCAGGTGCAAAGCCTCGTTTTGAAACCATCATGAAAATCACGCGTGCACTAGGGGTGCCTCTAAGTCCATCCATACCACAAACCGTCTCACATGAAGCATAAAAAATGGCGCTCCCCTGCAAAGGTTAGCGCCATTTTTTATATATGAAATAAACGGATTCTACTTCGACCGCTTTTTACCCTTATGGGCTAAAGGCTTAGGACCAGTCTTCTTTTTGCTGAAACGTTTGCCATGGTTCTTATGACCATCGCGGCGCGGTGCATCATCATAGTTGCGCTCATCCTGACTCAAGTCACGTGGCGCATCATCATGGGCTTCAACAACATCAGACTGTGCGCGACGCTTCTTAGTCCGCGTGGTGTCCCTTGGGTCATCCTCAATGAAGAGCTGCTGCAAGGCGGCCTCATCGGCGAAGAGCTCATCTTGTTTTTTGCTTGGATTTTCGCGAACAAACTGTGCGCTACGTCCATTGTGCGTCTCTTGATTTTTGGATTTCCACGATTTCTTGCGGTTATCTTTGGTCGTAAAGCTTTCGTGTTGACGGGACTTTTGCTCGCGCTTTGCTTCTTCGCCACGCGAACTAGCATCACGATTTCTGTTGTCACGGGGATCACGGGCGTCACGAGCGTCATCACGAGCGTTACGGGCATCATCACGGCCATAGGTGCGCTTAGCTATCCATGGTGGCACAGCGACGTCACTGTCGCCATCACGCCTGTCGCCATCACGCCTGTCGCCATCACGCCTGCCACCATCACACCTGTCAAAATCGGACTTCTTGCCTTTTTTAAACTCTTTTTTAAACTCTTTTTTAAACTCTTTTTTCGACTTTTTCTCAAAAGAAGAACGGTCGCGCTTAGGAAATTCATCACGCACAGGCGCAATGTCATCGCTATCCAAAAGTTCAAAATTCACCTCAAGGCGCACCACATTCACATCAGTCAGGCGCACCTTGACCTTTTGGCCAAGTCTGAACATACGACCCGTACGGTCGCCCATAAGTTCTTGTTTTTCTGGATTAAACGTATAGTAATCGTCGTCAAGGCTAGACAAACGCACCATGCCATCAGCAAGAACTTCATTGAGCTCCACAAAGAAGCCAAAATCCAAGATAGATGAAATAACACCCGTAAATTCCTCGTCCACACGGTCACGCAAATACATCACCGTGTAACGCTTAAGGATTTCGCGCTCAGCTTCCATGGCCTTGCGCTCATTATTGCTGAGCTGATCACCAATGGCTTCAAGGCGACCACCGGCTGGAATGGGGCCAGCCTCAGCACCAAGATCAAGCGCATGCTTCAAAGCACGGTGCACCACAAGGTCAGCATAGCGGCGGATTGGCGACGTGAAATGGCAATAACAATCCGATGCAAGACCGAAATGCCCTTCATGTTCAGGTGTATACCTTGCCTGCATCATGGTCCGTAGGGTGAGACGGCTCACCAAAAATTCATGATCTGTGCCGCGCGCTTTCTTCAAAATGGCTTGCAAGGTGTCAGGAGAATATTGTGGTGCTTCGCCCTTATCAGAGGAGGTAGGCAACGACGGCATATTCTGCACAAAATCTGTTTGTGAAAGGGCCTTAAATAAAGAGCCCAATTTTTCAGGAGCTGGCGCAGGGTGAATACGGTATAGGAAGTCAGCGTCCTTTTCCGTCAAGAAACGGGCCACAGATTCATTGGCCGCAATCATGAACTCCTCAACAATTTGGTGCCCAAAGTGACGTTGGCGACGACGAATATCCGTTGTTTCACCGTAAACATTGAAGGCAAGTTCTGGCTCTGGCAAATCAAAATCAAGGCTACCGCGATTTCGACGCATGTCATGAAGCACACGGGCCAAAGCCTCAGCTTGCTCAAGCATGGGCAAAACAGGACGCACGTTGATACGCTCTTGTTCTTGCTTCAAGAGCAAAGCCCGCTGCACTTGGCCATACGTCAGACGTGCTTTGGACTCAATAACTGCTGGATAAAATTTACTTTTTCCATATGAACCATCGCAGTGGAAATACATTTCCGCAACCATAACCATACGTGGCACACGTGGGTTCAGACTGCAAAGGCCATTGGACAAAGCTTCTGGCAGCATAGGTTCCACAGACTGCGGGAAATAATAGGAATTGGAACGCTCAAGAGCTTCCCTGTCCATGGCGCAATCAGGCTTCACATAATGCGACACGTCCGCAATGGCCACCCATAAACGCCAACCATTGCCCTGCTCTTCCACATAGATAGCATCGTCAAAGTCACGAGCTTTGGCGCCGTCGATGGTCACAAATTCAAGGTGGCGTAAGTCAATGCGCTGTTCAACGTCAGCTTCAAGGGGCGCATGAGGAAACGATGCAGCCTCATCAAGCACGCTTTGAGGAAATTCCATGGGCACGCCATGATTGATTTTCACAAGGCGTTCTTGCACAGTGGCGTTGTCCTCAGTGCCCAAAAGGCGGATAGCCTTGGCAGCCCAAAGTCCGTCTTCAATGCGCTCCTGCGGCTCAAGCACCACAATATCATCTTTGTGTGGACGGCCCTCAATCTGGCTCAAATCCGCCAAAAGATGGACGCGCATACGCGCATCAGCGGCACGACAAAGGAAATTCCCCTTGCCCATGCGCTTCACAATACGGGCAGGCAATTCACTGGTGGCGCGTTCCAAAATCCGCACGATGCGGCCTTCAGCACTTTTACCACGTGCACCAGGAAGCAGGACCACCGCCACCTTATCGCCATGCCACGCTTCACCCATTTGTGATGGATGGATATAGATATCGTCACGATTACGGTCTTCTGGCTGAACAAAGCCAATGCCCGTCCGCTGTACAGTGAGGCGACCAGTGATGAGCTTTAAATGCTCTACCAATCCCCAAGAGCCACCACGCAGACGTAAAACAAGGCCAGCACCTTGCAACGACTCAAGCTGTGCCTCTAAATTTCTCTTTTGCTTGCGGGGCAAACCGAGCATGCGGAGCAACGGATCCATCCGTAAAGGACGTTGTGCTTCTTTAAAGGTATCGAGCAAAAAGGTACGGTCCACTGCTTCGATGAAATCACTGTCAGAAAATTTGGTCGCGGCCATGTACGGACTTGGAGTGCCCATAGAGTTTTGGGCATAACCATCCGCATCATCGCTGCTCAAATTTTCCATATAGTCTTTAAATTCAACATCTTCAATACTATCAATATTGTCTTGATTTATTTCAGCATCTTGAAATTCTTCAGCAAATTCCGCCTGTTTTTGGCGTTCGTGCTCTGTTCTATCAACGTAACTACGGCTTGCACGCTCTAATTCGCGTGGGCTTTTTTCAAATTCATCACGGCTTGCACGACGGGAGCTTGTGCGGCCCGAAGACGTACGACCGCCACTCGTCTTACCACGTGACCCACCTTGTTTCTTGGGGCCACCAAAATTTGGTCTTTTCGACATTAAATATCCTTAATAAAAACTGTTTTTAAAAAAATTTGTCCCCTTCCCCACATACAATTTACACCGCATTCAACTCCTGCCATTTGACGTTCCACCATTCCTCAAAGGTGAGGTCCTGACAGACATCAGTACAAAGGGCTGGGCCGAAGCGTGTTTCAAGGCCAAAGGTCCAGAGGGGGGCATTCATGAGTCTTTCGAGCTTCACGGCATCTTTGGGGGTACAAAGCATGACGAGGTTTTTCTGGGCAGCCTCACGAGCAAGGTTCTGGGTATCTTGCAGGGTAAAGCTATGGTGATCGTTGAAGATACGATGCTCAGCAGGTGGGTAATCGAGATAGTTTATGGCTGTTTGGCGCACTTGCGATGGCTCACCCACACCAGAGATGAGCATGTAGGGTGCACCATTAAAATTGTCTACAATGGGGTTTTCTATGTTCACAGCGCGACGTTGATAGCCCACACGCTCAAGGTGTTTGGCCTGCAAACTGAAGGAGAAAATAGGCTTTTTATACGTTCCCAAACGCTTTTCAATGGTGGGCGCAAGGGCGAGAAAATCATCAGGCTCCATCTTAAAAAGGAAGGCTGAGGCACGCTTGAGCACGCCTTTGCCTTCGCGCCATGAACCTTGGGGAATGATGCAATTCCATTGACTGGTCACATCTTCAGGACGCATGAGGATGAGATCCATATCCCGTGCCATGGCAAGATGCTGAAGGCCATCATCGAGCAAAAAGATATCTGGCTGAATTTCCGCACCATTCTCACGAATGGCACCATGCATCAGATGGTCAGCAGCACGACTACGAATGGGGTCTACCATGACAAAAGCATGGGGCGCAGAACGTGCTAAAAGCAACGGCTCATCGCCAACATCGCGAGCAAGACTTTCATCGTGCACAAGATAGGGCAACGATGGCGGTGTCGCTTTATAGCCACGGGTAAGCACAGCAGGTCGCAGATTTTGGTCTTTGGCCCAATCTAAAAACCATGTGACCAAAGGAGTTTTACCAGTACCGCCCCACGCAACATTGCCCACAGAGATGACGGGCTTATGCACCCTATGCGCGCTTTTGAAACCTTGCTCCCATGCAATACGGCGCATGGCCATGAGAAGACCATATACTTTCCCAGCAGGCCACAAAAGCGGTGATAAGGATGCTTGGCGTTTTTTCCAGACAAAGCTACTATCATGTTCATGTGAGGCAAAATTTTGTCGCATTTTTTCTACCCTGCATCCATATCGTTGGCGCATGTGTGCAGTAAAAGAACCACACACAAAAAAAGCCTCATAATGATAAAAAAGCGGAGCAGGCCGCGCCCACTCCGCCATTGCTACAAAAAAGGCCTTGAGCCTAATTCTCTCTTAATCGCGGGAGCTGCCAAAAAGGCGCAACATCATGATGAAGAGGTTGATGAAGTCAAGGTACAAGGTCAGCGCGCCAAGAATGGTGCCACGCTGCATAGCGGTAGCATCATTAAGAGGTGCACTTTCACCAAAAGCCTTGAGCTTTTGGGTGTCATAAGCTGTAAGGCCAGTGAAGATTAAGACGCCCACAGCACTGATGATAAATTCCATCATAGTGCTTTGCATGAAAATATTCACGATAGACGCAATAATCAAGCCAAAAAGGCCCATGGTCAAGAAGCTACCCATGCCCGTAAGGTCACGCTTGGTTACAGAGCCATAGACACTCATAGCAAGGAACATGCCTGCTGTAGTGACAAAAGCTTGGAAGACCGCAGCTTGGGTATACACAAGCAATATAGCGGACAGAGTAATACCATTCAAAGCACTGTACAACAAGAACAGGCCAGATGCTGTAGTACCAGACATACGGTTGATACCAGCGGTAATACCCATTACAAGACCGACTTCAACAACAAGTAAACCAATGAGCAAGAAACTATTAGTGAAAAGCAACTCTATAAGTTGTTCACTGCTCACAACAGTGAAGGCAAGAGCTGCAGTCACTGCAAGGCCAAGAGTCATCCAGCGGTATACACCGCGCATATATGCATTAGTCACTTCAACGCGTGCATTAGTACTTGCATTTGCCTTTAACATAAATCCTCCAATAAGTTAGCCACATTAGACCATAATATGCAGTGTTATTATTTGCAAAGCCATAGTATAAACCACACGGTGTATGGACTGAGCTTTACATTATTTTGCCATAGTATTCTCTTTAGCAAAATCTCTACGCCTATACTAACAACGCTTACGGCAGAAGGCAAGGCCCGAGTTGCGTCAAAAAAAATGTGAGATTATGCTCTTTTACTGCCCATTTTACTTGCCAAGATTTCATAGAGTATTTAGGTACATATTCATACAGGCTGAAAAATGTTTTTTGGCCACTAGCTCATGAGAGCGCGTGTAGGACATCTCTAAAGGACAAATCTCATGCCATATCGCATCCTTAGCAAAGAACAGCTTATCCCTGGGCAAACCAGTAAGCTTGTCATTGACGCAGTTCATATTGCGCGTAAGGCTAAACCTGGTAATTTTGTTATTCTTCGTGTTGACGAAAAAGGGGAACGCATTCCCTTAACCATCGCTGATGTTGACGCCAAAGCAGGAACTATTACGCTTGTTTACCTTGTTATGGGTAAAAGCACAGCGTTGCTTGAAGAGCTGGGTGCAGGTGATGACATTTTAGATCTTTGCGGACCTTTGGGTAAGCCCACCCACATCGAGCAAGCTGGCACTGTCATTTGTGTTGGCGGCGGCACTGGCATTGCAGCCATGCACCACATTGCTAAAGGACACCATGCCAACGGCAACTATGTTGTGGCAATTATTGGTGCACGTAATAAAGATTTGCTCTTGTTCCACGATGAACTGTCCTCATTCTGTCATGAAGTTCTGGTCACCACAGACGACGGCAGCTTTGGCCACAAAGGTCTTGTAACCGAGCCTCTTGTACAACGCCTTGAAGTCGACAAGTCCGTGCATGAAGTTGTGGCTGTTGGCCCAGTGCCTATGATGGCCGCGGTCGCCAAAGCCACGGAACCTTTTGGTGTGAAAACAACGGTAAGCCTCAACTCTATCATGGTTGACGGCATTGGCATGTGCGGTGCTTGCCGCGTTACCGTGGGCGGCGAAACAAAGTTTGCTTGCGTTGATGGTCCAGAATTCGATGGCCATCAAGTAGACTTTGGTGAACTTCGTCAACGCCTTGGCGCCTTTAAGCCTCTTGAAGTAGCCTCCCTTGAACATCATCACAAGTGCAGGTGTCATTGTGGCAACGACAAAAATTAAGGTCCCACGCGTCCCCATGCCATGCCAGCCTGCTTCTGAGCGGGTGCAGAATTTCAGCGAAGTCGCTCTTGGTTACAGCCATGATGATGCCCTCATAGAAGCTAAGCGTTGTCTGCAATGCAAAAAGCCTTTGTGCGTCAAGGGTTGTCCTGTTGAAGTACGCATCAAAGACTTCATCGCAGCCCTAGCTGAGGACAATGTCCCAGAAGCATACCGCATCATCAAAACCACCAACAGCCTCCCAGCTGTATGTGGCCGCGTATGCCCACAAGAAAGCCAGTGCGAAGGCGCGTGCATTCTTGGTAAAAAGGGTGAGCCTGTAGCCATTGGCCGTCTCGAACGCTACGTAGCTGACGCCTTCATGGCCAGCTCAGCCTGCGAAGAGCTCACGGGCGAAAACGCCTGTTCTCTCACCAATCCCGACCTCAAAGTTGCCTGTATCGGCGCAGGTCCTGCTAGCCTCACCGTTGCAGGCTACCTTGCATCCCGTGGGGCCAAGGTCACCGTCTACGAAGCTCTGCACGAATGTGGCGGCGTCCTTATATATGGTATCCCAGAATTCCGTCTGCCCAAGACCGACATCGTAGCCAAAGAGCTCGATACCTTGCGCGCCCAAGGCGTTGAATTTGTCACCAACTGGGTTGGCGGCCGTACCTTCAGCATAGAAGACCTCTTCGCAGAAGGCTACAAAGCTGTCTTCGTTGGCGTTGGTGCTGGTTTACCACGCTTCATGAATATCCCAGGTGAAAACCTCGTTGGCGTCTTCTCTGCCAATGAATACCTCACCCGCGTCAATCTCGGCCGTGCCTACCTCTTCCCAGAATTCGACACGCCCGTATACCTTGGCAAGCACGTCACCGTCTTTGGTGGCGGCAACGTAGCCATGGACGCAGCCCGTACCGCACGCCGTCTTGGTGCCGAAAGCGTACACATCGTCTACCGCCGTACCATGGCTGAAATGCCAGCGCGTCACGAAGAAGTAGAGCATGCCGAAGAGGAAGGCGTCAGCTTTGAACTCCTCGTCAGCCCACTCTCCTTCAATGCCGGTGAAAATGGCAACCTCGGTTCCGTCACGCTCCAGCGCATGAAGCTCGGCGAGCCAGACGCCTCTGGTCGCTGCCGTCCATGTGTCATCGAAGGTGATGTCTACGACCTCCCCACCGATCTCGCCATCATTGCTGTTGGCACACGGCCAAACCCCATCCTCCTCGAAGAAACGCCAGACCTCGCCCTCAACAAGTGGGGCTACCTGACGGTCAACGATGAAACTGGCGAAACCTCCATCCCTAACGTCTTTGCCGGCGGCGACATCGTCACCGGCGCCGCCACCGTTATCCTCGCCATGGGCGCAGGACGCCGCGCGGCCAAGGAAATCGCGGTTAGGCTTGGAATTGAATAGTTAGGATTAAATTAACTGGGGGAAGGGAAAACTTTCTGAAGAAAGTTTTCCCTTCCAGCGTTGCTCTCTGTATCCGTAAGACTCGCTTCGCTCGCCTAACGGCTATGGCCTTCGGCCACCCTTCGGGCAGGCCAGACCCCCATCCCTTTCAAAGACTTTTATTTGTGGATGGAAGTGCGTGTCTTCGTATTTAGTTCGCGGCCACACGAGGGAAGGCTTATAGATGAAGTTCAGCGTGGCCATGATGGGCTTGCGTTGAGCATAATACGTATGGCTCCGTATGACGTTCGGGGAAAACATGAAAGTATGTAAAAAAGACAAGACTTTTATTTGTGGATAGACGTGTACAACTTCGTATTTAGTTCGCGGCCACACGAGGCAAGGCTTATAGATGAAGTTCTGCGTGGCCATGATGAGCTTGCGTTGAGCATAATACGTATGCCTCCGTATGACGTTCGGGGAAAACATGCGAGTATGTAAAAAAGACAAGTCA
>JAWXUA010000068.1:0-13755 GCA_044433065.1 Pseudomonadota bacterium
GGTCTGGGGGGAGGAAGGAGACTTTCTTCAGAAAGTTTCCTTCCTCCCCCCAGCTTGTCTACCCAAATAATCCTATTACATACCCAAATACGCCTTGCGCACAGCGTCGTTGCTGAGCAGAGCTTCTGCGGTATCTTCCATGGTTATGGCACCGGTTTCGATAACGTAGGCGCGGTGAGCGATTTTGAGAGCTTGGTTTGCATTTTGCTCAACGAGGAAGACAGTGGTGCCGTCCTTGTTGATTTTTTGAATGATACTGAAGATTTGCTGAATGATGATTGGTGCCAGACCGAGGGACGGCTCATCGAGGAGGAGCAGACGTGGACGGCCCATGATGGCGCGCGAGATAGCGAGCATTTGCTGCTCACCACCAGAGAGCGTACCACCAGCTTGCTTGCGGCGTTGCTCAAGAATAGGGAAGAGCGAGAAAATGTAGTCGAGGTCGCGCTTAATGCCTTCTTTGTCCTTGCGGAGGAAAGCACCGAGGTCGAGGTTTTCTTGGACGGTGAGGTCTGGGAAAATGAGACGACCTTCAGGAACTTGGCTGATGCCGAGCTTCACGATGTGGTTAGGCTTCATGGTGTGGATGGGCTTGCCTTCGAAAAGGATTTCGCCTTTACGAGGAGGCGTGCCACCACAGATGGACATGAGGGTGGTGGACTTGCCAGCACCGTTGGCACCGATGAGGGTTACAATTTCGCCCTCGTTGATGCACAGATTGATGTCACGCAAAGCCTGAATATTGCCATAGTAGGTACTGACATTACGCAACTCAAGCATGTTCTTCTTCTCCGAGGTAAGCCTTGATAACACGAGGGTTACTGCTGATTTCTGCTGGCGTGCCTTCTGCGATTTTAGAACCGTACTCCATAACATAGATGCGGTCCGAAAGGGACATAACCATGTTCATGTCGTGCTCGATGAGCAGGACGGACAGGTTATGCTTGTCGCGGATATTGATGACCAATTCCTTGAGCTCGAGGGTTTCCTGAGGATTCATGCCAGCGGCTGGTTCGTCAAGAAGGAGCAGGAATGGCTTTGTGGCGAGAGCACGGGCAATTTCAAGACGACGCTGCGCACCGTATGGAAGATTGCGGGCTTCATCTTTGTAGTGCATGTGCAGGTTCACAGCCTTGAGCAGCTCATAGCTATTCTCAATGATTTCTTCCTCTTCGCGCTTGGCCGCAGGGGTGCGGAACAAGGCCCCAAGGATGCCGGTTTTGGTGCGGCAGTGGTTACCAATCATGACGTTTTCAAGGACACTCATGGTTTGGAAGAGGCGGATATTCTGGAAAGTACGGGCCATGCCAAGGCCAGTCACGTCGTTAGGCTTGCGGCCATTGACGCGCTTGTATTCCTCACCTGGGCGACGCACAAGGACTTCGCCTTCGGTTGGTTCGTAGATACCGGTGATGCAGTTAAAGAATGTGGTTTTGCCAGCGCCGTTAGGGCCGATGAGCGCCACAACTTCTTTTTCATTGACCACGAGGTCAACCTCGTTGAGCGCACGCAAACCACCGAAGTTCTTGGAAACGCTATCAACTTTGAGTACTGGTTGCATGGATTGCATTATGCTTTGCCTCCATTGTCGAGTTCAGCACCCTTCACTTCGTATTCCTTGCTCTTAGGAGCGATGATGCCTTGTGGACGGAAGACCATCATGAGCACCATGGCAGCACCGAAAATGAGCATACGATATTCAGAGAAGGCACGAAGATATTCAGGCAACAAGATGAGAATGAGCGCACCAAGCACAACACCAAGGGTGGAGCCCATGCCACCAAGAACAACCATGGCCAAAACCATTGCTGATTCAAGGAAGGTGAAGCTTGCTGGGTTGATGAAGGTGGTCTTGGCGGCAAAGATGACACCAGCAAAACCAGCCCAACATGCACCGAGTGCAAAGGCGGACAGCTTGGTTTTAGCAAGGTCGATGCCCATGGCTTCGCAAGCGATTTCGTCTTCACGAAGGGCCTGCCATGCACGGCCAATGCGCGAGTCTTTGAGGCGTGCAACAGCGATGATGGTGATGATCACGCACGCAAAGACAAGGTAGTAAATATAGGTTGTGGACGCGTTGATGTCCATGTGCATGCCGAAGAAGCTTGGACGCGGAATATTGGAAATACCGCTAGGACCACGGGTTACGTCGCCCCAGTTTTCAAGCACCAGACGGGTGATTTCGCCAAAGCCAAGAGTTACGATGGCCAAATAGTCACCTTTAAGGCGAAGCACTGGGAAGCCAACCAAGATGCCGAAGACAGCTGCGCAAGCACCACCGATGGGCAGAACGGTCCAGAAACCAAGGCCGAAATCAGCGGAAAGCAATGCGTAGGCATAGGCACCCACAGCGTAGAAAGCGATGTAGCCAAGCACAAGCTGACCTGCAAGGCCAACAACGATGTTGAGGCCAAGACCAAGCATGATGTAGAGCAAAGCCGAAATCATGATGTTAGTCTGGTAGCTGGACACGAGCATGGGCAGTGCGCAGAAGCCAAGAGCAATCAACGCTAAGACGCTTACACGTGTGGACTTGCTCTCATTATACTTTTGGTTCATGCCAGAGAAGGCATTGCGGATACCAGCTGGCAGAAAAGGCGTAGCACCAGCGCCAAGCTCTTTGCGGGCCATCATGTAGCGCCACAAGAAGGACAGCACGAAGCTACCAATGCCGATGAAAAGTACATTTTTCCAACGCCATATAACTGTATTGTCAATGGTGTTGACGCGGATAGCCACAAGGGGGAAGGTCAGGAACATGAACCAGATGCTGACCACGAGAGATCTCATAATACCTTGCATAACGTCCCCCTAAACCTTTTGCGTCTTGGCTTTACCAAGAAGGCCAGAAGGTCTGAAGATGAGGATGAGCACCAAGAGACCAAAGGCCAAGGCGTCCTCGTAGTCACTAGAAATATAGCCCGTTGCAAAGCTTTCGCAAAGACCGAGCACCAGACCACCAGCCATAGCACCTGGGATGGAGCCGATGCCACCAAGAACTGCTGCGGTAAAGGCCTTGATACCTGCGATGAAGCCGATGGCAAAGTTGACCTGACCAATGTGGGATGCGATGAGCACGCCACCAATGGCTGCGAGCATGGAGCCAACGATGAAGGTGATGGAAATAATTTTGTCCGCGTCGATGCCAAGGAGCATGGCCATTTTGCGGTTTTGGGCTGTGGCGCGCATGGCCTTACCCATGGTGGTGTATTGGATGAAGAGCGTGAGGCCCACCATGCAAAGGGAGCTGGTCACAACGATGATGAAGTCGGAGCTACCAACGTAGAAGGGCAAGCTATACAGGAATTCAAGCTCTGGCAGAAAACTTGGGAAGGGAACAAAGTCCGAAGTCTGCGCAAGAATAACGTAGTTTTGCAAGAAGGTTGACATACCGATAGCAGAAATCAGCGGAGCCAAACGAGGTGCAGAGCGCAAAGGCTTATAGGCCACCTTTTCCAAGGTGAAGCCATAGGCTGCGCAGTACACAATGGCTGCAATAGCTGCAATAATAAGGATGCCTGCTTCTGGGAAACCATAGATGCCAAGGACACCAGAAACAATCAAGGCAATGAATGCACCAAGCATATACACTTCACCGTGCGCAAAGTTGATGAGCTCGATGATGCCGTATACCATGGTGTAGCCCAAGGCGATCAATGCATAAATGCTACCGCGCGTGAGTCCGCTACAAAAAAGTTCTGTAAAGTATAACCAATCCATAATTCCCTTCCCATTCAAGACGCGCTAACAATATAAATGCATCTTTTGTAACATGAAGCTTTTTAGGCTTGCAGGGGTTTTTTTGCAGAGGAAGCACAAGCGACCCCAATTTGTAACTATAGAGGAACAGGCGAATACCTGTCCCTCTATAGAAATAGGCTTTTATTCTAGCATAGCACAAACGCGCTTATTTTGTGCTTCTAACGAGGCGTGCGAGCTTTGGGCGAGGGGCGCGTAAGAGACATACGTAACCTGAGCACAAAGTGAGCACAACGAAGTCAGAAGTCAAAAGAGGCCGTTTGTTACAAACGCGCTTATTTTGTGCTTCTGACGAGGCGTGCGAGCTTTGGGTGAGGGGCGCGTATAGAGACATACGTAACCTGAGCACAAAGTGAGCACAACGAAGTCAGAAGTCAAAAGAAGCCGTTTGTTACTTCAATTCAACGAACTTGCCGTCCTGAACTTGATACATGGAGAAGCCAATACCAGTAGCTTCGCCTTGTGCGTCAAAAGTGATGGTGCCGATAGCGGTTTCAACAGGAACGGTGCGCAATGCTTCCATAACCTTAGCGGTATCGGTGGAATCAGCAGCGTCAACAGCAGCGAGAAGTGCTTGTGCAGCAGCGTAACCTTCAGTGTAGAAAGGACCAGGAGCAGCCTTGTACTTGTCTTCGTGGAGCTTTACAGCTTCTTGGTACATAGGCAAGGAGCTAACGTCCTTAGAAGAGGAAGCGTAAACGCCTTCAGCATATTGACCAGCAACGCCGATGAAGGTGTCGGTCTTTACGCCGTCTTCAGAAACGAAAGGAATGTCCATGTTACGCTTACGCATTTGGCCAACAATCTTAGCTGCTTCTGGGTGGTAGCCACCGAAAACAACGCAGTCAGCGCCTTCGCGACGAACCTTTTGGATAACAGCAGAGTAGTCAACAGCACCAGGAGTTACGCCTTCAAACATAACAACTTCAGCTTTGCCGCTTGCTTCGATGAAGCTCTTAACGTAGCCAGCATAGCCCTTACCGTAGTCGCCCTTGTCGTGAAGGATAGCGATTTTCTTTGCGCCGAGCTTATCAACAACAAAGTCAGCACCAAGCTTACCTTGCATGTCGTCAGAAGCGATAGTACGGAAGAAAGTTGGGTTGTCGCCGCTTTGGGTCAAGTCAGGCGTGGTAGCAGATGGGGACATGACGATCATGTTAGCATCTTTGTAGAGTGGCAAAGCAGCCTTGGTTGCACCAGAGCAGATGTGGCCAAGAACGATATCAACGCCTTCGGTCAAGAGCTTGGTAGCAGCGTTGGTAGCGAGTTCAGGCTTGCACTGTTCGTCCTGCAAGATAACTTCAACCATCTTGCCGTCGATGCCGCCCTTAGCGTTGATTTGCTCAGCAACGATGGTAGCAGCATTTGCAGTACCAAGGCCGTAGTTAGCAAGGTCGCCAGTGTGGGAACCAGGTACGCCCAACTTGATGGTGTCGCCAGCAAATGCTGGGCAAGCCAAAGCGGCTACGGTCATACCAGTCACAACAACTTTCACAAAATTCTTGCCCATGATGTCTTCCTCCAAAATTCAATAACTGTTGAACGATGCGAGTTTTATTATAGGTGAACACGCCTATAAATGAAACGGAAAATTTTTGATACGACGGCCCTGCGCCGCTCACAGCCGTTTAGTGCCATGTTTTGCCTAATTTTGTCAAATATGTAATCTTTAATTTTGGCTAAAAATTCTTCTTTTTTTATCTTTTTTTTAGCTTAACGGCATAAAAACGTACAATATTGTTAAAATATAATAAAATTCGTCTTTTTTCCATAACTATCATTATTTCAAGCCCTTTATGGTTATATTGGATATATATGGTCTATTTTTGTTTGTGATGAATAACATTTATGTTAATATAGGGCTGATTATGTCTTGAATAGGGTGTATGGTGATGCTGTGGTGGAGATGATGGTGGCAAGTAAGAGAAAGGCAGAAGAGGAAGAGAAAGGCAAGATAGCAGAAAGGCAGATAGCAACGCTGGGAGGTGGCAGGTTGGCAGTAGATGTCTGCGAGTCTTCGAGCAGTACAGATACACCAAGCTGACGGAGGGAGTATGCCTTTTCGTCTTCTGTTCTGGGAGTGCCTGCGAAGCGGTGTGTGTATCTCTTCTGCCTTTCCCTCTTCCCCTTCCCTCTTCATTCTTCCGCCTTTAGCCTCACTTCCACCGCCTTTCCCTCGCTCAAAGTGGCTAATGCGGCTACACTATTATAACTACATAAAATAATAAAACTTTTTTGAGCGCATGGCTACAGCTTTTACAACAGCAGCAAAAATTCAAGCCAAAACACAAAAACAACCATGCTAACCACAACAGTACATATCAATACATATCAACTAAAATGCACTTTTCACTTGACGATACAATCATAAATAGCATACCTCCGCAGTAGGAATTATTCCATACTAGACAGGTAGGCTATGCGCCAGATTAGGCTCAAGCCTGCGACCAATGTAAATATTGCCACAATGCATGCGTTAAGGGCTTCCTGTAGGAGGGAGGACCTTTGCGTTGCTATGTGTTTTTGCGTTGGTGGTCTGGCTTGCCTATCAAGGCTTACGGCTAAGGATGTCTGAGGATTCACCACTTTTCCAAAGGACTAGCATTATGAGGAAAGGAAAGACACTGCTGCGTAGGGCGGGAGTGTTGGTTGCAACGGCTCTTGTTGGCGTTTGCGGTCTTTGTTCTTTGAGCATGGCCCAATGCGAACTCTCGGGTGAGCAGCGCGCTGACCTTATCGAAATCGGCACTATGGCTCATTTCGGTACATTGCAACTTCCCAAAGTCGTGTTCTTACACGATGCCCACACTGCTGCAGTCATTGCTGAAGGCAAAGACTGCTCTACCTGTCACGATTCTGCTAATGGCGTTATGTCGTATAAGTTCAAGCGACTTGAAGACAAAAGCGCTAAGGCCGTGCAGGACATTTACCACGAGAATTGCATTAGCTGTCACAATGATGTGGCCGCTCAAGGCAAAAAAACTGGCCCACAAGATGGCGAATGCCGCTCTTGTCACGTTGAAAACCTGAGCATTGAATCTGTTCGTAGCGACGTTGCTTTCAGCAAGGAACAACACTACGCACACGTTTCTGCTAAGGCTATCGCACCAGCTGCTGGCGCAAAAGACAACTGCGCAACCTGCCACACCATGGTTGATGGCAACGCTGCTCAGCTCGTTTGGTTCAAGGACCAAGCTGACGTCCAAACAGCAAACCACACTGGTTGCATCAGCTGTCACCAAGATGTTGTTGCTAAGAATGCAAGCGCTACCACAGGTCCTGTGACCTGCGCAGGCTGCCACGCTCCAGCTGCACAAGCTCCTGTAAGCCTTGAAGAAGCACCACGTCTCATGAACGGTCAGGCAGACACCATGTTGATGTTGCCTCACCCAGCTGCAGACAAGCCACAAAATTTGAAGGGTACGTTCCCACCAGTTGCTTTCAACCATAAGCTCCATGAGGCTGCCACCGCTACTTGCGATGCCTGCCACAGCCCAAGCTTTATGGAAGGTGCTAATGGCGACCAGTTTAAACCACAAGCTCCGCTCAAAGCTATGGACTTGTGCATCAACTGCCACGCTACGCAAACCAAGAAAGCTGAATGCGCTGGTTGCCACGCTCCTATGGCTCAAGTGAAGTTTGAAAATACCAACTGTGAGTCCTGCCACGCTGCTGTTCCAGGTTACGACCTTGAAGAAGCTCAGTCTGGCATCTTCTTGCAGTTCGACCAAGCAACGCGTAGTGCGCTTTCTGCTGAAATGCTCGAAATGCGCGGCGCACCTGCTGGTACGTTCAATCTCAATGACATTCCTGAAGTTGTCTCCATCGGCACCATCGCCAATGAATACATGGCTAGCGAATTCCAACACCGGAAGATCGTTGCTGCTATGTACAAGGCAACCGAAGGCAATGCCCTTGCTATGCGCTTCCACAATGAACAGGGTACGTTCTGCCAAGGCTGCCACCATAACAGCCCAGCAAGCCTCAATCCTCCAAAGTGTAGCGGCTGTCACGTTGAAAAGGCACAGGATAACCGTCCTAGCCTCAAGACTGCCTTCCACTTGCAGTGCATGGGCTGTCACGAAAGTATGAACGTCACCAAGCCTGCGAACACCGACTGCGCCGGCTGCCACAAGCCCGCCAACTAGCAAGGTAGGAGTACGGTATGAATCGTAGAAACTTCCTCGGCCTGTTGGGTAGCACTAGCCTTGCCGCTGCTGTGGGCACGACCAAGACGGCACAAGCCGCCAGTCACGCTACCTTCCCAGGTTATAAAGACAGCGTTGGTGTTCTCCATGACTCCACACGCTGCATCGGTTGCCGCCAGTGCGAACAAGCCTGTAACATCGTTAACGACTTGCCTGCACCAAAGGAACCTTTCACCGACCTTAATGTACTGAATACTGAACGCCGTACAGCTCCTAATAACTGGACCGTCGTCAATAAGTACAATGCCGCTGGCCTCGAACACCCAGTGTTCCGCAAGCAACAGTGTAACCACTGCCTCGAACCTGCTTGTGCTTCCGCATGCTTCGTTAAAGCGTTCACCAAGAACCCTGATGGTTCTGTGACGTATGACGGTAGCCTCTGCGTTGGTTGCCGTTACTGCATGATCGCATGTCCATTCGACGTGCCTACCTTCGAATACGAAGAAGCCTTTGACCCACTGATCCGCAAGTGCACCATGTGTCACCCACGTTTGCTCGAAGGCAAATTGCCTGGCTGCGTTGAAGCATGTCCTAAGGACGCTTTGACCTTTGGCAAACGTAAGGACCTTCTGCGCATCGCACATGAGCGTATCGCACGCTACCCTGACCGTTACGTTGACCATGTATATGGTGAAGACGAAATGGGCGGCACCCAGTGGATGTACCTGTCTGGCGTACCATTCAAAGAAATCGGCATGAACGAAGAGCTTGGCAATGCGCCTGCTCCTTCCTTCACCGCTGGTGCTTTGGGCTCCGTCGCCATGGTTGTTGGCATTTGGCCTATCTTGTTGACTGGCGCATACGCCATCACCAAGCGTAAGGAACAAGTTGCTACTGAAGAGCGCATCGAAGCTGTCAACGAAGCCATTGCACAAACAAAGGCTGAAGGTGAAACCAAGCTTGCTGCTGCTCTTGCTAAGGCTGCCAAAGACAAGGACACCACTGTCACCCGCGAAGTGAAGAAGGCTGTTGCTGACGCACGTAAGGCTTTTGAAGAAGAGCTTGCTGCTAAGGCCGCTGAAGAAGCTGCTCCTGCTGATGAAGCAGCCGCAAAGCCAGAAGGGGACGCGTAATGAGTGACGTACAAAAAACGTCCATCTGGACGCCAGCCAATATCATCACGGCAATCATCTTGGCCGTTGGCCTTGGTATCACCATCCTGCGCTTCACCACAGGTATTGGCGCAGTTACCAACCTTGATGACAATAACCCTTGGGGCCTCTGGATTGGCTTCGACCTTCTTTGCGGTGTTGCTCTTGCAGCTGGTGGCTATGTCACCTCTGCTAGCTGCTACCTCTTCGGTCTGAAGCGCTACCACTCCGCAGTCCGCCCAGCAATCACCACGGCATTCCTTGGCTATTTCTTCGTCGTTATCGCCTTGACCTATGACCTTGGTCACCCACTGCGCTTGCCAATTCCTATCTTCTGGTCCCAAGGCACCACGTCCTTGCTCTTCGAAGTTGGTCTTTGCGTTGCAACCTACCTTACGGTTCTGTTCATCGAATGGTGCCCAGCTGCTCTTGAATGGCTTGGCTTCCGTAAGATTCGCAACGTTGTGGTTAAGCTCACCTTGGTACTCACCATCTTCGGTGTTGTACTCTCCACCTTGCACCAATCTTCCCTTGGCGCTTTGTTCCTCATCGCTCCATCGAAGTTGCACCCATTGTGGTATTCCCCATTCTTGCCTGTGTTCTTCTTCATGTCCTCTTGGGTAGCCGGTGTTTCCATGGTTATCTTTGAAGGCACCCTTGCACACAAGCCATTCCACCACAAGATGGACGAAACCCACCTCAAAGAAGCTGATGGCGTTGTTCTTGGCTTTGGTAAGGCTGGCGCATTCATCTTGGCTGGTTACTTCATGGTTAAGGTTATCGACACCACCATGGACAACGACTGGCACTACCTCAGCACTGGTTGGGGCGCTTGGTGGCTCGTTGAAATGATCGGCTTTGTGGCTCTGCCTTCCTTCTTGTACGCTCTTGGCGTGCGTGAAAAGAGCACCCGCATCATCCGCATCGCATCCTTCTTTGCTGTTGCTGGTATCATCTTGAACCGCTTGAACGTCTCTCTCGTAGCGTTCAACTGGCAGTTGCCTTCCGCTGAACGTTACTTCCCACATTGGATGGAAATCGCTATTTCTATCTTCATTGTAACGTGCATCGTAACGGCATACCGCTTCATCGCGACTAAGATGCCTGTTCTTTACGAACACCCTGACTACAAAGATTCCCACTAGGGCTAGGAGCACACTATGCACGAAACTCTCGTTACCTTGCACGAGTTCATGCTCTACACCAAAAGCTGGACCTACATCTTTATGGGTGTAGCCCTTGCGGTATATGTTGGTTACTGGATCTTCCTCACAGGCCGTGATGAGAAGATCCGTAAATACTAGGACATAGAGGAGCAAACTCATGTACGCATTCCTCACTGGCCCTATGCTGTGGTTTTCCTTCTTGGTATTTACCCTTGGCATGGCCTACCGCGTTATCTGGTACATTCGTGGCCTCGACTGGCGTCTTGACCGCGTAGCATACAAGCCTCACCTGTCCATGGGCATCCGTGGTGCAATCCAGTCCATCTACCGTTGGCTCACGCCTGTTGGTAGCCGCAGCTGGCGCACTCAGCCTTTCATGGCCACTGGCTTCTTCTTCTTCCACATTGGTGCAATCATTGTCCCCATCTTCCTTGCTGGTCACAATGTCATCTTGCAAGAGCGCTTCGGCTTCAGCCTTCCTACGCTCCCAATGTGCTTGGCTGACGCACTCACCATCTTGGCTATCATCGGCCTTGGCATGCTCGCCATCCGCCGTATTGCCCTTTCAGAAGTTCGCATCTTGACCACGCCATACGACTGGTTCATCCTTGCGCTCTCTGCCGCTCCTTTCATCACGGGCTTCATTGCTCGCTTGAACGTGTGCGACTACGACTTCTGGCTCTTGGCACACATCCTCACTGGTGAGTTAATGCTCATTTTGGCCCCATTCACGAAGCTTTCGCACATCGTGCTCTTCTTCATGTCTCGTGGTCAATTGGGTATGGACTACTCCATCAAGCGCGGTGGTCACGTTCGTGGCACTGCATTCCCTTGGTAACCCACGGCTGATGGGAGGACACAATGCCTGAAGGTATATTCTGTAATCGAAAGACCATCGACACTGAGGAAGCACTCAAGCACCTTCTCAGTGACAAGGGTGGCGCTCAATACTACAAAGAAATGGAAGAGTTGGAAGTTGACCAAGAAGCCTTAGGCAAATTGGTCGAAACGACTTGCCAATCTCGTACCAGAACTTGGCTCGAAATCTGTGCTCACTGTGGCATGTGCGCTGACAGCTGTTTCTTCTACCGCTCCAGCAACCGTGACCCAAAGCAAGTTCCTGCCTACAAAATCCAGTCCACGCTCGGCGAAATCGTTAAGCGCAAGGGCAAAGTCGACACCGCTTTCATGGTTCACGCCATGGCTGTCGCTTGGTCCCAATGCACTTGCTGTAACCGTTGTGGCATGTACTGCCCTCATGGCATCGACATGGGTGTTATGTTCAGCTACCTGCGTGGCCTTCTCTACGCTCAAGGCTTTACCCCTTGGGAAATGAAGATTGGCTCTGGTATGCACCGCGTCTACTACGCTCAAATGGACGTAACCGACGAAGACTGGGTTGATACCTGCGAATGGATGGAAGAAGAAACTGGCGAAGAATGGCCAGGTCTTAAAATTCCTGTCGACGTTGAAGATGCCGACATCATGTACGTTGTTAACGCACGTGAGCCAAAGCACTACCCAGAAGACATTGCAGAAGCTGCAATCCTCTTCCACCTTGCCGGTGAAAACTGGACTGTTCCAAGCTCTGGTTGGGAACAAACCTCCATCGCCATGTTCGCTGGTGACTGGGCTGCTTGCAAAATGCAAGTGGAACGCGTCTACGATGCCATCACCCGCTTACGTCCTAAGCGTGTTGTTGGTACCGAATGTGGTCACGCCCACCGTGCATCCGCCATCGAAGGTCCTTACTGGGCTGGTCTCGAAAGCGGCTTGACACCTGCCCCTTGGTTCCACTACGTTGAATGGCTCGCTGAAGCCCTTCGCGAAGGCAAAATCAAGATTGACCCAGCTAAGCGCATCAAAGAACCTTGCACCTTGCAAGACTCTTGTAACTACGTGCGTAACCACGGCCTCGCAAAGATTACTCGCGAAATCATGTCCTACATCGCTGATGACTTCCGCGATATGAGCACCAGACGCGAGCACAACTACTGCTGCGGTGGTGGTGGTGGCTTCAACGGTATCGGTAAGTTCCGTAAGCAACGTAATGATGGTATGCGCACCAAGCGTGACCAAATCCTTGCTACCGGTGCGAAACTCGTTATCGCTCCTTGCCACAACTGCTGGGACGCCATTCGTGACCTCGAAGAAGTCTACGAAATCGGCATCAAGTGGTCCTTCCTCAAGCCTCTCGTCGTCAGCATGGCTATCATTCCTGACCACCTCGAAGGCCCTGAGCATTAATTAGTTTGTTATGCTGGGGGAAGGGAAACCCTTTTCAAAGATTTTCCCTTCCCCCAGACACCCATCCCTTCCTAAACTTTTTATTTGTGGATGAAAGTTAACGTTTTTACAAGCGATTACGGCCACATGAAGAGTTAGGAAGGGTTATTTGTACCGTTTACAGCGCACCATGTGTTTTATAGCGTGGGTTCAGCGCGGAGCCTTTCATGCCTAAAAGTATTCTGGTTGTCCTCGAAGATCCCGACATTGCCGCCTATCTTGTTTCGCTCTTTAGAACGTCGGGCTACACCGCACACGCCACCACAGAAGGCAACGACGCCATCGAAATGGTAGAAGCGCAGAAACCAGATGTGCTCTTCCTCGACCTCGCGCTCCCTGGACGCTGGACACCTCGCCTCTACCGCTGGCTCATGGATAGCCCAGAATACGCTGCCACGCCCATCGTCCTCGTCACCGACTTCGTAGGCATCGACCTCATGATTCCCAATGCTGTAGGAACTGTGGATAAGCCCTTTGACCCAGACATCGTACTAGAACTTCTACAAAAAGCCTTAGCATTCCAACCGTCTATACGCTAAGCCCAAAAGCTACGTTGGTAGAAAGCCTTAGTATTCTCAGTGTATATACGCTAAGCCCAGCTAGCTACGTTACCAGAAAAAGCCTTAGCATTCCAAACTGATACGACATAAGCATTCAACGTCACTCGCAATACTGTGTCACGTGCAAAGACCTCAATAATCCCCCAACAACCTATAGCCCACATGGCAAAGAGCACGCACATGAAGCTCACAACACGTAGCCGCTACGGCACCCGCATGCTCCTCGACATTGCCATGCACGGCAATCATCAGCCCGTCTCCATGAAGGATATCGCTGACAGGCAAGATATCTCCATGAAATATCTTGAGAAACTTATACGCGTACTCCGTAATTCTGGCTATATCACAAGCACCCTTGGAGCCCACGGTGGCTACCAGCTCGCACACCCTGCTGACCAAATCCTCATGGGCAACGTAGTCCACACTCTCGAAGAATTCGACGTGCCCACCGAATGCGACGAAAGCACTCCTTGTTGTCCTCGCGTCGCTGTCTGCCTTACCCGCACCATCTGGGAAGAAGCCTCAAAGGCTATGTACCGTAAACTCAATACCTTCACCCTCGCAGACCTCATGCGCGACGCCGCCCTCTGCCCTAAGAATACGTGCAGCATCTCGCCCATTATTGGGTAGATTTTTTGTTGGGACGAGCTGGGGGGAAGGGACACCCTTTGGAAAGGGTGTCCCT
>JAWXUA010000069.1:0-13715 GCA_044433065.1 Pseudomonadota bacterium
ATGAATAATCATAAAAACTTAGCAAGAATCCTGCCGTCGTTGTCGACTCGCTTCGTCCTGCTGTTCCTCAGCGCGGAGAGAACTTCTAGGGGAAAGCAGCCTCGCCGTCAACACTTTTTTCCATTTTTTTGAAAGTTTTTTATACTTTCTTTTGCTTCTTTATATATTTTTTGAAAATATCATATTATTTCAGTATATTAAGATGCATCAGATAAAAGTTGCCCTGCACGCAAACTTAGCACACACAAAAAAAGGCGAAGCCAAGCCCCGCCCTCCTTCTTATATATTGATACTTGGTGCCCACTTCGCACCATCTTGAACCATACAGCCTTAATTCCGTGTAATGTTCAACACATCACCAGGGCGCAAAACAGATTGCTCAGTCAAGCCGTTCCGCTCAAGCAGTGCCGTTGTGCTCATATTCAAGCCTTTTGCAATGCTCCAGATAGTGTCGCCACTCTGCACAACGTAGGTTCCTGCGGACTTTGGCATGCTAGAAGTTATTGGAATATTAAGACAACGATTAATGCCAACAGCGCGCGGATCACTAATACCGTTGTTTTTCATGATGGTCTCAACATCTGTGCCGTATTTGCGCGCAATACTGTATAGAGTTTCGCCCTTTTTGACCACGTGAGCCACGTAGTCCTGCGTTACCACAGTATCTTTCTTTGTGGCTGGACCCTTTGCCTGCGGCTGTTCTTTCTTAGATGCTGTTAGCGGTGTTGTCGCATCCTTGCTTGTGGATAGACTTTGAGCAAGAGTGAGCCCACTCTCTCCATCCTTCGCTTTCACTGGAATTTTCAAGTGCTGACCTATGCGCAAGCTCGATTTGCTCGTCAAGTTGTTCGCTTCCATAAGCACTTTCCAGCCAAGGTCATGGGCATGCGCGATATCATATAAAGTGTCGCCCTTTTTGACGATATAGTCCCGTGTCTCACCTGTAAAGTGAGGTGCTTCATGCCTAGGCATCGGCTGTTTTTCTTGCTTTTTCTGATTTTTCTGGCGTCCACTTTGCGCAGAATCACGCGCGAGGCCAGCATGCAAATCCGCACCAGCCTTGCTTGGAATCATAATAGTAGAGCCAATACGCAAACGCTTTGGCGACACATTATTCACACGACACAGAACAGAAACAGGAACGCCACATCTCTTGCTGATGCCCCCTAAGGTATCGCCCTTCTTAATCTTATAGGACGTCCATCCTGCATATGTCTTACGTGGCTTCGCTAAAAACGCCATGGCAGCTTGACTCGTATCCGCGTCAAGATAGACCGTACTAGCACTGTCTGGTGGGCTGACATAGCGGCGAAATGCAGCATTGCGCTGTGTGAAATCGTCCCATGAAATGCCTATGGCCTCAGTCAAGGCCAACAAGTCCGTCCCAGCTGGCACCTTCACAGCCACAAGCTGAGGGGCATCCTTATCAAAATCATCAAAGCCCAAATCCTCAAGACTGCGCATAATCTTGGTTACAGCCAAAAAGCTTGGCGCATAACGCTGACTTTCCAGCTTCAAACGCGCATTGCGGCTCGTGCTTTTGCGTGCCAAGTCAAAGAAATTATCGGTATTGGTCTCTTTCAGCGCGCGTAAAACAGTGCCTTCACCTGCATTATATGCCGTCACAACTAACAGCCAATCACCAAAGTAATTATATAATACTTTCAAATAGTTAACAGCTGCGTGCGTGGCCTTATATACATCGCGCCGCTCATCAATCCACCAGTCCTGCTGTAAACCATACGCCCGACCAGTGCCTGGCATAAACTGCCACACACCAGCAGCTCCAGCATGGGACACAGCTGATGGACGATAAACACTCTCGATCATACCAAGATAGGCCAGCTCTTCTGGAATACCATTTTCTCTAAATGTTTTGCGTATATACGGCAAATATGGGGACGCATTTTTAACCATATGCTTAATGGTAACGCGGCTTTTATGCACATAAAAGGAAAAATATGGCATAATCATTTCATAATCAGCCACAGACAAAACTCGGTCAAGGTCCGTCACGGTCAACAAAGCTTTGCGCTCTGCGTCGGTCAAGGCTTTGCCATCTTGATATTTTGACGGCAAAGTAAGGTCGAGCACCTCTGTGGGCACAACCACATCTGCATCCTTCTCTAAATCTAAAGGACCTAAAGAACTGGTACTCTCACCACCCTTGAAATCCTGACCACCGGTTTTCACATCTTGGCTAGGCTCTTGGCCTACAGTTGGGCCCGTACCGCCGCCAACCTGCGAGCGTGGCGCACACGCACCCAGTGACAAAATCAAAACCACTATCATTATATATGGAAGACGGCGGCAAGCTGCACCTATCTGCATCATGGCATGGGTCCTTCTTTGCGTCGTTATCATCGTTGTCTGCATAATTTTCCGTAGAAAGCACGATGCCCAAAGCCTCTTGGGCAAATTCACATCTGGCATCAAGCCTTGCGCATAGTTCCAAACAATGGCAAACCAAGCACATGTACATGAGCGTCACCATAAAAAAGGTGTTCACCACTGTGTAGCACAAGTCCTTGCATTCAGTTAGGCCAGAACTTTGTAACCTACATAAAGCCTACAATTGATGCAAGGCCAAAACGTACACTCAAAAAACACAAATAACATACTATAATATAAGGATATTTCCCAATGAACAAGCCATATAGAGGCGCAGAGCAATCCAACGATAGGCGCAATTCCCATAAAAAAAGAGATGAGAATGGCGGTCAAGGAGCCAGAAACACCTATGGTCGCGCCCATGAGCGAACCAGCGACCGCAACAGTGAACGCAACGCAGATCGCCCAAGCGGCCGCACAAACGGCCCCCACCGCCGAGGCCCTAAATCTGCTGTTACACGCGAAGAAGCTTCCACAGGCATGCGCCATGAGCAATTCAGCTCTCCATCTCGTGGTCCGCGTGCTCCGCTTAACTCCCGTGGCCCTAAAGACGCTGATGACTTCGATATGTCTTACGATACAGACAACCAAGATATGTCCGAGACTCAAGACCATGTCGAACAAGCTGTGCTCCCCGGCATCAAGCCCGTTCTCGAGCTTTTGGACAGCGATCCAGCTCGCATTGATACCGTGCTCATCCGCCGTGGACGCCGCTCCACAGACACCGACACGCTCATGGACAAATGTCGCCTCAACCACGTGCGTTTCAACCTCGTGGACGGTCCAGCCCTCGAAAAGCTCTATACCGGTGCGCACCAAGGCGTTGTGGCCCGTCTCTACGCAGCCGGCTACATCGAAGTTGATGAAATGCTCACCAAAGCCATGGACGCGCCGCTGCCCATCATCATAGCTCTCGACCAAGTGCAAGACCCTGGTAATGCAGGAACTCTTGCCCGCTCCCTCTACGCGCTCGGCGGTGCAGGGCTCATCGTGCCACGTCACAACGCAGCCTATCTCGGTGCCAGTGCCCAACGCGCAGCCGCAGGTGCTCTCGAAAAGCTGCCTGTAGCACGCGTGACCAACCTCGCCCGAGCCCTCGACGACGCCATCGACGCAGGCTTCACCGTCTACGGGGCCATGCTCGGTGACAACAGCGTCAACGCATTCACCACCAAGCTCCACACCCCATGTATCCTCGTCCTTGGCAACGAAGATAAAGGCATCCGCCCTAACGTGGCCAAGCGTTGCCACAAGCTCCTGCATATCCCCATGCTCCGCGACTTCGACTCCCTCAATGTCGCTCAAGCTGGTGCGCTGTTATTAGGTGAGTTTGCTAGGGATTTATTGGTTGGAAAGTAGATATAGGGCTATTTTTTAAAGCCCACACAAAAAACAAAAAAGCCTTGGTATCAAAACCAAGGCTTTTTTAGTGCATAGTAAAACACTATGCCGCATCACATACGTGCAATACGGCGAAGTATTTCCTCTGTAAGAGCAGTAGATGGAATACCACACAAAGCGGCAGCAATCCGCATGCGCTCTTCAGAAGCATTGCCAGTTTCATATTGTCCTTCAGGAGTTATATAAATATAACACGAACCATAACCCGTGAGCACCCATTCAGGATGCACACTCTTCACTCTCAATAAGAAAAACAGCCATTTCTCAGGAAAATCGCCGCCATTGCGCACCTTCTTCACAGCTCGCTGTACAGCTCCAACACTAATACCTAAAAAAGCCGCGAGCTCTTCACATGTGCGACAAGCCGTTACACTAAAGAACCGATACAGTTGTTGATCAGCGGCATCCTCAGACAGGGCAATCTTATCTCGAAAAGTTGGCATGTATTCGCTCCTAAAGTTTTGACATTTGCTTGTACCAAATCAAACAAATGCCGGGAGCTCAACACCGGAACGAGCGTACGGCGGAGTTATTCCCCTCATAAGAAGGTATTGTATTCCTCGCACTCCCGACCGTACGCGCAAGCATAGAGCGTCGCGAAGGCAGCGAGTGCGGAGGCGACACCGTAGTACGGTCCGCTCGTTCTAAAAGGGCGTGTTGAGCGCCACTCAAAAAAGAATGCCTGAAAGGGATAGAGATTGCAAGCGTGGGATGAATTGGGCACTAGATAAGAAGTCTCAAATATAAACGAGGCCTGCTCTAAAAAAACAAAAAAGCCTTGGCATCAAAACCAAGGCTTTTTTATGGCTCTTTATATGAAACAAAAGTCGGGAGCTACACACCGGAACCAGCTAGCTGCGGAGTTATTCCCTTATAAAAAGGTATTGTACTCCTCGTACTCCCGACTGTATGCGCGAAGCTAGGAAAAAAAGCGGCCTACGATGTTTTCTTGCCCTGTAGAAGTTTATTAAATTGCTGAATCAATTTGTTATCTGGTGGATTTTTTACAGATGGAGCGGCAGAAGTCATACCCGAGGTAGAAGTCGTATCAGTCGCCGACTTTTCCGCATCCTCAACAGGCAGTTCCGTAAGCAAAGTAATATTCTGGTCTGTAATACCGAGCACAAGCCGCTTCTCAAGACAACGCACAATCATGATGCCCTTACGAGGTCCGAGGCTGAGCTGGCCCTCAAGGCGCAATGCTTCACGATGGATATTGGCCGCCCGTGGCATCATATTGAACAGGCCATAACGACGCGCCGCCCAAAAACATGCCCACAAAAGAGCTAACAAAAGCATCAAGACAGCCATGGACTCAAAATAACCATCCCACGCAATCTCACTTTGAGTGAAAGTCATGGGCTCTTCTGTAAGTGTTTGGGTCTCTTGAATATTTTGACTGCTTTCGAGAATACTTTCATGATTAGAGGCGACTTCGTTGGACATGTGCTCTCCTTAAGAAAAATCCTTTAACTTCTCAAGCCGAAAATATCAGTACCAACGCGTACCAAGGTCGCACCCTCTTCAATGGCCTGAACAAAGTCGCCAGACATACCCATGGAAAGATGAGGCAAGGCAAGACCTGTGCGGACAGCGAGCTCATCACGAAGAGTACGCAACTGTGCGAAGAAAGGGCGTGCGGCTTCGCCATCGTCAAAAAATGGGGGCAAGCACATGAGACCTTGCAGGCGTAGGGAAGGTACGCTCATGATGAGGTCGGCAAGGGCAGGAAGGTCTTCAGGAGTAACACCAGATTTTTGTGGTTCATTGCCCACATTGACTTGAATGAGAATATCTTGCGTGGCTTGTTGACCTTGCTCTGCTCTTTTCAGCATCGCTTTATGGAGAGCATCCGCGAGTTTTTCGGAGCCAATGGTGTGGATAAGGTCAAAGCGGCCTGCCACATCTTTGGCTTTTTTGCTTTGGATATGGCCGATGAAGTGCCAGTGAATGGGCAAAGCTTGCAAATCTTCAAGCTTTTGCAGAGCTTCTTGCACGTAATTCTCACCAAAGTGAACGTGACCGGCTTGTGCAACGGTGGCGATGGCAGAGGCTGGATGGAGCTTGCTTACGGCAATGAGCTGTACATCTTCAGCTTGACGTCCCGCACTCTTGATGGCCGTTGCAAGACGTTCTTGCACACTATGAAAACGCTCAATGAGTTCTACATCCTGCATACGCTACTTCCCTTCTTCCTAATCTCACAAGCCTAGCTAAACTTCCAATCGAAGCCACAAACTTTGCAGCCACCCTCTCCACCATGTGGCCGTTGACTCACATACAACGGACCTCACGCCATCCACAAATAAAAAGTTTAGGAAGGGAGGGGGGCTGGGGGAGGGAAGCCCTTTTTAGCTGCCCGAAGGGTGCCGAAGGCACAGCCGTTAGGCGAGCGCAGCGAGTCTTACGGATGCAGACAGCAACGCTAAGGGTTTCCCTCCTCCCTCAAAACTAACTATCCTGCTGAAGTCCCAAGCTGCGCATGAAGCCGAGGTCTTCGGTCCAGCCTTCGCGGACTTTGACCCAAAGCTCGAGGTGTACTTTTTGTTCGATAAGCTCTTGGATTTCCTTACGGGATTCAATGCCAATTTGTTTGATATTAGCACCAGCTTTACCGATAACCATGGACTTGTGGGTGGAGCGTGCTACGTAGATGACGGCGTTGACGACAACTTGCTCGTTTTCAGGAGCATCGACCCACTGTTCAATTTCCACGGCTGTGGTGTATGGGAGCTCTTGGCGAAGCTTGAGGAAAAGCTTTTCGCGGATGATTTCGGACGCCATGAAGCGCACTGGCAGCGTAGAAAGCTGATCATCTGGGTATTGAGCAGGCGCGACGGGCATGTAGGATTTGATGAGGTCGCGAAGCTGTGGCAAGCCATCCTTGTTGAGGGCGGACATGGGGAAGACTTCAGCCGTGGGCCACTTTTCGCTAAGACGCTCGAGAAGTGGGAGCATTTTAGATTTGTCGCGGAAGAGGTCAACCTTGTTGAGGACGACCACAACGGGACGCTCTTCGGCTGCGATAGGTTCAAAAAGCGGCTGAATATCGCGGTCAAGAAATTCTGGGTGACGGATATAGAGGTCAGCGTCGAGCATGACAACGATGGCATCGGCAGCGTTCATGCTTTGCCATGCGGTTTGGAGCATCATCTTGTTCATGCGTCCACGAAGTTGGTGGATGCCTGGGGTGTCCATGAAAATGACTTGAGCGTCTTTTTCGGACATGATGCCAACGATTTGGTTACGCGTGGTTTGCGGCTTGGAAGTTACGATAGCGACTTTTTGGCCTACGAGGGCGTTAAGGAGCGTAGACTTACCAGCATTTGGTGGGCCCATGAGCGCCACCCAACCACAACGATGTTCAGTATTTTTCATATATATTCCTTAGATGGGTACGGAGCGATAGATATCACAACCCTTAATATGGCTTTGCGAGGCGTCAATCAGAACGAGCAGGCCCAAAGGACAGGGCAACGAAGCGACCATATTGTTACGCCACCTATCCGATACCAGCACCTACAAAGCAACCTTCACTACTATAAGATATTACAAGAAAGCTCAAGCCTTGTTGTGGGGGCCAATTTTGGGACCTCATGCTGCCTTCTGAGTACTCTTTGCGATGCTAAGCGTATAAGCCCTACTAAAAAGATAGTTCTTTTTTTCACAAAGCGAGTGCATGCGTGATTTTTGAGAGTAGAATGACCTTAAAACGTAATTATTTGATAGTGAAAATCATTTTGATTTATAAAATTGTAAAAAAATTCTCTCTACATTCTTTCTTGTAAGTAAAAAATAAGATATCAAAATACAATTATAATAATAAAATCAATAAGATATAAGCTATTGAGAGAGCATACACTCCATTTAAAAAATCTTACTATGAAAACTTTTCACAATATCATTTTTATTATAAGAATACTCCCGTCACTAATGCATACAAGGTTCCACGTGCTCCCTCACTCTCCACGCTTTAGCGCGCCAGAGCGCAGCCAGCCATGCCTCCTTGGACGAAATTTTTAACGTCTGGAGTGTACATGCTTAATCAGTTGAAAAATCTCACTGTCACCCCACCCACCATGGCTCAGGTTATTGCGACCCTCTTTCCGTTTCTTGCAGACCTTCGCAATTATACACGCCAAAAATTCCGCTTTGATATCATCTCGGCTCTGACAGTAGCCGTTGTAGCCCTACCCCAATCCATGGCCTACGCTGTTATTGCCGGCGTACACCCTAAATATGGTCTGTATGCCGCCACGGTTCCAGTTGTGATTGCCTCACTTTGGGGGTCCTCGCGCTTTCTCATTGCAGGACCAACCAACGCCATTGCCATGCTTATTTTCGCCTTTTTGGCGCATGCGCACATCGGCGGCCAAACCCTGCTCAGCCAACCAGATGAAGTCCGCATGGGCTTTGTCTTTGGTGTAGCCATTCTGGCCGGTATAATCCAACTCATCATGGGCATTGCACGTCTTGGGCAATTGGTGCAGTTTATTTCCCACTCGGTTATGGTTGGCTTTACCGCTGGTGCAGCAGTCCTCATTGCCGGCGGCCAGTTCACCAACCTGCTCGGTCTTTCTTTCCCAAAACCACCTGCATTCATTGCCCAAATGATTTTGGTTGTAGAACATATTCCCGACTCAAACTTCTATTGCCTTGGTGTTGGCCTCGCGACCATCGCCCTCATCATCGCCATCAAACGCTTCAATAAAGCCTTACCAGCTCCACTCCTCGCACTCACCATTGTTTCCATCATCACGTACCTTTTAGGCCTTGATACATACGGTGTCAGCCTCGCAGGCGACATTCCTCGTGGCTTACCAAGCTTTTCGCTTCCCACTAAGTTCAGCCCTCACAATCTGCACATCATGTTTATGCCAGCTTTTGCCATTGCCATGCTCGGTGCAGTAGAAGCCCTCTCTGTTGCGAAAACCTTGGCTGGTGAAAAAGGCGATAAACTCGATGGCAATCAAGAGTTTATCGCGCAAGGCTTATCCAATATCGTCGCAGGTTTCACTTCTGGTATTGCCGGTAGCGGCTCCTTTACCCGTAGTGCTGTGAACTTCAATACCGAAGCCCAAACACGCTTTGCCGGTGCCATGGCTGGTGTCCTGACTCTCATCGCCATTTTGGCCTTTGGTCCCCTTGCAAGCCATATCCCCATCCCAGCCTTGGGCGGCGTTCTCTGCGTCATCGCTTGGGGCATGATTAATTGGAAAGGTATCCGCACTTCCATGGTTGCCACCCATGTGGACCGTATTTCCCTCGTCGTCACCTTCTTGGCCACCATCTTTCTAGACCTCGAAAAAGCCGTTTTCATCGGCATGTT
The DNA here is from genome assembly GCA_044433065.1 of Pseudomonadota bacterium. GTDB lineage: Bacteria > Desulfobacterota > Desulfovibrionia > Desulfovibrionales > Desulfovibrionaceae > Nitratidesulfovibrio. Next base: position 9,122 of record JAWXUA010000069.1, read on the forward strand.
CTTGTCACTTGGCCTCTTCTTGCTCGCTATCGCCAAGCCGCATGTGACCCCTCAAAACCCACATGAGCCCATGCCCGTACTCAAAAGCCCACTCGGTCCTTGGTGCGACAAGCTCATGATTTACAACGTGGAAGGTCCACTCTTCTCCGGTGCCGTCGATGCCTTTGAAGACCGCATCTACAAATTAATCGACTTCAAGCACGAGGTCATCATCCTCGACCTCGCCCGAGTTACCATCATTGGTGCCTCCGGTATCGAATCCCTCGAACGGCTCCACCGCAAATGCGAAGAGCACAACGTCTCCCTCGTACTCAGCGGTTGCAACGAGTCCGTTCATGGTGCCCTTGGCCGAGTAGGCTTCCTCGATGAGCTAGGGCTTGATAACTGCCACCACACCCTCATCGATGCCATGGACTATTGCTACGGCTATTCCCTCGACCGTGACGAAGCGCACAATGTTGGCGTGCAATATCCTTTGCAGAAGGCATTCCGCTCACGCAAATAGTTATTGAATGGGATAGGAAAATAATAAAGGCAAGTTCAGCAATGAGCTTGCCTTTATTATTTATAAGTTGTATTATTTTAATAAGTTACATATAAAAAATATGATAGATGCAAGGTCCTACAGTTCATGCTAGACTGGCTTACGAACATTTTGGCCATGACCTTTCATCACTCAGCCTTTTTACGCACAACAATATATATGACCATACCCACGCCAAGCACCGAATTTCCTGCGACCACTGTCGCGCCTAATAGCATCGTAGGCCCAAACGGGCCAGATGAGTTAGGTGGCTACAATCCCCATCTCAGCGCACCGCTCACCTTTTCGGCCCAAGAGCCATGGCTTGCGCCCCTCGCAGGCTATTCAGACCTATCCTTCCGCCTGCTCTGCCGTGAGCAAGGCGCAGCCGTCTGCTGTACGGAAATGGTCAGTGCCAAGGGCCTCGTCTATAAAAGCTCTGGTACCAACGATTTGCTGACGACCACCATACATGACGCGCCCCTCGTGGTGCAGCTCTTTGGACGCGACACCGACATTATGGTGCAAGCCATGGAACAACTCATGAGCCAAGGCTTCCGCTATTTTGACCTGAATATGGGGTGCTCAGTACCCAAGGTCAATAAAACAGGCTGTGGTTCCGCCATGTTGCGCGACCTGCCCAATGCCGTTGACGTGGCTAAAACCATGGTCAAAACTGCTGGTGTAGGCCATGTTGGTTTTAAATTTCGTCTTGGTTGGGACGCGACTCAAGAAGTCTACCTTGATCTTGCCAAATCTCTTGAGCAAATTGGCGCGGCATGGCTCACGCTCCACCCACGCTATGCACGACAAGGTTTTTCGGGTACAGCTCGCTGGTCTGCGCTCTCAGAAATCGTCAATGCTGTCTCCATTCCCGTCATCGCTAGCGGTGACCTTATGACCGCAACCGATGGCATCCGCTGTATCCAAGAAACAGGCGTTGCCACCGTCATGTATGCCCGTGGTGCCATGAATGACCCAGGTATTTTTGCCGCACACAAAGCTATTATGGCTGGAGAACCTGATCCAGCATACGAACCGCGACGCATCCATGCGCTTATTTCTCGTCACGCAAGCCTTGCTAAGCACTATGCCCATGGACGCTCTGGCCTTCTCAAAATGCGCACCTTTGTGCCGCGCTATGTTCGGCATATGTCCGGAGCTCGTGCCCTACGCCAGCATCTAGCCTCATGCTTTGAATGGGATATGCTTGATGATGTGCTGGCCCTCTTTTTTGACCGCAATGTCCAAGGGAATTGGCCGCCTGAAGAGAATGTTGGCCCAGAAGAAGGCAAATAAAAAGGGATGAAAATCTGCTAAGAAGGCGCCCTAGCGGCCCTTTCAGCTCTCGACGTGCAGAACACTTAATGGTATAGATATAAAAAAAGAGAGGCGGGGCTTGTCGGTTTCGTTTCTTTTTACCCGTTCGGTCTCTTCCGATGTACGGCTGAAGACCATTCCCCCACGAACGGGTTTTTTCTTTTTCTCGCACCCAAAAGATTGCATGCGCGATCAGGCCATACGTACCCTGAAGGGCTCAGTGTGCGCGTATCCCAAAGAGGTTATCATGGACAGAATGCAAAAAGAAGCCTTGCAAGTCACCAAAGAAATCGTCGTTAAGTTCATTGAAACGCAGCGCGTCTCACCAAGCAACTTTGCCGAAATCTTCCCTACTATCTATGGTGTGGTAAGCCAAACCATCACCAATGGTGCACATGCTGACGTGGCTGATGACTATGCTGATCAAGATCAAGTCCAGATGGGTGCAAACTAGTGAGCCAGTCGTCACAAGAGACTATAGACGGAGCGAACACCACGCACGCACGCCAAGTATCTGGCATGTTTGGACGTATTGCCCGTTGGTATGACCTCTTAAATCACGTCCTCAGTGGCGGTCTTGACCTTTATTGGCGTTATCGCCTTGTGCGCCAAGTGCAACTCGGACCAACCAAGCGCGTCCTTGACCTTGCTGCCGGCACCATGGATGTCTCACGCGAAATCTTACGCCAGCATCCAGAAGCCCACGTGCCAGCCCTCGACTTTTGCCCACCCATGCTCCTCGCAGGAAAGCATAAGCTCGAAGGCCACAAAAAAGCGCACCTCAAGAACGCTATCTGGCCTGTGGCCGCAGACGGTCGCCATTTACCCCTTGCCGATGCGTCCGTAGATTGCGTGACCATCGCATTCGGTATCCGCAATATCATCCCACGCTCCGAAGCCTTTGAAGAAATGCACCGCGTCCTCGTACCTGGTGGCCGCGTCTGCATTCTCGAATTTGGCACAGGGAAAACGCCCGTCTGGAAAGGCCTGTACAATTTCTATCTCAACGGTGTTCTACCCATCATTGGTCGCATTGTGTCTCGCGACGCATCCGCGTACCAATATCTTGCAGACACCATCATGGCCTTCCCTACAGCGGACGAGCTCGCCGATGAAATGCGCGAAGCTGGCTTTAGCAAGGTCTACCACCTAGCCCTCACCTCTGGCATTGTACGTCTGCATGTGGGTGAAAAAAGCTAGCTTCCTTAGCCTCGTACTAGCCAGATAATAAAGACACCTAAACAGATGCCAAAAAAGCCCATACTGCGCAAAACCCTTGGGGGATTTTCCGCCATGGATAGCAGTATTTTTGGCATGCGTTCAGCAAAAATGACATAGGGCAACGCTTCAATAACAAAAGCAAGGCCCAAGGCAGACAAGAACAGTGTGGCGTCAAAGTTTGTAAAAACATTGGCGATGTCGGTAAATATGGTATTCATGGCTTTCTTTTTTCCACGACCATGGACTCGTGTAAAGCCTAAAAAGCCAGCAGGCCCATATCTCCCCAAAAAGGAACACGCAAAAGTCTGAAAACCAAGGGCCACCATGCTACCTATTGAAGCGCCAAGCACACAATATATTCTCGTCTTTTGGAAAGATATTTGAATAGCTGTCAAAGAGGCGAGGCTCCGTCTCGACATGCTTAAAGCAAAACAACGTCTTATTGTTGAATATGACGCACCACAACGACGTGCCGTTTTGCGCCTTGCAGAACTCCATAACGCCGTTGTCGTGCCCAATGCTGACCAAAGCAAAGAAGTTCAAACCCCAGACGGTCATTGGCGTATGACGCTAGAACGCCTTGACCACACCATGTCGGAGCACAATTGAGTTTACTCATCGTCACTTCAACAGCTTGCGAAATGCGCGCTGTACTCAATGGTTTTAATGGCCGTGGGCGCATCAGCTGCCTTATGCCGGAAGAAGGTATCCCTAAAGATGCCCCTGTCAATGAGCGCGACTGCCTCCTCCTTGTCACAGGTGCAGGCCCCATCAATGCCGCCTTCCGACTCGGGCAAACCCTTGCAGCAAATCCGCGCATCCACGGTGTCTTGAACCTTGGTATTGCCGGAAGTTTCGATCTCAACAAAGCCGCCCTTACCCAAAGCGTCCTTGTTGAGCGTGAAATAGCTCCTGCCTACAACTATATGCTCCTTGCCGACATGGGCCCCACGTCCTGTAGTGTCACCGACTCTACACCCCATATGCCGAGCAACTACACCGATATTCAAGCACAGCACCATATCCACGCAAGCCCAGAACGCGGCACTTCACCCTATGTCGAAGTTGCCTCTGACATGGGACCCGTCACCGAGCTTGGGCCGCGCCCCAGTCTCCACGTGCATGAAGGGAACCCCATCACATGGCGACGCCTCGACCTCGAACCTCAGCGACACATCAATCGCTTTGAAGTCCGTCTTCCCAAGCGTTGTGTGCGTGGTGACGCCCTCACCGTCGCAGGTATTTCCGCATACGCCGAATACGCACCGCGCATCGAAGAGCATGGCGCGCTCATCGAAAACCTCGAAGGCTTCGCCATGGCCCTCGCTTGCCATAAAGTCGGTATCCCTTTCATGGAATGCCGTACCGTTGCCTACAAAATCGGTTCCCATGAGCCTGCCGACTGGGCCGTCAACGAGGCGCTGGATACCTTGGGTGAAGTCGCTAAAAGGTTTTTTATTTAGGATAAACTGGGTGAGGGGGAAGGACACTTTTAAAAAAGTTTCCTTCCCCCTCCCCCAGACCCCCTCC
>JAWXUA010000070.1:0-13678 GCA_044433065.1 Pseudomonadota bacterium
GCCAAACTCATGAGCTGACGTGCGCGGCCAATCATGAGAATTTTACAATCCACGCAAGGATTGAGCACCTTACCAAAGCCATATTTTGGGCGACGCGCGAGCAAGTCCGCAAAGTCATCGCTCATATCAACAGCCTCAATATCAAGGCCATAGATGCTGCGCCAATGTTTTACAAGGCGTGGTTTACCAAAAAAAGGCGTGACAAAGTGCAAACACTTGACCCGAAGGCCTTGTTCCATAATAAGCTTTGCCGCTAATATACTATCTAAGCCGCCCGAAAAAAGGGCCACGGCATCGTAACGTTTATTTTCCATGTATCCACACTACGCCTTAGCTTGAAATCTGGCAAGTAAAATAAGTTGCAATTTATTTACAAAAACAGCCCTCAAGGTATTGCCCCTTGAATTGGCTTCTGTTATATGTAACTCAACAAAACGATGCAAGCTCATAGCAATATTTTTCATACATAACCTTTGGAGATAGACACCATGGCAAGAAAACCAAGCCTTAGCCCAGAAGAAATGCGCCGCGAGGCCCTGCAAACCGCCCTCAGCACCATCGAGCGCAAATATGGCGCAGGCTCGGTCATGAAGCTTTCTGACGAAGCCCATGTAGCCATTCCTATCATTCCAACGGGCTCCATTTCCCTTGACCTTGCTCTCGGCATTGGCGGTATCCCTCGTGGACGTGTTACCGAAGTCTATGGCCCTGAATCATCAGGTAAAACAACGCTCACCTTGCATATCATTGCAGAAGCACAACGCCTTGGTGGCACTGCTGCTTTCATCGACGCAGAACACGCTCTTGACGTGAACTATGCTCGCCGACTTGGTGTTAACACTGAGGATTTGCTCATATCTCAGCCTGACTATGGTGAGCAAGCCCTTGACATTGCAGACATGCTTGTACGTTCTGCCGCTGTTGACCTTGTGGTTATTGACTCTGTTGCCGCTCTCATTCCACAGAATGAACTTGAAGGCAATATGGGCGACACCCAAGTTGGTACGCAAGCACGCCTCATGTCTCACGCTCTTCGGAAACTCACGGGTACTATCCATAAATCACGCACGTCCGTTATCTTCATTAACCAAATTCGTATGAAGATTGGCACCATGGGCTACGGTAATCCTGAAACCACTACTGGTGGTAATGCGCTGAAGTTCTACAGCTCCGTGCGTATGGACATCCGTCGTATCCAAAGCCTCAAGGACAAAGAAGAAGTCTATGGCTCCCGTACCCGCGTCAAAGTTGTTAAAAACAAAGTTGCGCCGCCTTTCCGTGAAGCACAATTCGACATTCTTTATGGTACCGGTATTTCCCGTACTGGCGAAATCATCGACCTTGGTTCCGATGCTGGTATTATCGACAAGAGCGGCTCTTGGTTCGCCTTTGGCTCTGAGCGTCTTGGCCAAGGCAAAGAAAATGTTCGCCAGATGCTCGAAGAAAATCTCCCTCTGCGCCAAACCATTGAGGATAAGCTCCTTGAGCACCTCGGTATGAACGGCGGCAAGACCACGCAGCCCGAAGATATGGATCCCATCGAGGACGATGAGGATTAGTTTTTGAAGTAACTTGGGGAAGGGGAAAACCTTTTTAAAGGTTATCCCCTTCCCCAAGTAAAAATAAACAAAATTGTTCAAAATCTGCCATCTTCCTGCGCTTTAGGCCTGTGAACCCTTTGCAAGTCGTGCAAGCTTGTGTCATAGTGTATGAACAATTTTGGAAAGTAGGCCATTTTACGCTATGAACGTTTATAAGGAAGAAAACTATGTCTCTCAATCTTACTCGTAAAATTATTGCGGCACACATGTTTAATGCAGATGGTACGCTTGGAAATGTTGCCATCGATAGCGTGCCTGCCGGTACTGAAATTGGCCTGCGCATTGACCAAACCCTGACTCAGGATGCTACGGGTACCATGGCGTATTTGCAGTTTGAGGCTATGGGCGTTGATAAGGTTAAAACAGACCTTTCTGTGAGCTATGTTGACCACAATACTCTGCAAATGGGCTTCCGTAATCCAGACGACCACCGCTTTTTGCGCACTGTAGCAGAACGTCATGGTGTGGTGTTTTCTCCTGCTGGTACAGGTATTTGCCACCAATTGCATCTTGAAAATTTCGCCAAACCTGGGGTGACCTTGGTTGGCTCTGATAGCCATACCCCAACTGCTGGCGGTATCGGTGCTTTGGCTATGGGTGCTGGCGGTTTGTCCGTAGCCTTGTCCATGGCTGGTGAAGCATACACCATTAGCATGCCAAAGGTTGTGAATGTACACCTGACGGGCAAGCTCACTGGCTGGGCTTCTGCTAAGGATGTTATTTTGCACTTGCTTGGTCTTTTGTCTGTGAAGGGCGGCGTGGGCCGTGTCTTTGAATATACGGGCGAAGGCGTTGCTAGCTTGACCGTGCCTGATCGCGCAACCATCACTAATATGGGTGCTGAGCTTGGCGCGACTACGTCCATCTTCCCAAGTGATGAATGCACCCGTGCCTTCCTTGCTTCCATGGGCCGTGAAGGCGATTGGCAGGAAATGAAGGCCGATGACGGCGCAAGCTATGATGAAGAAGTTGTCATTGATTTGTCGAGCCTTGAGCCGCTTGTGGCGCAGCCACACATGCCTGACCAAGTTGTGACCGTAAAATCTTTGGCTGGCCTTAAGGTTGACCAAGTTGCCATTGGTTCCTGCACCAACTCTTCGTACGCAGACTTAAAGGCTGTGGTTGCTACTGTGACGGGTAAGCGCGTTGCACCAAGCACGGACACCATGATTTCCCCCGGTTCCAAGCAAGTTTTGCGCATGCTCGCTTCTGATGGTGCCATTGAGCCTTTGCTCGACGCTGGCATCCGTTTGCTTGAGTGTAGCTGTGGTCCTTGCATTGGTATGGGCGGATCTCCTGTATCTGCAGGTGTTTCAGCACGTACCTTCAACCGCAACTTTGAAGGCCGTAGTGGCACGCGCGACGCTGGTGTATATCTTGTAAGCCCAGTGACTGCGGCGCAACTTGCTTTGGCCGGTGAATTTACGGACCCTGCTACGTGGGGTGAGGCTCCAGAAGTTGCAGAACTTCCTGCTCTTGCACCATCCATCCGCCACTTATTTATTGATCCACCAGCTGATGGTTCTGATGTGGAAGTTTTGCGTGGACCAAATATTGTTCCATTGGAAAACTTTACGGCATTGCCTGAAAGCATTCAGGCTGAGATTGTCATCAAGCTTGAAGACAATATTACAACAGACCACATCATGCCTGCAGGCGCTGCTATTACGTCCTTGCGTTCTAATATTCCTGCCATTTCGCGTCACGTTTTCGAGCGTGTGGATGCGGAATTTGTGAACCGTGCTGATGCTACACGCGCTAAGAATGTGGGTGGTATTATTGTGGCTGGCGATAACTATGGCCAAGGCTCAAGCCGTGAACATGCGGCCCTTGCACCACGCCATCTTGGCATTTGTGCTGTGCTTACACGCTCCCTTGCACGTATTCACCGTGCCAATCTCGTGAATTTTGGCATTTTACCCTTGTTTTTTGAAGACAAAGCAGATTATGACAAGGTCGCGCAGGGTGGAGCTGTGACTATTCCAGTGGTGGACCTTACTGCTGGTGGCGTTATCAATCTTGACGTAGAAGGCGTGGGCCTTGTCGCAGTGCGTAACGATTTGACGAATAACGAATTAGAGATTATCCGTGCTGGTGGCCTGCTTAATCAGGTCCGCAATGCCAGAGCGCAGGGGTAATGCGTTCTTTGAGGAGATTATATGCTTGATAGTATCCGCTCCCAAGGTCAGTCTTGGGGAGCTAAAATTGCCTTCTCCCTGATTATTATTGTTTTTGTATTCTGGGGAGTTGGCTCCATGCAAGAAGGCCCTTCGGCCGTTGTGGTTTCTGTCAATGAGGAACCCATTCTTGTGCGTAACTTTGCTATGGAGTATGAGCGTCAGCTTGACTCTATTCGCAAGCGTTTTCCTGATATGACGCTTGAAAGCGACCAACTTGCGGCTGTGAAACAACAAGTTTTGCAGCAAATGGTGGCCCGTCTTTTGGTGGCTCAAGAGGCTAAAAGCCTTGGTATTACCGTATCTGGTGCTGAATTGCGCCAAGCCATTGCACAAATTCCTGTGTTCCATAACGAAGCAGGGCAGTTTGATGGTGAGGTGTATAAAAACGTTTTGGCAAACCAGCGCAATACCCCAGGTCGTTTTGAAGAAGGCGTTCGTGGTGATTTGCTTGACCAAAAGATGCGTACTCTTGTGCAAGCAGGTGCCATGGTCACTGAAGCAGAAGCACGCGATATGTTTAACTTTGCCCAAGAGCGTCGCAGTGCTGAATACATCAAGTTCGCTGCAGCAGACTATCTTGCCAAAGCAAATGTGACCGACGAAGCTTTGCAAGCATGGTACGATGCCCATAAGGCAGAATACACTGTGCCGCAAAAGCTTGATTTGGAATACATGGCTATTACGCCTTCAAGCATTGCTAAAAGCAGTGTTGTAGATGATGCCGCCATTGCTGCGTACTATGCTGAGCATAGTGACGAGTATATGGTACCTGAGCGCATGCGTGCACGTCACATCTTGATTTTGGCCGATGACGATGCTTCTGATCCAAACTTTGCAGAGCAAGACGCCAAGGCCATGTCTGAGATTGAAACCGTTGTAGCTGGCCTTGATGCAGGTGTGAACTTTGCTGAAATGGCTGCCAAATATTCTCAAGACAGCAGTGCCCTGAATGGTGGTGAGCTTGGGTGGTTTGGTCGTGGCATGATGGTTCCCAGCTTTGAAGAAGCAGCTTTTGCTTTGAAGGTTGGGGAAGTATCTGCTCCTGTGCGCACTCAGTTTGGCTATCATATTATTAAAGCTGAAGAATATGAACCAGCTCATGCGAAGCCTGTGGAAGAAGTTCGCGATATCATCGCTGAAATTCTGGCACAAGATTTGGCTGTGGACCTGTTGCCAGACATGCTTGATAAGGCTGTTGATTTGGCAAGCACAGGCAAGAGCCTTGATGGCATCGCATCTGAATTGGGCCTTGATTTCATGAAGCTTGAAGGCATGGATGCCCAAGGCTTGATGACTATGCTGACGCTCAAAGAAGACAGCGTGAAGACCTTGATGACCTCGCCTGTGGACTTTGTCATTGACACTCCAATGGAAGTTGCTGACGGCTATGTACTTGCTAAGGTTTTGAAATCTGAAGCAGAACATGTTCCAGCTTTCGATCTTGTGCGCGAGAACGTTACGCATGCGGTCACTGAAGCTGAAGCTTTCAAGCTTGCTGAAGCCGACGCTAAGGCCGCTTTGGTAGCTTTGCAGGGTTCTGAGACCTTGCCAGAAGAATGGAAGAGCAAAATTCAGGGCACGGACTATTTTGGCCGTGATGGCAGCATTACTGGTCTTGACCAGAAAGACGCCATTGCCTTTAAGTTGTTCGAAGTTTCTAAGGGCGTTTGGCTTGATGAACCGCAAATGGTGGCTGATGGCGTTGTTGTTGCTCGTGTGCAAGACATTGCGAGCCCCAACGACGATGCATGGAAGCAGGTCGAAAGCATGGTGAAAGACGCTGTGCTTAATGCCAAGCGTGAAGCCATGTACCGTGCTTTCTTGGAAGACCTCAACGCAAAAGCTGTTATTGAGCTTGAAAACGCTGCAGTCCTCCAATAAGAAATCAGTTATATGATACAAGGGAGTTTGCTTTTGGGCAGACTCCCTTTTTTATTTTCGTAGTACTGTTTAGAACTACGCGCTTTCATGCTTGCAGGTTTTTAGAAGGTGAGGCATAGTAGCTGAATTATTTTTTTACGATTATGCCGCGTAAGCGGTGTTTTTATCAAACTTTAGTCATGAACGTTTTACGGGAGATGTCATGCGTAAACTTCTTTCAGTTGTCCTCACTGCCATGTTGGCTGTTACTATGTCAGCTCCAAAAGCCGATGCTGTAGAAGCGCGCGGCGACAAAGAGCTCAAAATTGGCTTTGTCTACGTTTCTCCTGCCAGTGAAGCTGGTTGGTCATACAGCCATGAACTTGGCCGCCGTATTTTGCAAGAAGCTGGCAATGTGAATACGTCCTTTGTAGAATCTGTGGCAGATGGTGCGGACTCTGAGCGCGTTATTTTGAACATGGCACGCAAGGGCTTTGATATCATTTTTGCGACCAGCTTTGGCTACATGGATCCAACCATGAAGATTGCAAAGCAATTCCCTGATACTGCCTTCATGCATGCATCTGGCTATAAGTCTTCTGAAAATATGAAGAATTACTTTGGCCGTATTTACCAAGCTCGTTACCTTACAGGTATTATTGCTGGTTCCATGACCAAGAGCAATGTCATTGGTTACGTTGCAGCATTCCCAATTCCAGAAGTTATCCGTGGCATCAATGCCTTCACTCTTGGTGTACAATCTGTAAATCCAGAAGCCGAAGTCCGCGTTGTTTGGACTAAGACTTGGTATGACCCAGCAACCGAAAAAGAAGCTGGCAAAAGCTTGCTCGACATCGGTGCTGACATTATCACTCAACACCAAGACTCTCCTGGCCCACAAGAAGCTGCTGCTGAAGGTGGCGTTTACTCCATCGGCTACCATACCGACATGACCCCATTTGCACCAAAGTCCCACTTGACCGCTGCTGTATGGAACTGGGCTGACTACTACAAAGAAGTCGTCAAAGCTGTTCGCGACGGTTCTTGGACTGGCGGTAGCGACTGGCTTGGCCTTGAAACTGGCGTCGTAGGTCTTGCTCCTTATGGCGACATGGTTCCACAAGACGTACGCGATGCTGTTGAAGCTGCTAAAGCAGAAATCATTGCGGGTAATAATGGCATCTTTGTTGGTCCTTTGAAAGACCAAAGCGGTGCCGTGCGCGTTGCTGAAGGCGTCACGCTTTCAGATGCAGAAATGCTCAGCATGATGTGGTTTGTTGACGGCGTCATTGGTACCACAGAATAGATTTTAGCCTTGGAGCCGAACTCATGCTCGGATTTCGTGTAGTGAAACGGCAGGAGCCCCTTGGATGGGGCTCCTTTTTCATTTTCCTTGTGGCCATCGCCTTCTCATTTGCGGTGAGTGGTGGCCTTTTGGTCATACAAGGAAAGCCTATGGTCGAGGGGATTGTGCTGTTGGCGCAAGGGGGCTTCGGTTCTAGTTTTGCGCTTGAAGACACCTTGCTCAAGACCATTCCTATTTTCCTTTGCTCGCTAGGCGTTGCTGTGTCCTTCCGCATGCAGGTGTGGAATATTGGCGCTGAAGGGCAATTTGCTCTCGGTGCCATTGGTGCCACATGGGCTGTGGCTACGTTCCCAGATCTCCCTATGTATGCCATGATTCCAGCCATGCTGTGCTCTGCCATGGTAGCAGGTGCCATGTGGGGCTTTATTCCTGCTGTTTTGCGCCTGAAATTTGGCATGAATGAGATTATTTCCACGCTCATGCTCAATTATATTGGTATTTTTTTCCTGCAATATCTCGTCTTTGGTGCATGGAAAGACCCGTCAAGCTTCGGCTTTCCCATGACGCCCGTGTTCCCAGATACCGCCATTTTTCCCTATCTTTTTGGGCGCATCCACTGGGGCATAGTGCTTTGCATTGTGGTCGCTGTGGCTCTTGCTATTTTCTTGCGTCGCACACGTCTTGGCTTTGAAATCACAGCTGGTGGCGAAAATCCACAGGCTGCACGTTGTGCCCGCATGCCTTATGGTTTGCTCGTGCTCTTCGTTATGTGCATGTGCGGTGCGCTCGCAGGTCTTGCCGGTGCCATCGAAACATCCTCGACCCTCAATCGCCTTCAACCAAGCATCATGGTGGGCTACGGCTATACGGCTATTGTTGTGGCATGGCTGTCACGCCTTAAAGTAAGCTCCATCGCTCTTTATGCCTTCCTTTTAGCAGGTCTGCGCGTTGGCGTGGAAAATCTCCAACTTGACCTCGGCGTACCTGCGGCCTTTGGTGATATCCTTGAAGGTCTCATTCTGCTGTCGGTTTTGGCTGGTCAATTCTTTGACCTCTATGGCCTCGAAAGACACAAAGGAGAAAAGGCATGAGTCCTGAAATGATTATCCCTGTGCTTGCGGCGGCGGTACAGTGCGGCACGCCTATTCTCTTCGCAACTCTTGGTGAAGTCATCACTGAGCGTGCTGGCATACTCAATCTTGGCGTTGAAGGCATGATGATTGTGGGGGCCTTTGTGGCCTTTCTTGTCACCTACTGGACTGGTAGCCCTTGGCTCGCGGTCATGGCTGGTGGCTTTGCGGCAGGCATGATGGGCCTTTTGCACGGCATCGTTTGTATCATTTTCCAAGGCAATCAAGTTGTGTCTGGCCTTGCGCTTACCATTTTTGGTACGGGCCTTGCCAACTACCTCGGTACGCCGTTTCTTGGCGTGTCTTCCGAAGGCTTTTCCTCCTTCGCTATCCCATTTTTGAGCGACATTCCCGTCATTGGCAAAATCTTTTTCCAACATGACGCTCTTGTCAATCTGTCCTACGTTCTGCCCTTTATCATCTGGCTTGTCATCGAGCGAACCAGTTGGGGCCTTGCTCTGCGTGCCACAGGTGAATATCCAGAAGCTGCTGCGGCTGCAGGTATCAATCCACGCTTTGTGCGCTGGTGTGCTGTCTTCATCGGAGCCTTCCTTGTGGGGATTGGCGGCGCCTATCTGTCCCTCGCTTATACCCATATTTGGGCCAATAATATGACCGCTGGCCGTGGTTGGATTGCTGTGGCCCTCGTCATCTTCGCCTTCTGGCGTTCAGGTCGCGCAGTCTTTGGGGCCTATCTTTTTGGCGGCGTTATGGCCTTCCAATTGCGCTTCCAAGCCATGGGTACGTCCATCCCATCGTCTCTGCTTCTCATGCTTCCGTACGCTCTGACCATTTTGGTTCTCCTTGTCTCTACCATGCGCAGTAAGGGCCGCGCCCATGGCGTAGCCGCGCCTGCAGCACTTGGTATCAATTTAGGACCAAAGGTATAGCCATGACAAATAGCACTTCAAGTCCTATGGTTCGTCTGCAAGGAATATCTAAGCATTTCGGTAAAGTACGTGCAAATCACAATATCTCTCTTGATATTGTGAGCGGCCGTATTACCGCGCTTCTTGGCGAAAATGGCGCTGGCAAGTCCACGCTCATGTCCATCCTTGCAGGCAAACTTGCGCCTGATGCAGGGACCATTTATGTGGATGGTGCGCCTGTGCGCTTCCGCTCCACTAAGGATGCCCTCAACGCTGGCATCGGCATGGTCTACCAGCATTTTATGCTTGTGGACTCCATGACTGTGGCGGAAAATGTGCTCCTCGGGCAATCCGACGCGTGGCTCAACCTCACAGCTATGAATAAGACTGTGGCCGAGCTTGCTGCGCGTTATGGCCTTGCTGTGGATCCTAAAGCGCGCATTGCCTCGCTGTCTATGGGTGAGCGTCAACGCGTTGAAATTCTCAAGCTTTTGTACCGCGACAGCCGTATTCTCATTCTTGACGAACCCACAGCCGTGCTCACACCGCCAGAAATCGAGCAACTCTTCACCGCGCTCCACCGCATGGCGCAAAATGGCAAAGCCATTGTTTTCATCAGTCATAAAATGCAAGAAGTCCTTTCCTTGTCTGATGAGGTAGCTATCTTGCGTCGCGGCGAAATTGTGGACAAATTCCCCATAGCTGATGTGCCCAGTGAAGCTGAGCTTGCCAACCGTATGGTGGGCCGCGAAGTCCTGCTCCAAGTGGAAGTCAAGCCTATGGTCAAGGGCGAGCGTGTGCTTGATATTCAGGGGCTTAGCGATAACGGTCTCGACGCTATCAATCTCAATGTGCGTCGTGGTGAAGTTGTAGCCATTGCTGGTGTTGCAGGTAACGGACAGCGCGAACTTGTGGAAATCATTACAGGTCTTACGCGGCCGCAATCTGGTTCTGTGCGTCTGCTTGGCAAAACGTGGGATGGCTATTTCCCAACGCCGCCTAAAAAATACGGCCTCGCCTACATTCCTGAAGACCGTCAAGGTCTTGCCGTGTGCCTTTCTCACGACCTTATCGACAATTTCCTGCTTACCAACAGGCATTGCTTCTCTCGTGGTCCTTTCTTGAGCCGTACTGCCGCTGAGGCCGCCACTAAGCGCGCTGTTTGGGAATATGATGTGCAACCGGGGCACCTTGATGCCTCTGCGCGCATGCTTTCTGGGGGTAATCTCCAGAAGCTCGTCATCGGCCGTGAGTTCTACCGCAAGCCGGCCCTCATCGTTGCTGAAAATCCAACGCAAGGTCTTGATATCGCAGCCACTGAGGTGGTTTGGGGTAAGCTTCTTGAAGCCCGTACCCATGGCGGTGTGCTTCTTGTTTCGGGTGACCTTGCTGAAGTTCTGGCTCTTGCTGACCGCATTGCTGTCATGTATCGCGGCCGTATTGTTGATATTTTTCCACGCTCTGATGCTGAAAAGGTTGAAGCCATCGGTTTGATGATGGCTGGTGTTGTGGGATAATTATTTCAGGAGTGGCTTTGCTCCTCCATCCTGCAAGGCCAAATATTTGTAAGGATGCCCTTGACCCATTTTTTGCGAAGCACTTCCTTGCCACTCTTCGAATAGCAAGGGAGTGCTTTGCGAAAACGTTTTCAGCGTCTATCTCCTTATCAGGCTAGAAAGCTCGCCTCAATAAAAAAACTGAAGCATAGGTTTCGCCTATGCTTCAGTTTTTTTATTGATAAAGGGTGTTCGTCTAGCTCGCATAGAACTTAGTAATAAGAAACATATTGCGGCGAGCTCTTAGCTCCGAAGGAGATAAGAGCTCGCCGCTAAAATAGGTTCTTAGGACTTAAGTCCTAAGCGGGGTGGAGGGGCAGAGCCCCCCTCTTCCCTCTTAATTTAAATAAGAGCCTTCAGCTTAGCCAAAGCGGCATCGATGCCAGCAGGGTTGGTGCCACCGGCTTGAGCCATATCTGGGCGACCGCCACCAGAACCACCGACTTCTGCGGCGATTTCCTTGATGAGCTGAGGTGCTTTGTACTTGTCGAGGAGGTCTTTGGAGACAGCCACGAGGATTTGTACCTTTTCGCCTTCAGCGGCGGCAAGACAAGCGATACCAGATGGCATCTTGGTGCGCACGTCGTCCATGAGGTCGCGGAGAGCCTTGATGGAAGGCACGTCGACCTTGACGGCGAGGACAGTGACACCGTTGATGTCAGCGGCTTCGTCCATGAGGTTGCGGCCTTGGCCAGAGGTTGCCTGTGCAGCGGCGCGTTCCATGTCCTTGCGCAGAGTGCGGTTGTCCTTTTGGAGCGCTTCGATTTTGGTGACGATTTCACCTGGACGAGCTTTGAGCGCGGCAGAGATTTTGGCTTGCTCAAGGCGTTGCTCGGCGACGATGGAGAAGGCATTCCAACCGGTGACAGCTTCAATACGGCGCACACCAGCAGCCACACCGCTTTCAGATGCGATGAGGAAGATGCCAGCCTGACCAGTGGCCGCGAGGTGCGTACCACCACAAAGCTCTACAGACTCAGAACCGATGGACACGACGCGCACTTCGGAGGTGTACTTTTCACCAAAGAGAGCCATGGCACCTTGAGCAACAGCGTCGTTGTAGGACATAAGCGCGGTGTTCAAAGGGATGTTTGCCATGATGGCGCGGTTGACTTGACGCTCAACAGCAGCGATTTCGTCAGCGGTCATGGCTGCAATGTGGGTAAAGTCGAAGCGCAGACGGTCAGGACCTACAAGAGAACCTGCTTGCTTGACGTGATCACCAAGTACGTTGCGGAGCGCGGCGTGGAGCAAGTGGGTGCAGGTGTGGTTACGGGCGGAAGCGGTGCGCTCATCTTCTTGCACGCAAAGCTGTACTTCTTGGTCAAGCAGGACGTCGCCTTCAGTGACTTCGATGTGGTGTACAACAAGTTGTGGCGCAGGGTGTACGGTGTCTGTAACTTTGATTTTGCCTGATGGGCTGATGATGGTGCCGAGGTCACCTTCTTGGCCACCGGATGCACCGTAGAATGGGGTGCGGTTGGTGACAAGATATCCCTTTGCACCGGCAGACAGGCTGTCAGTGGCAAGAGCATCGCTGTCCATGAGGGCCACAATGCGGCCTTCGCCACAGAGGTGCTCATAGCCGATGAATTCAGTACGCATGCCTTCTTCAAGCAGAGGCTGGAAGCGGCTCGCAATGTCCTTGTCGCCAGAGCCTTTCCAAGCGGCCTTGGCACGGGTCTTTTGTTCTTTCATGTGGGCGTTGAAGCCTGCTTCGTCAACACCAAAGCCACGCTTTTCAGCAATGTCATTGATGATGTCGATGGGGAAGCCAAAGGTGTCGTAAAGGCGGAATGCCACGTCACCAGCAACTTCAGTCTTGCCCTCAGCAGCGAGGCTTGCGAGCTCATCTTCGAGCATAGCAAGGCCCTTGTCCAAAGTGCGGTTGAAGCGGTCTTCTTCTTCGCGCACAACACGTGCCATGAAGTCGCTATTTTCACGCAATTCTGGGTAGTCATTGCCCATAATGTCCACAACATTCAACGCGCTCTTGTACAAGAATGGCTCGTTGAAACCGATGAATCGGCCAAAGCGGTAGGCACGGCGGATAAGGCGACGCAAAACATAGCCACGGCCTTCGTTGGATGGCAAAATACCGTCGGTAATCATGAAGGCAATGGAACGGCTGTGGTCCGCAATGACGCGGAGTGCCGTGTCCGTATCATCATTATCGTGGTACGAAACGCCAGCAAGGCCGCACGTATGCTGGATAATGGATTGGAAAATGTCGCTATCAAAGTTGGAGTTCACACCCTGACAAACAGCTGTAATACGCTCAAGGCCCATGCCTGTGTCAATGGATGGACGTGGCAGAGGGGTGCGCGTGCCATCAGCAGCTTGGTCGTACTGCATGAACACAAGGTTCCAAATTTCAAGGAAGCGGTCACAGTCGCATGTGCCGATACCACAGTTTGGACCACAGGACATGTGTTCGCCTTGGTCGATGTGGATTTCAGAGCAAGGACCGCAAGGACCCGTATCACCCATGGACCAGAAATTGTCTTTTTCGCCCAAGCGGTAGATGCGTTCTTTAGGAATATCAGTGCATTGCAACCACAGGTTTTCTGCTTCATCGTCATCACGGAATACCGTGACATACAAGCGATCCTTGGGCAATTTCAAATCTTCTGTAATGAAATTCCATGCAAACTTGATGGCGTCTTCCTTGAAATAGTCACCAAAGGAAAAGTTGCCCAGCATTTCAAAGAACGTATGGTGGCGCGCAGTGCGGCCCACATTCTCAAGGTCATTATGCTTACCGCCAACGCGCAAGCACTTTTGCGAAGTCGTAGCGCGGCTATATTCACGCTTTTCTTGGCCCAAGAAAATCTTTTTGAACTGCACCATGCCAGCATTGGTAAACAAAAGGCTTGGGTCGTCCTTTGGAACCAAAGACGAAGAATGCACAATGGTGTGGCCATTGGCAGCGTAAAAATCAAGGAAGCGTCGGCGGATTTCATTGGCTGTAATCATGAATAATTCTCCTGAGTTCTATTACTAGTCATAGGCTCGTGTGCATGCTTTTGCAGCCGCTCGTAACGCCTACTCCCTACTTGTATTCAAAGGCTACACCGCAGTATAGCATGCTCAAAACACAGTAGCCGCCTTGAGATTATTGTCAAGTTCGTAGTGATATATTGAGGGAATAGTAGGGAAAATGCTGGGGCTTTGCC
>JAWXUA010000071.1:0-13619 GCA_044433065.1 Pseudomonadota bacterium
TGGGGGAAGGGGACAACCCTTTTCAAAGGGTTTCCCCTTCCCCCAGTAAATTCAAACCAACAACCAAGCCTAAGCTTGCAGACGGTTTTTTACGTAAGGGATGAGACCACCCACATCGACGAGCTCTTGCATGGAAGCTGGGAGAGGTGGGCAGGTGATGGTTGCGCCAGTGGTGAGATTAGTGATGACACCGGTGGTCGCATTGATTTCGAGCTGGTCGCCATCGTTGATAGCGTCCACGTCGTCGCCAACTTCCATGAGCAAGAGACCCATGTTGAAGGCGTTGCGGTAGAAGATACGCGCGAAACTGTGCGCGATGACAACGGGCATGCCTGCACCGAGGATAGCGATAGGAGCGTGTTCACGGGAGGAACCGCAACCGAAGTTACGGCCAGCAACCATGATGTCGCCAGTGTTGACGCGCTTGACCCAACCATCTTCGAGGCCGGACATGCAGTTTGCACCCAGTTCTACAGGGTCAACGGTGACCAAGAAACGGGCAGGGATGATGGCATCGGTGTCGATATGTTCGCCCACTTTGTGAGCTTTGCCAGCATAGTTCATAATTGTATTCCTCTATAGTACTATCCAGAAATGTAGCCTTTCTTAGCTAAACACCTTAGATAGAAAAACTTTCATAGTATAAAGAATATCCGCCTTTTAGCCTAATCTTAGCTGAATAGCCGAAGGCTAGTCAGCTATAAATAGGTTCTTAGGACCTAAGTCCTAAGCGGGTGCAGGGCAGAGCCCTGCCGGGGTCCTAGGGGCAGCGCCCCTAGCTATTGTTACAACTTCGCAGGATCGGCGATGATGCCGGCCACAGCGGAAGCGGCGGCGACAGCTGGGTTGGAGAGGTAGACTTCGGATTGGAGACTACCCATGCGGCCACGGAAGTTACGGTTGGTGGTTGCGATGGCGCGCTCACCGTCTGCGAGGATACCCATGTGACCGCCGAGACATGGGCCACAGGTTGCAGGTCCGACGATGCAGCCAGCATCCATGAAGGTTTCGATGAGACCTTCTTTGAGGGCTTGACGCCAGATGGATGGGGTTGCTGGGAGGACGATGCAACGCAGACCACGTTGAACTTTGCGGCCTTTGAGTATTTCGGCAGCCATGCGCAGGTCGGAAATACGACCGTTGGTGCAGGAACCGATGACAACTTGGTTGATGGTGACGTCGCGAACTTCGTCAACTGGGTGCACGTTGTCGGGCAGGTGTGGGCAAGCCACGAGTGGGCGCATGGAGGAAACGTCAAAGGTTTCGTGACGTTCGTAGGTTGCGCCTTGGTCTGCGGAAATAAGAGGTACGTCTTTGCGGCCAGCGGCGGTGCAGTATTCTACAGTTGCAGCGTCGGATGCGAAGAGACCAGCCTTGCCGCCAGCTTCGATGGCCATGTTTGCCATGGTGAGACGGCCTTCGATGGAGAGGGCTTCGATGGCGGAACCGTCGAATTCGAGAGCGCGGTAGAGACCACCGTCAACACCGATGCGGCCGATGAGGGCGAGGATGAGGTCCTTGCCGCTGACGTATTGTGGGAGGGTACCGGTGTAGGACACGCGGATGGTTGCTGGGACTTTGAACCAGATGTCACCGAGAGCCATGGCGCCAGCAACGTCGGTAGAACCGAGACCTGTTGCGAAGGCACCGATGCCGCCGTAGGTGCAGGTGTGGCTGTCAGCGCCAACAACGATGTCGCCAGGGCCAACGAGACCGAGCTCTGGGAGGAGCGCGTGCTCAACGCCGCAATCGCCGCCTTCGTAGTAATGGGTGATGCCCATTTCTTCAGCGAATTTACGGGTGACCATGACTTGTTGCGCTGCTGCAATGTCTTTTTGTGGTGTGAAGTGGTCCATGACGAGAGCCACGCGGTCGCGGTCAAATACCTTGGTAGCACCCATGCCACGGAAGGATTTGATGGACAGAGGAGCTGTGATATCGTTGGCAAGAGCCATGCTCACGCGGCAACGAACGATTTGGCCAGCTTCGGTGATGGCGTCATCAGTGTGACGCTGCAAGATTTTTTGTGCAAGAGTATGAGCCATGATTATGCGTCCTTTGCGTCGTTTTCTTTTTTAATTAAGCGGTTTAAGGCATTGATATAAGCACGTGCGCTAGCGGTAATGATGTCTGGGTGACTACCACGGCCAACGGATGCATGACCGTTTTCCGTTAAGCGAACGGTAACTTCACCTTGAGCGTCGGAGCCACCGGTAATGGCGTTGACGGAATAATGTTCAAGGTGTGGGGTGCGTTCCACGAGGTGGGCAATGGCTTTGAAGACAGCGTCCACAGGACCGGAGCCAAAGCCAGCGTATTGTTTTGTTTCGCCATCGATTTCCATGACAATGGCAGCGATGGGAGGCACACCTGTGTCAGCAGCTTGAACACTGAGGTTCATGAGCTTGATGCGGTCAGGAATACGGTAGACTTCTTCGAGCACGAGGGCTGCGAGGTCTTCGTCATGGACTTGACGCTTCTTGTCTGCGAGGGCTTTGACCGCTTCAAAAACGGTGGCGAGGTCTTCGTCACCAAGAGGATAGCCAAGGCTTTCGAGCTTGGTTTTGACGGCGTTACGGCCGGAGTGCTTGCCAAGAACAAGCTCGGTGCTGGTGCGGCCGATGGATTGAGGCGTCATGATTTCGTAGGTTTCGCGGTTCTTGAGCATGCCATCTTGGTGGATGCCAGACTCGTGAGCGAAGGCGTTGGTGCCGATGATAGCCTTGTTTGCAGGCGTTGGCTGACCAATGATCATGGAGAGCAAGCGGCATGCAGGGTAGAGCTGTTCGGTGATGATGCCCGTCTCAAAACCGTAGAGGTCTTTACGTACGGACAGAGCCATGGCCAGCTCTTCAAGGGCTGCGTTGCCTGCGCGTTCACCGATACCACAGAGGGTGACTTCTGCTTGGCGAGCACCTGCGTTGAGGGCTGCCAAGGTGTTTGCCATGGCGAGGCCAAGGTCATTGTGGCAGTGCACACTGAAAATCGCTTTATGTGAATTTGGTGTATTTTCAATGATATAACGTACAAGGTTGCCGTATTCTTCTGGGAATGCGTAGCCTACGGTGTCTGGCAAGTTGATGGTGGTTGCACCAGCGGCAATGGCCACTTCAACGGCTTTGGACAAGAATGGAAGCTCGGAGCGCGAGGCATCTTCGCAAGAGAATTCAACATTGCTGGTATGCTTTGCGGCATGCGCCACACCATTGTGAATCATTTGAAGCACTTGCTCAGGAGATTTACGGAGCTTGTATTCCATGTGCACTGGCGACGTAGCAAGGAAGGTGTGGATGCGTGGGTCTTCAGCCTTGCAGATGGCGTCCCAAGCACGGTCAATATCGGCAGGCAAGGCACGGCACAGGCCAGCGATGGTGACGCCACGGGTGCTTTCAGCGATAGCTTGCACAGCTTCAAAGTCACCAACGCTAGCGGCTGGGAAACCGGCTTCGATGATGTCAACGCCAAGGCTTTGCAATTGGTGAGCGATGCGCAGTTTTTCGGCCAAGTTCATGGTTGCGCCGGGAGACTGTTCACCGTCGCGCAAAGTAGTATCAAAAATACGAATACGATTGGACATGATAAGCTCCTAAAAAAGAGGGGGGATACCACAGCATAGCACAAAAGACCATGCCGCGTAGGATACGAAACGTGGTTTAGTGATTTTTTACGGTTATGTAGCAATTGTTTGTTTAGACAGTCAAAGCTATATATACATGTATAGCTTCCCAATCCGCAGAATTCTAGGTGGCGGCTGGTACTGTGGTGACGCTACATAACCTAGCTTAGGTCGCCCTGTTGAGCAGGGCTGGCTAGTAGCTTGCGCGTACGGCGTGGTAGAATAATGAAGGTGTAGACGAGGCCAGAAATGAGGTAGGCCATGAAGAGGAGGAAGCCAAAGATTTTTGGTTCAGAGGCGATGAGCGCGAAGAGCAAAATGACAGAGACCATAGAGCTAAACGGGTGTGCCTTAATGAAACCATACTCTTTGAAAGAGGCATAGCGGACGCGGCTGACCATGAGAAGAGCCAGCATAATGGTCAAGAGGAGGGTGAAATAGGGCATGATACCCATAAAGAAATCAGGCACATAGGGTGCAAATAAAACGAAACAAGAGAGAGCACAACCTGCTGCAGGAATTGGCAGGCCAGTAAAGAATTTTTTGCAAGCGGTTGCAGTGGAAATATTGAAGCGTGCAAGACGCAATGCACCACAGGCTGCCAAGAGGAAAGCAGCACCAATGCCAAGGCGACCAAATGGTTCTAATTGCCAATGCCATACGAGGAAAGCAGGGACTACGCCAAAGGCAACCAAGTCACACAGGGAGTCATATTGTACGCCAAATTCGCTTGCCGTATTGGTGAGGCGCGCAACTTTGCCGTCGAGACCGTCCATGAGGGCACTGAAAAGAATAGCCAAGGCGCATTGCTCGTACTGTCCAGCGCTAGCCCATAGAAGACCAAGGAAGCCCGCAAAAAGGCTAGCCGTGGTGAAGAGATTGGGCAAGATATAAACACCCTTGTGGATGGGGCGTGCTGGTTTTTCCGTGGCCATGATTTTTCCAATGCCGATAAGGCTTTATGAAAACGTCTTTGTAAACGGCCTTGTGCATAGCAGCATGCGCAAGGCCTGCTCTTGTCGATTTCTAAGAGGTCAATTTGACCTGTGTGTGGGCACGTTTGACCTGTTTATATGGTCCAATGTGCTCCCGTTAATGGGCCCTTAGGCCTTTTGTGCAATAACGCTTTGACCAGCAAAAACTTGCTCGCCAACAGCTACAGTGGAAGCATAGCTGTCTGGCAAGTAAAGGTCAACCCGTGAACCGAAGCGAATAAGGCCATAGCGTTCGCCACGCTCTAAAACATCGCCTTCATCCACACGGCATACGATGCGACGTGCAATAAGTCCGGCTATTTGCACCATGGTCCACGTATTGGGCACAGTATTTTCATTTTGGTCTTCATATGGATTAATTTCAGCGATTTGGTAGGCGCAGCGTTCGTTGTCGGTTGCGGCCTTATCCCATGCTGCATTGAAGAATTGGCCAGCATGGTAGTCGATGCAGGTGATTTCGCCAGCCACAGGGCTGCGGTTTACGTGCACGCTGAAGACATTCATGAAGATGCAAATGCAGGTGCGGACTTCACCAGAAATAGGGTCTACTTTTGGCGAAACGCTGATGACGCGGCCATCAGCAGGGCTTACAGCAAGACCTTCTGCCATGGGTGTCACGCGTTCTGGATCGCGGAAGAAATGGCAGCTAAACCATGTTAATACTAAGAAAACAATAGCCATGGCCCAGCAGCCAATAAGGGCAAAAATCAGGGCTGAGAACGCGCAAAGGCCAATGGCTGGTACGCCTTCTGGGGTGATGCTGATGGATGGATTACGCATGAAAACTCCTTAGAAATGCGGCACATAGCCGACTTTGCAATCAATAAAATACGATAAAACCATGCTCGATGGCTACTAATCAATATGATGGTAAGCACCTAGTCTAGGCAAAAGTTTGCCAGATGGCAAGCCTTGAGATGTGCATTTTTTTCAAGATTGTTATTTTGTGGCCAGATTTCCAAGGCTAGGCAAGCTGCAGATTTGGTATGAACTTTTTTATATCTTCTCGATATTGTTCATGATTTATAAACGTGCATCCCTGCAATCCGTGCAGTGCGGCCCTCTCAATATTTCCAGCAGTGTCATCAAAAAAAAGCATTTCTTCCACATGACAAGGCAATTTCGCAATGCTCTTGGCAAAGAGTTCGCCCGTTTTTTTGTTGGCTTTTTCGCGGTACGACGTGAAAATATAGTCAAAATGGGAAAAAATGTCGTCGCGTGCGTCAAGGGTTTCAAGCCAGTCCGTATGGTCCGAAACAATGGCCGTCAGCATTCCAGCGGCCCGCAATGCATCCACTTCTTTGAGCATGGCAGGACGGATGACAAAGCACGAAAGAATGACTTCATTTAAGGCGTCATCGTCCAAGTCAATGTCCGTAGCTTCCCGTAATGCTTGCCAAAAATCTGCTGTGGACACTTCACCATTGGCATAGCCAGACTTGTAGAAAACGGTAATTGTCTGCTGGATAAGGTCCTCAGGACGCATGCCACAACGCTGCGCCAAAGCCGCAAGGCCGAGGGTATAGCCTTCCTCAGCAAGGACGCCGCTAAAGTCAAATAAAACCGCCTTGATAGCAGGCTTTTTTGCGGTTTCTATATCCATCGTGCTCATCTCCTTTCAAGCGGATAGTATACCGCACTTTTATAAGGTGCAAGCGATTTAGTTTTGGTCGCGCTGGTGAGGAACGTTGAAGTTTAAGGATATTTCTTAGTGCAATGATATGTAACTATCTGCTATGTAAGATAATAATCCCTATTCATGGGAATTTGCCATAGCCTTGGCCATAGCAGTTCTTTCTACTTTTCTTGCTGCAAAGGTATTGTGGACTGACCATGGGATAAAAGGAGTAAACATGAATAAAATCACATATATAGAAGAGTTATCAGCAAGCACATCATGGCCGCGCCCACGACTAGGCATCAGTCGCTGTCTTTTAGGTCATAAGGTGCGCTTTGATGGTGGTCATAAGCGTGATGCTTGGATTATGAATGAACTGTCTAAGTATGTGGATTTTCAGCCTCTTTGCCCTGAAGTTGAATGTGGGATGGGCATACCTCGCGAAGCCTTGCGCCTTGTGGGTGATGCAAAAAATCCAGAAAAAGCGCGGCTCATGACCAGTCGTAGTGGCGAAGACTGGACTGATACCATGTTGTTGTGGTCTGCAACACGACTGCAAGAGCTTGAAGAGGGGATGCTGTGTGGCTATATTTTTAAGCGAGCATCGCCGTCCAACGGTATGGAGCGTGTGAAAGTCTATCCTGTGCAAGCTGATATGACGCAGAATAACGAAGATAAAGCATCAAAAACAACGTCAGCACGTACGCAAACAGTCCCACAAAACAAAGGTATTGGTATCTTTGCGCGTGCTTTTATGGAGCATTTTCCCTCTATTCCTGTGGAAGAAGAAGGCCGACTTCGTGATTTAACGTTGCGTGAGCGTTTTATTGAACGTATTTTCATTATGCAACGTTGGTATGATTGCATAAATACAGTACAAGCCAGTGGTGCTAAGGGACTCTATGCCAAAAGCCATGCTCTTGGGCTTCTTGTTACGTTTCATACGCGGCATAAACTTCTAGTGCTTTCGCATTCACCAAGCCACTATCGCGCTATGGGTCGTCTTGTAGCCAATGCAAAACATCACGAAATACAGCATATCATCAGTGATTACGAAAAACTTCTACGTGACGCGCTTTCTATTCACGCAACACATGCTAAGCACTGCAATGTTATGCAAAGTATGATGGGACATTTTAAAAATCAATTAAGTCCACGTGAAAAAGGTGAGCTTCTAGAATACATTATCATGTACCGCAATAAAGAGATACCACTCATTGTTCCTATGACGCTCTTCATTCATTATATACGTAAGTACGAAGAGGACTATCTCGCTATGCAATATTACATCAATCCATATCCCATGCAATTACATTTGCGCAACAATATGTAAGGCATTTCATCCAGTTATTATACAGTAAAATTAAGGAGCTATCACATGAATAAAAGCGACGTCATCAGCCATGTTGCCGAAGAGCATGCCCTGTCCATTGATGAGGCAAGTTTTCTTGTTAATGCATTTTTTGATGCTGTGAAAGATGCTCTCATAACAGGAGATCGCGTGGAAATACGAGGATTTGGCTCATTCAAAACCAAAGACTATGCTGGCTATAAAGGTCGTAATCCCAAGACTGGTGATGCTGTCGTCGTGCCGCCCAAAAAACTGGTGGCCTTCAGG
The DNA here is from genome assembly GCA_044433065.1 of Pseudomonadota bacterium. Lineage (GTDB taxonomy): Bacteria > Desulfobacterota > Desulfovibrionia > Desulfovibrionales > Desulfovibrionaceae > Nitratidesulfovibrio. The sequence goes on from JAWXUA010000071.1 coordinate 7,848, forward strand.
TCTGGTAAAGAATTAAGGTCTTTGATTAATTAGTTTTACTTTGCTGGGGGAGGGGGAACCTTTTGGAAAAGGTCCTTCCCCCCAGCTAGTACAAACTCCTAATCCAACGGCAAGTCGAGCTGCCAGACATCCTCGTCGTAGTCCATGCTGACGACAAAACCCACGTTGCGTGCGAGCTCTGCCATGGGCTTGTTGTCACCGAGTGCGGAACCAACGATACGCTTGGTCCCTCGTGCACGGCAATAGTCAATAATTTTACGCATTAAGAGCTGCCCAAGACCGAAACGCTTCAGGTCACTGCGCACGGTCACGGCGAATTCTGCCTCGCTGTTGTCGGGCGTTGCCATGGCGCGGACGGAACCTAGAGTCTGCTCACGACCTTGCAGACTGGTCGTTGCGATGAAGGCCATTTCGCGGTCATAGTCAATTTGGGTGAGCTTGACCATTTCAGCGCGAGGCAGTTGGGCTACGTTGCCAAAGAAGCGAAAACGCTTGTCATCGGCGGACAACTTTTCCAGAAATTCCCAGTGACTAGGCTCATCTTCTGGGCGAATGGGCCTGATGTGGATTTCAAGGCCGTTGCGTAGCGTGATGCGCTCCTCAAGCTCACGAGGATAAGGACGGATGGCCAGCTGCTCGGTGCCAGAATCATTGGACCAAGCGATGCGCATTTGGGCATCAAGAGCTACAAGACCTTTGCCGTTGACGAAAATAGGGTCAATATCAATTTCAAAAATCTCTGGAATATCAATGAGTAACTGAGATACTTTTACGAGCAAGAGGGCTACGGCTTGCATACCTTCTTCGCCGCCAATACTGAGACTTGCGGCATCATAACTTGCCGTACCATGGCTGCTGATGCCTGCGCGGCGCATGAGCTCGTGCGCAAGACCCATGTTGAGCGGTGGTAGAGCGGCTGTGCGTGGCCCAGCAAGAATGCCACCGCGGCCAAGGCGGATGACAGGACCAAAAACTGGGTCTGTGGCGGCTTCCACAGCAAGCTCAATGGCGTTACCTATATGGCACATGCTTTGGACAGTATAGCCAGTAATCCGCGCGTCAGGCATTTGAGCTTTGAGACGGGCAGCCGTTTGGATGACTGCGCTCAGGGCCTTTTCATCGCTTTGTACGTCGAGCATGACACCACCCACCAAAGATACACGCGGCACGTCTGGGGATATGACTTTGACGGCCACAGGGTAGCCGATGCGCTTGGCAGCCTCAACGACATCGTGCGGATTTTCAAAGTGGATGGTTTCGGCCACAGGGATTTCATAGGCACGCAAAACATTGTGCGCTTCGGATGGCGTCAAGATTTGCCGTGTTTTTTCAAGGGCTTCGTTGACAATAGTGCGGGCTTTACGGGCATCAGGATTAAAGGACTCTGGCATGGAAGGCGGCGTTTCCATGAGAAGCTCTTGGTTATGGCGAAATTCTGCAAGGTTCAGGAAGGCGTTAACAGCATTGCTTGGCGTCATGAACGTGGGCATGCCCTTACTTGCGAAAAATTGCCGCGCTTTCTGGGCTTTTTCTTCGCCAAGCCAGCTTGTAAGCACAGTTTTTTTGGTGCGCTTGGTGGCTTTGATGACGGCTTCAGCCATGGCAAGGCTGGCTTCATCGGTGTTGGCTGTGGCGTTCTGGTTATTGAGGTTTGGCGTCGGCACATAGAGCACAAGCACCGCATCAACGCCCTTATCCGCAAGCAAAATCTTCAGCGCATTTTCATACATGGCTGGACTTGCTGTATTGCTGACCACAAGCGGATTCCAGTACGACCATTCAGCCCCAAAGGTATTGTCGATATTCTGGCACGTTTCCTCTGATAATTCAGCAAGTTGTCCACCAGCGCATAGCAAAGTGTCCGTAGCTAAAAAAGCAGGGCTCCCACCATTGGACAAAATGGCAAGCCGATTACCGCGCAAAGGCTTTGCAAGGGCCAGTGCCTCAACCGCATTAAAAATCGTATCAATATCTGGCACGCGCAACATACCTGCACGCCTAAACGCAGCATCGTATACATCGTCCGCGCCAAGGGGCATGCCTGTGTGTGCCGCTGCGGCCGCTGCGCCTTCCTGTGAGCGACCAGATTTGATGACAAGGAGGGGTTTATTGCGTGCAAGGGCGCGTGCTGCTGACATAAAGTGCCGTGCTACTTCAATGTTTTCCACATATAAGAGCACTGCGCGTGTGCCGCCATCGCGGTCCAAATAATCTAAAATATCGGGGAAGCTGAGGTCGTAGTGGTTGCCAAGGGATATGCAATGGGAAAAGCCGATTTTGCGTGACTGGGCCCAGTCGAGCACTGTGGTGAAAAGTGCCTCAGATTGCGACACAAAGGCCACCTTGCCAGCCAGCGGTTTGCAGGAAATCAAGCTCGCGTTGATGCCGATAGACGGCGACAAAAAGCCAAGGCTTTCTGGGCCAAGAACGCGTACACCATGACGCTTAGCCGCTTGAAGCACAGCTTGCCTTTGGGCTTCGCTCCGTTGAGCGTTGAAGCGCGAAAATCCACGGCTCAGAACAAGGGCTGCACGGGTACCGCGCTTGCCAATTTCATCGATGCACGTTGGAACGTCATCAGGTTCAAGGCAGATGATGGCAAGGTCTGGCGTCAGTGGCAGCGTATCAATGGCAGTGTAGCCCGGTAAGCCAGCAGCACCCTCGCCATCCTCATTGACCGACAATACAGGCCCCAAAAAGGTTCCATCCAAAAGATTTTGCAAAATCAGATTTGCCGTGGTGCCGTCTTTATGGGTTTCACCAATGACCACCACTGAATTGGGCTTGAACATTTGTTCTAACGCTGAAAGAGACACGGCAACCTCCGACAAGGCAATAAGATGGGGACTTCAATCCAGTTTTATCTTCTCGTGTTTTTGTCGCACGGTCTGTAGGTAAAAGTCAATTTAGGGATGAACTTTTTTTGGTTTAGGATGAGCTGGGGGAGTTAGGGGTCTTACGAATATTCGCGGCGCATGGGGGAATTTGTGAACGACGTGCTTTTGTGCTTCGATTGAAGGAGTCTTATTCGCTTTCCAATGCTCTTTCCATGGCTTCAACAATGGTTGCAGCAGGAACTTTCAGACCTTTAGCAAGCAAAAGAAGTGTTTCAACGCGGATGCCTGACTGTCCCATTTCAAAGCGGCGCAACCATGCATAGTCAACATCAGCATCACGAGCCAAAGCATAGCGGCTGATACCAAGGCTTTCTCGTAAGGACACGATAACTAGTCCCATAGTCTGTTTTGTAGTTGTGGCTGTCATGCTTGTATTAAGCATGATTGTCATGACTTGAATAAGAGACTAAAGTCTTATACTCTTCGTAAAACAAGACGATGGAGGATATATGCTATCTGAAAGACAAGGACTCTTTGAGCAACAAATTTCCCTTCTGAGGTTTTAGCAGCAGAACTTGTGCGTCGAAGTGCTGTGCTGTGTTATAGGAAATAGTAATAGGGTTAATTTCCCTTCTTCATCAGCCACTCAATGGCGACCTAGTGACCACTCACCGAAAAAAGCTTCCCATCCACTATGCAAAAAAAATCCACTTGCGTATGTACATTTGCACAGAACAGAAAAACTACATTCTTACCTCCACGTAGCTTTTCCTTTCCCCAACTATCCAACAAAAAGTAAAAAATTCCCATAATACCAAGGAGCAGAGCATGGCTGAGAACACTATTGTAAGCATGATGGAAGAGAAGCGTACCTTTGCAGCTCCTGTGGACCCAACGGGCAGCGCATGGATTGCCAATGCAGAGGCGCGTGAGCGTGCTGTGCAGTTTGCCAAGGATGACCTTGAGGGCTTTTGGGCTGAGCGTGCCACGTCATTACTTGATTGGTTTAAGCCTTGGGACACGGTGCTGGAAACAAATTTAAGCCCCGATATGGATAAGAACGCCATTCCGAGCATCGAGTGGTTCAAGGGTGGCCAACTGAATGCAGCCTATAATTGCCTTGATCGACACGTGAATAGCAACCGTCGCCATAAGGCCGCGCTGATTTGGCAGGGCGAACCAGAGGACGACGTTCGCGTTTTGACCTACCAAATGCTGTACGATGAAGTTCGTCGCTTTGCCGCTGTGCTCCGTAAATTAGGCGTAAAAAAGGGCGATCGCGTTATCCTCTATATGCCTATGATTCCAGAACTCGCCATTGCCATGCTCGCGTGCGCACGTCTTGGCGCAGTGCATGCCGCTGTTTTTGCAGGATTTTCAGCTTCGAGCTTGCAGAACCGTATTGAGGACTGCAACGCGAAAATTGTGGTGACTGCAGATGCTGTTCTGCGCGCTGGCCGTAAAATTCCTTTGAAGACCAATGTGGATACCGCTGTACGCGACTGCCCATCTGTTGAGAACGTGGTGGTTGTGAACCGTGGTGGCCTTGATATTTCCATGATGGGTGGCCGTGACTTGTGGTGGCATGAACTCATGGCGGACAATAGCCTTGATGTGAATGTGGATTGCGAAGTCATGGACGCTGAAGACATGCTTTTCATCCTGTACACCAGCGGCAGCACAGGCCAACCTAAAGGTGTTGTGCACACCACTGGCGGCTATTTGACCTATGCCGCGCACACGACCCAATGGGTGTTCGACGTGCAGGAAAACGACGTGCACTGGTGCACCGCGGATATCGGTTGGATTACCGGCCACACCTACATTGTCTATGGGCCGCTTGCCCTTGGCGCAACGTCGGTGATGTTTGAAGGTGTGCCTTCATGGCCAGCACCTGACCGCTTCTGGCAAGTTGTGGAAAAGTTCCGCGCGACTATCTTCTACACCGCGCCCACAGTCATCCGCTCGCTCATGCGTGAAAGTGGCGACTGGACCGAACGTCACGACCTTTCTTCTCTCCGCGTACTCGGTTCCGTTGGCGAGCCAATCAATCCTGAGGCGTGGATGTGGTATCATGAGCGCGTGGGCAAAGGGCAACTCCCTATCATGGACACGTGGTGGCAAACGGAAACTGGCGGCATCATGGTTGCCGGTATCCCCTATGCAACGCCACTCAAGCCCGGTTCCGCAACCTTTGCGCTCCCAGGTATCGACGCAGTCATCTTGCGTCCAGATGGCACCGAAGCTGGTCCCAACGAAGGCGGCCATCTCATCGTGCGTCGTCCATGGCCTGGTATGATTAGAGGTGTTTACGGCACGCCCGAGCGTTTCAAGTCCACATACTTCGAACGTTTTGCCGGCATGTACGAATCTGGTGACGGTGCACGTGTGGACTCCGATGGTTATTTCTGGATTATGGGACGTCTCGACGATGTCATCAATGTCTCAGGTCACCGCATGGGCACAGCTGAAGTGGAATCCGCTCTCGTTGCGCACCCTATGGTTGCTGAAGCCGCTGTCGTAGGTATGCCCCACGCCGTCAAGGGTGAAAGCATCTACGCCTACGTCACCCTCTCAGCCGACGCCGACGAGTCCGAAGAGCTTCGGGCCGAGCTCCGCGCATGGGTGCGTAAAGAAATCGGGCCTATCGCAACCCCAGAAGTACTGCAATTCGCCGACGCGCTCCCCAAAACCAGAAGCGGTAAAATCATGCGCCGCATTCTCCGCAAAATCGCCTCTGGCGCCAACAACGATTTCGGCGATACCTCAACGCTCTCAGATCCAAGCGTCGTCGAAGACCTCATCGATGGCCGCGTGCAATTGACTGGTAGGTAGTTTTTTTGGGGACAAGCTGGGGGAAGGGGAAACTTTCTGAAGAAAGTTTCCCCTTCCCCCAGACCCCCATCCCCTTCAAAGACTTTTATTTGTGGATGAG
>JAWXUA010000072.1:0-13466 GCA_044433065.1 Pseudomonadota bacterium
GGCCAGCTTTCCCCGAAAGAGTACCGGGAAAAACTGGCCGCGTAATTACAGATAGGGGGGGGGACTTTTTACTCTGTCTACTTGACGGGGAGCAGATCACTTCGTCAGCCCTTTTTCGAAAACCTTATGTATGTCTATATACACCGCGGTTTTCTAAAAATTCGGCTTCCTCGCTAGGAAACAAAAATCCTATTAAATCAGCGTTTCCCTAAAGTTTCTAAAATATTATCTGCACACAATGCGCTCGTTACGGGCGCATTTTTTTATTTATGCGTACTTTATGCCATCTCAAATACCTTTAAAGGAGAACATTATGTCTGATAATCAAACGGGCCGTAAGGATGTGGAATTTACACACTCTTTTGTGGACCCTTGGGCTTCTCAGAGCGACGCCACTGATGGTGTTGAAGAAGTAAGCCTCACGTACCGTTTTGCAAAACCGACAAAAGCTCACATTCAGCGCCTTCAAAATGCAGCAACAAAAAATGCAGGGCAAGCCTCGCGCAACCTGCTTATTGATGTGGTGCATCCTGACGACAAGGAAGCGTTACTCGCCGCTATGGAAGAATACGCTGGCATTGCCACTAGCTTCTCTTCGGCCATTATTAAAGGCGTGGGCATTTCCGCTGAATTGGGAAACTAAACCTTTCCTCTTTTGATGAAGGGGACGCACTTATTTTGTACTGGCTTCACATTCGTCCCAGTGACGATGTGAGCGCATGGAGTAAAGAGCTATCTCAAGCAAAATTTATTGAGAAACGCTACTTTACAACATTATCCACAATGTTTTCAAAGACGTAGCAGGTTGCCTATGGAAGCGTTTAATGCTTTTGCCACTTTCTCCCTTGTGGACTTACTTTCAAGCCCTTTGCAGCATTTGCGCAAGAATATGGAAGTGACAGAGCTAGCTACGGGCAACCTTTCTGCTAAAATGGGACTTTTGGCGAATGCAATGGCCCCTGTAGCCTTAGGCGCAGGGGGCTTGTTAGGTGCTTTGGGTCTTAGTGTTCGGACTGCCGCCCTTTTTGAGGACCAGATGGCCAAAGTTGGTGCGGTAAGCCGTGCTTCCGCTCAGGACATGGAGCTTCTCACCAAACAGGCACGTGAGCTAGGGGCAAGCACTCAGTTCTCCGCAAGAGAAGCCGCAGAAGCACAGCAATATTTAGCTATGGCAGGTTTTACCGTTCAACAAAATCTTGCCGCCTTGCCTTCGGTACTCAATCTTGCGGCCGCTACAGCGATGGATCTGGGCCGTGCTTCTGACATTTCCTCGGATATTCTTTCTGCTTTTGGTCTTGAAGCAAAAGAAATGAATCGCGTTGCCGACACTTTGGCCCTTACCTGTGCCACGACTAATGTCAACATGGAGCTCCTTGGGGATACCATGAAATATGTTGCCCCTGTGGCGCGTATGGCTGGCCTATCCCTTGAAGAAACGGCGGCTATGGCAGGTCTACTAGGCAATGTCGGCATTAAGGGAAGTCAAGCAGGCACGACCTTAAAGGCCATGTTGAACAAACTTTCTGCGCCTACCACAGAAGCTAAAGCACTTTTTGAACAGCTTGGTGTTACGGTACAGGATGCTTCTGGCAATTTGCGGTCCCCAGTTGCTATTCTGGGTGAAATGTCAAAGGGCCTTTGAAGGTATGGGTTCTGCTCAACAAATCGCCGCCTTGAAAACTATTGTGGGTGAGGAAGCCATTGCAGGTTTTGCAGAACTTATTGAAAAAGAAGGCATTGGCGCACTGCAAAAATATGCAGAACAACTCAACGCAAGCGGTGGTACAGCAGAAAAAATGGCACAGCGTATGAACGATACCCTTGTGGGTTCTGTTCGTGGCATGAGTTCTGCTTTTGAAAGTTTGCAAATAAGCCTTGGAACTATTTTTTTACCTGTAGCGCGTGCAGGCATTGATGCCATAACGTCTTTTTTACGCATTCTTGATGCCTTTACACAAAGCACATTCGGTGCATTTATTGTGAAAAGTGTTGCTGTCCTTGCAAGTCTTATTATTGCCATTACGATTATTTCTGGCATTATGTGGGCATGGTCCGCTGTTTGTGGTGTTGTTGCAGGACAGCTTGCTCTTATCAATACAGCTCTTCTTGGTATCACATGGCCAATTTGGCTTATTGTTGGCGCTATTGGCCTTCTGTATCTTGCCTATACAAAAAATTTCGGTGGCATAGCAGATATTGTGAACAGCTTTTTTGGCCGATTCTCACTTATCGTGAAAGAAATTGTGGCCCTTTTTGATTCGCTTACAGGTTCAACCTTTGAAATACGTGGCGAACTAGCCAAGGACATTAAAGCCGCTGGCCTAGAAAAGCTCCTTGTTTCCATTGGCAAAGTACTTTTCGGCGTGAAAAAACTCTTTGATGAGCTATGGCAAGGTATTACAGATGGCGTTGACGCTATCATGCCTATGTTGGAACCTTTGCTTTCTGGGCTTGGCGATATGTTGGCAGGGGCTTTTTCCTTTGGCTTTGAAGCTATTGGTCTTATGCTCAGTCAACTCATGCGCGGTTTTGACAGCTTTGTGTCGCTATTCCGCATGATTATTGCCTTGTTTACTGGTGACTTTGGCACTGCTACGGCTATGGCGCAACGTATTTGGGATAACTTTTGTACGTCGTTGATGGCTTTTGCGGACTTTTTTACGATTGGCGACTGGATACGGGAAGCATGGGCTTCTGCTGTGGAATATCTTTCCTCGCTGAATCTTTTTGATAGCGGTGCCAAGCTATTAGGCACGTTTATTGAAAGCATTACCAGTAAAGCCTTAGCCGTGAAAGATACCGTTGTCGACGCGCTTTCTGGCGTGCGCAACCTTCTGCCTTTCTCTGACGCTAAAGAGGGGCCTCTCTCAACGCTTACCTTGTCTCGTGAACGGCTCATGTCCACCATCGGTGAAGGTGTTCTGGGGGAATCTAGCGCACTGAAAAAGACCGTGTCCACGGCGTTAGGGCACGTCGGTGACAGTATGCAAAGCGCTTTGCAGGGATTTTCTAGCGACACTCTTGCACCACAAATTCCTGCTCCCATCGTAGCTAATCCCGAAGTACCAGAAAAGGAAAACAAAGTTTCGGCACATCGCGGCGATACGTCCATAACCGTTCATATTGGCTCCATATCCTTACCTAATGTCGCCAATGCAGAAGGCTTTTTGGAGGCTTTGCAAGAGACTATTTTGGAATATACGGGCGAATACGGAGGGGCTGTGTCATGAAATTATTAAGCTTTGAAGATGGCCAAGTCCGCTTGAACGGCACAGAAGTCCCTGGTCTTTTGGGTGCGCTGAGCATTAAGGGCGCAGTTCGTTTTGACGAGCAAAATGTTGATGGGCAAAGCGGTAAGCGCAATATTCCGCAGGGTTGGGAAGATGCGGACATAAGCCTGACCTTGTACCTTCTGACGGACGAAAGCAGCACATGTTATGATAAAGTCGAAAGCCTTTCACGTACTTTTCAATCACAAGATGGTGAGGCTAATCCGCAAATTTTCACCGTGACCAATCGCCACTTGCTCGCTCGTTCTGTTCGCCACGTGGTTTTTAGTCGCCTTGATACGACGGAAGCCACGGGAAGCGATGAAATACAAGCATCTCTTGCTTTTGTTGAACATCGTCCGCCAATCATCAAGCTTGAGGAAGCCGAAGCCAAGACGCCTACCGCTAAAGAACTTGCTGAGACTGCAAGTAAAAAAGAAAGTGATGCCGCTAGTTTAGAAGAATATATTATCAGCGGAGACTTGTCATGATTGAAGGGGTAAGCGTTCGCTGTACGGTAGGCGGTGTGGAACTTTTGCGCAGTTCTCGTATTGTGCTTTCATACAAGCGCCGCGCTGTGCTTTCAAGCCTTGTTATTACTGTTCCCGATCCTTTTGGTGACGTGCGCCTCAACATTGCGATGGGCGACGCTGTGGCCTTGCGCTTTGGCTATCGTAGGGAAAAGAAGCTTTGGCATGAATGGACGGGAACGCTCGACAGTATTGACCAACCGCCAAGCAAAAGCGGTGAAGAAAACGCGCTCATATTGCGCTGTGTGGGCATGGAAAAGGCTTTGAGCACGACCTTTGTCACGGAATCTTTTTATGGGGAATCAGCCAAGGTTGTAGCAAGACGCCTGCTTTCTATGACGGGCTTAGCTGTTAGCAATGTTAATATTCCTGATGAAATATTACCGCATCAAGTCTTTTCGCATGTATCCGTTGCTCGTGCCATAAAGCAACTTGATATGACGTTAAGCACTTCTTTTGGCCATGATCTTTCCGCACACGCCTCATGGCTTGGCCCAAATGGGCTGACGTGGAGCGCTGGTGATGAAGAAGGTGATGTTTATACCATTGCCACCGCAGAGAACTTGCTTGTCCATACGCCGCCAGTGGGTAAGGGAACGGGGGTGATTACTTCTGTGCTCTTGCCTAATCTGATTGCAAGCCGTCGTATTCAAATTCGCGACGTGCGGCGCGGCGTCTACGGTTCTTTTAGGGCTTTGGAAGTTGTGCATACCTTGTCGGCTAAGGGCAATACGAGCACCATAACATACGGCAAAGAGCAAGGTTGGGGCTAGCAATGGTGCGATTCTTGCGTTTTACTACGTCATCAAGGCCCCTTCTTCGGGTTACATAGTTTATCTATGCGCCCCTCATAAGTCGCCTTGCTTCCTTGTTAAACACAAGACTTACACCATTGTAGGAGGAGAATATGCAGGAAAAAGGAAAGCAGAACCCATTGCAGGTGCTGAAAAAAGCTATTGAGCTTTGTATGCCAAACTTGCGCCATTATTACCGTATCACCAAAAAAGCAAAGGTTGTGGCAACGTATGCGTCAAATGGGCAATATTATGTAGACGTGCAACCACTTCGCAATAATGAGACAGAAGACACTCGGGAACCTATTGTGCCTAAAGTAGCCATGCCTGTTATGTGGGGCGGTAAAAATCGTGGTGTTGTTTGCCCACCAGAAGTTGGCAGTCTGTGCGACCTAAGCTATTACGATGGCGACCCGAACTATCCATTTATTAGCAATATTCGGTGGGGTGGCGGCCATAGCGCGCCTAAAACTAAGCTTAAAGAATTTGTCATTCAATATGAGAATGGCGTGGAAATTCGTATCGATGAAGGCCAACAGATTATTACCCTGACACCGCAAAACGTTGTAACGGAAGCAGGTAAGAACTGGAGGGTCAAGGTAGGAAAGAATGCGAGTATTGAAGCCAGTAGCAACGCTAGTATTACGGCAGGAAGCAACGCAAGCATCACGGCGCAAGGCACGTTAACGCTTAGTGCGCCTAGTATTGTACAGCAAGGCAACGTCAGTATTTCTGGTGATTTAAACACCAGTGGTAATAGCAGTGCCGGCAGTCGGAGCGGTGGGACTATTTAAATTTAATTTCAACAGTATAATCCAGTCCGCCTTTATGGCCTTTGATTGTCATTATGTCTTGTGCTTTATTGTAATTAAAATGTTGATATGATGGTGAAAATTCTGAACTGATGCCCCCTTGATGGTCTTCGATGCAGGTGCAATGAAAGTCATTGTAATCACCAGTATAATTAGGACTACAGTAAGAGAATCCCTCTTTAAAAGAAATAGATGGTGAACCATGCCATGTCCAAGTTGCTTCTTGAACATCTATTGTTTTGTATCCTCCTGATCTGTTTGAATCTTCCCTATGAATAAAAGCTTCATCAATATTTCTCTGATTTTTCTTTGCTTCTTTACTCGATAGCTTAGGCATAATTTTATCTCCGCACCTTTTGCGCCCAGTACGGGCGCTTTTTTTGTTTTCGGGGCAATATTTCCCCTATGAACAATACAAGCCAAGACCTCTGGGGACAAGATATAGCCCTTGATAACAACGGACAAGCAAAACTTTCGGCCAATGGTGAGCTAGTGCTTACCGATGGTGTCGAAACGGGCTTGCAAGACATACGCTTACGGCTTTTTACGCGGCTTGGCGAGCTGTTTTACGATAGCGACTTTGGTTCGCTGCTTCATGATTGGATATTAGAAGAGTCCACTACGTCCACACGAGCGGCCTTTGAGTCGGAAGTGATTATGCGCGTGGAAGAAGATCCACGGGTTATGTTGGGTTCCGTGTCTTGTTCTGTTGTGTCTTGGGATGCCACGTCCATTTCTGCACAGCTCCGCTTTACCTTTGTGGGCGAATATATGCCTAATAATCTTATTTTACAGGTTGATACGCGCACGTCTACCTTTGTTTTGCGTGACGTTTTAGTTCGTACCAATAGCCTCGACAGCTACATATAAAGGCGTTGCCGTGCTCAAGCTTCCTCCTATTTCAAAAAGTATTGATGAAGTCCGTAGCCTGCTTTTTGGCTTCATAGATGCTGCGCAAGATGCCCTTGCAACCCAAGGTTTTTTGCCTACTCGTCTTAATCTGAATAAGGGCATTGTGCGCGGTTTCATTGAGCTTTTTGCATGGGGCCAATGGCAACTGTATAATTTTTTAGAGCGCCTCCTTTCGCAAGCCGCGCCATACCACGCCACGGGCGAATGGCTCGACCTCCACGCTGGTGGGGTCAATCTAAGCCGTCGTAAGGCCACAAAAGCCACTGGTATTGTGCGCTGTTATCGTGCTGAAGGTGGTACGGCTGGTAATATCAATATTCCCAAAGACCGTATTTTCCGCACCAAGCCTGATGGCACAGGGGAAATGTACCGCTATAGCAACCCTGCAAGCGTGGTGCTTTTGGCAGGCACTGACTTTGTGGACGTGCCTGTGGTGGCGGAAAGTTATGGCGCAAGTTCCAACGTGAGCACTGGGCAAATTTGCGAGTTAATCACGCCTGTTGCAGGTATTGGCGAGGTCCTGAATCCTTTGGCATGGCTTACAAGCGAAGGGGCCAACGAAGAGACGGACGCGCAACTTGCCCATCGTTATAGCCTTGTATGGAAGGCCAACAATGGTTGCACTAAATATGCATATGAGAGTTGGGCGCTTTCCGTTGAAGGGGTAACGTCTGTGTCTATCTTGGATAAACACCCACGAGGGCAAGGTACTGTTGATATTGTGGTGCGTGGTTCTGACTTTTTGCCTACAGAATCACTCTTAGAAAAGGTACGTGAAGCCATTGCGCCGCATGTACCAATCAATGACGACTGGCTTGTAAAGTCTCCTGTGGCTGTTCCAGTTACATTGTATGTGCAAATTACATATATTTTTGGCAATGCTGACACCATACAGCGCCAAGTTGAAGAGCAAATCTATGCGCTTTTTGCTGAAACAAGTCCTTTAAGTGACATTACTGCCTTGCAAATTGGGCACGATGTGCCGCTTAGCCTTCTTACGCATACGGTCATGGCGGTGGTAGGCGTAAAGACGGTGCAATGGGTGGAGCCTGCCTGTGACGTTTGCATTGCTCACGACAGTGTGGCGCAACTGGCGTCCCTTGTTATTGTCACAAGCCAAGCTAGCGAGATGTAATCATGTCTGAATTATGGAAATATTTTAGTAAGATACTGCGCTTGCCGTGGCTTTATCACAAAGGACCGCTTCAAGGAATTGCCCAAGGTCTCGCGCATATCATGGACCAAAGTCAGCGCGACATTGTGTATTTACGCGAGCAGTTTTTTCCGCAGCTTTGCGAAAAAGATATGGTGGCCTTGCACGGCACAAGTCGTGGTCTTGTACGCCACCAGACGGAAAGTGACGATGCGTTTAGGGCACGCGTTGCGCATGCCTACGCATGGCATATGCTTGGTGGCAAAGTCGAAGGATTGTCGCAAATATTGGCATTTTATGGCTTTCCAACTAAAAGCATTCATAGCCTTAAAGATTTTACCCCTTCACGTTGGGCAGAATTTGAAGTGCAGCTTTCCAATTCTGTACTGCAAAATAATTTGTCTATGGGTTCAGAAAGTTTGGACTTTTTAGTATGGCTTATTCAAGAATATAAGCCTGCACGCTCCGTTCTCGCCCGAGTATACACCACAGAATACGACATGCGTCCCATTGTTGTGGGTAACGGCCCCATTTTGGGTGAAGGTTGGCTTAGCTATTACTCTGGGACGCCGCTCATAGATGATATGGGCAATGAAATTTTGGTGTCGTTTGGCAAAAAATACAGTACGCAAAGCGATGATTTCTTTGATGCAAGCACTGTATTTGCAGGGCGCACCGAACGTTGCGGCGCACGTATTCCGTATATTGACAGATTCATCGTAGGTATTTCGCCGTTAGGGCAACGTGCTACTGCAGCGCCGCAATTTTGCAATTCTGCTTTGTTCAGTATTTTATGGGCCGAACGCGCTTCTGTACCTCGACCTTGGTCTGGATTTTGGGATGCTCGAGGTTGGTTAGACATTACTGGATTTGATAGACAATTGCCAACGTTTAGCATGTACTATCGCACTATTGACCGTTCGCAATTGGAGCTAAGCAATGACATTGTACTTGGCGATATCAATGCACGACTTGGCGCGACATATGCCGTTACCATAGACAATCCTGCTGTACTTTCTAATTTTTCCTTATCTGAACACGACAACGAGCGCAAGGAATTGCGTTTGCGAATAATGGAAATACATACCGCTTCATGCCTCACTCCATGTATTGATGTTGGTATACCAATCTTAGCCATGCAAAATACATTGTCTATTTCAAGCATGATACGTGAGCCTTACGCACCATGTGCATTACAGGCGCATAGCACCGTGACGACGCAGCCTGACATTGCCCTTGATGCCTTTATGGCTGGGTTGACGGTGTTAGGTATGCAAGTGCCAAGTATTATCACGCATGACATTTTGAGTACCATACAAGAATTGCATAGCATGAGTACTGCAAACGATTTTTCTTTTGCAGAATGTGCCGTGCATATGCACCACACTATTCAGACGACTACCATAGAGCATTCCATACAATCAGCCATATATGCACGCACAAGTGTACAAACTTGCTCGCAAGAGTATGCGCCGCATACGGAAATACATTTTTTCTACGATGCTTCATGGCAAGGCGTGTGGAGTTCTATCTATACTTGGGCCGATGAAGCTAGTATTTCAACACAATAATCTTTTACCTACGGAGTTTTTTATGTCTCTTGCTACCCTTACTACATCTGGTCGTGCCCCTATTGCTAAAGCTATTGTTGAACAACCATTGCATCTTGCATGGGGCACAGGTTCTGCATCTTGGACTGAAGATAATTTACCGTCCATTGTTGGCATGACGGAACTGGTGGCTGAAGTTGGTCGCCGTATCCCCACCAAGGTTGGCTATGTGACGCCTGACGAAAGCGGCGACATTGTCATCCCAATCTCTGCCGGCGCTCAAGGGGCTGTGGAAGAAGCGCGGTATACCCTTGTGACCGAAGACACGCCTACGCCATATGTCTATATTTTGACCAATTTTGACTATGCCGACGCATCCAATGTTACCATCCGCGAGATGGCGGTCTTTATGGGCGGCGAAGTAGACACGGATTTGCCCGACGGTCAACGCTATTTTGTGCCCTCGGAAGTGACCGACAACGGTATTATGCTTGCGGCGCAAATTGTCATGCCAACCATTGAGCGTAGCCCGTCTGTTCGCCAGTCCATTGAATTTGTCTTGCCTATCTAATACCTACGAGGTCGTATTATGACAACAATGCCAGCTAGTTATTACAATAATTTTGATGCAAGCAAAAATTATGAGCGCGTGCTCTATCGCGACGGCTACACGTTGCAAGGTACGAAGCTGAACGAACCACAGTCCGCGTCACAATACCGTTTGCGTTCCGTTGCCGACGCGCTTTTTAAAGACGGCGACATTATCCGCGATGCGCAAGTGGTTATTGATGAAGCCGGCAAAGTAAAGGCGTCATCCGGCGCTATTTACCTTGCCGATGCGGTGCGCGGTCTTGCGCCTAAAACGTTCACCATTCCAACTACGGGCACGGTGTATATTGGCGTGCGTCTTGTGGAAAAGGTCATTTCTGAAAAGAACGACAAAAAGCTCTACAATCCGGCCGTTGGTTCGCGCGGTGAAGGCGAAGCCGGCGCATGGCGTCTGCAGGTGACGCCTGAATGGGTTATGATGCCGGTTCTGGCCAAGCGGATTTTTATCCCGTGTACACCGTTGACGACGGTGCTGTTCGGGCCAAAGAAGCACCGCCAACGCTCGACGCCTTTACGCAAAGTTTGGCACGTTACGACCGCGATTCTACGGGCGGCGGTTCCTATGTTTCCGACGGTTTGTCGCTTATTCAGGGCCAAGTATCCGGTAATACACAAGAGTTTACCGTGTCCTCTGGCCGCGCACGGGTGAACGGTTATGGCGTTGAACTTGCGACGGACAAGCGCATCGTACACAAACCTGTGCCAGACTTGCGGCTCATCGACACCGAAATTCATCAAGCAGGGTCAGGAAGTAGTTATCGCGTCGACGTTGCGCACGCTCCTATTCACGAAGTTTTGTCGCTCCGTTGTACGCGGCGTAAGACGGTGAGCATGGTTCATGGCACGTATTCTGGGGCACTGGACGATTTGCCAGACACGTCGGTAGTGAGCATTGTCAGCGTGGTTCAAGGCGACGTGACCTATACACAAGGCACAGACTACCGCAAAACCGCGGACAAAGTAGACTGGTCGCTGTCGGGTTCGGAGCCTGCGAGTGGTTCCACGTACAGCGTTACCTACGACCATATCGTCGTTATTGAGCCTGAAAATCTGGACTACGATGGTTTTAGCGTTTCTGGTGCGGTGAGCGGTTCCAGTATTTTTGTCAATTACAAGCAAGCCTTACCGCGCATTGACCGCCTTTGCCTTACGTCTGATGGCCTGTTTAGTTGGGTGCAAGGCGTAGCAAGCGAGCTGAACGCCCGTGCGCCTGAAGTGCCTTCCTCCGTGCTTTCCTTGGCCAGTGTCTATCAGTCGTGGCGCGGTACGCCTAAAGTTGTGAACGATTCCGTGCGCGTTGTGGCCTTTTCGGAGATTGAGAAAATCAACGAACGTCTTGATTACGCGCTGTTTGAAATTGCACGCCAACGTCTTGAAAGCGACGTGTTTACCCGTGAAGCCGGTGCGTGTGTTGGCCTTTTTGTTGACCCGTTGCTTGATGATTCCATGCGCGATGCTGGCAGTGAGCAGACGGCGGCCATTGTGGATGATTGCCTGACCTTGCCCATTGATGGCGACGCACACAGCCTCGCCGCCAACGTTACGAAGCCCGAAGTCTTGCCATACACGGTGCAGATTCTCTTGTCGCAAACGTTGCGCACGGGTTCCATGCAGGTCAATCCCTACATGGCTTTCGAGCCGCTGCCTGCTAAGGCCGTTATTTCGCCTGACAAAGACTTTTGGACTGAGACGGAAACGCAGTGGAAAAGCTCTACAACTAAAGTTTTTTCCACGGGTTGGTCTGGGTATGTCGACTCAAACTGGCGCGTTTATTCCTCTACAACGTCCTCCACGTCCACAAAGCTTGTAGGCACGCCTACGGAAGACATTGAATATTTACGGCCTATTAGAGTTGACTTTGAGCTTTCTGGCTTTGGGCCTTCTGAAATTTTGGAAAGCGTGACTTTTGACGGCGCTACTGTGACGCCTTCTGCATAGGAGATGAGCATGACATTAAGAGCCAATCAAAACGGTGTTATTACTGGACATTTTACCATTCCAGAAAATATTCCTGCAGGTTCTAAGGAAATTGTTTTTCAGGGCGCGGCAAGTAGAGCTACGTCGACCTTTGTGGGCCAAGGCACGCTTAAAGTACGGACTTTGCAGAACATTACCACGTACAATACCTATCGTTGGCGCGTTTATGTAGACCCGTTGGCGCAAACGTTTACGCCAGAGCGCGACGTACAGCTTGCCGGTGTGGACCTATGGTTTTCCGCTGTAGGCGGTGACGTTCGTGTACAAATTCGCGATACACAAGTTGGTTTCCCGTCGCGCACGGTGCTTGCCGAAGCTGTTGTTACCGAAGCAAGCCTTGTCACGGGCACGCATACGCGGATTCTGTTTGATAGCCCTGTGGCCTTGAAGTCTGGTGAAGAGTACGCGCTCGTTGTTCTGGCCGATGAATCGGTGACGGCGCTTGAACTCGCACAAGTGGGTAGTTTTGACAGCCATGTACAAACGTGGGTGACGGCGCAACCTTATACCGTTGGCACACTCCTTTCTTCAAGCAATGCAAGTACATGGACGGCGCACCAAGATAAGGACTTAGCCTTTAGGCTGTTTAATGCGCATTTTGAACAGAGCCGCACGGTGGCACTTGGCACGGTGGAGGTGGACGATGCTACAGACTTGATGGTCTTTGGCATTGTGGAAAATCCAAGTCCAGAAAGTCGCGTGGATTTTGTGCTGACCATGCCAAACGGTGACACCATGGCGGTGGCTTCGGGCCAAACGGTGCGCCTTGATACGCCAACTTCAGGCGACATTGCGGTGTCAGCGGTGCTCTCTGGGACGGAGACGGCAAGCCCTGTTTTGTACCCAGCCACACAGCTCATGGTGGGCACTGTTGCCACCACGGCCGATTATTATACGCGGTCCATCCCTGCTACGAGCGCGAGTAAGGCGTTGCTTGTGTATGACGCGGACATTCCTTCTGGCGCAAGCGTTGTGGCTAAAATCCAAAAAGACAACGGCACATGGGCGACGCTTACGGCGGCCGGCAACGTGCAACAAGGCGACGGTCTTGTTGAGTTTTCATTCACCTCGACCTTGAGCAACGTTGATTCCATTAAGGCAAGATTTACGCTGACGGGTACGAGCGCGGCGCGTCCGCAGGTGCGCAATATCCGTTTTATGGCCATTGTGTAATGGAAGGAGCTAGGTATGATTGACTATAAAACTGACACCTTAGAACTTCCCTTGCCGCATAAGGACAATAAGCTCGACGAAGATGTTTTGCGCATTATTACGGCTTTGACCTTGCTTGATACCTTTGCAGGGCAAACCAATACGGCACTTGCAGGCAAGGCGACTACGGCGGCATTGGAAACTTTACAGACGACGCTGACCA
The DNA here is from genome assembly GCA_044433065.1 of Pseudomonadota bacterium. Classification (GTDB taxonomy): domain Bacteria; phylum Desulfobacterota; class Desulfovibrionia; order Desulfovibrionales; family Desulfovibrionaceae; genus Nitratidesulfovibrio. The sequence goes on from JAWXUA010000072.1 coordinate 12,982, forward strand.
CAGCTCTTGCAAGCAAGGCTAGTGTGGCTGACGTGGCTACGCAGATTGCGGCCTTGGTGGATAGTTCGCCTGATGCGCTGAATACGCTCAACGAACTGGCCGCGGCCTTGGGGGATAACCCCAATTTCGCGGCTACGGTGAATGCGGCCATTGCAACGGCGCAGAGTGCGGCGACGGCTGCGCAGACTACAGCCAACACAGCTAGCACTACTGCCAATGCGGCGCTACCAAAATCCGGTGGCACGATGACTGGTGGTGTAACGGGTACTACTGGCGTGTTTAACTCGTCCCTAGCAACACCAACGCTCATCTTAGATGGCTACACAATCACGGTGGATGATTAGTATGGCTAGTATTACACTTACAAGAGGTAGCACGTCGCGGAGTATTGAACTCCTTGATGCTGTGAACGTTATGATTGGTGGCAAATACGCTGAGCTGACTACTGATGAGACTTTGGCAGGTGAGGCGCCAAGGTTGAAGTT